>CBFHYD010000047.1:0-17267 GCA_965659975.1 Winogradskyella sp. | reverse complement strand
GATGAACTTCTACAAAGGCTCTGGAACCATTTAGGCCTTGTTCTTCGCTTCCCCAATGTCCAACCAAAATCGTACGCTTCGGGTTTGGGTAAAACTTTTTAAGTAAACGCATAGCTTCTAGCATTACAAGAGTTCCAGTTCCATTGTCAGTAGCACCTTGAGCGCCATCCCAAGAATCGAAATGCGCTGAGAGTACAATATATTCATCTGGCTTTTCACTTCCTTTAATCTCTGCAATAGTGTTAAATGTAGGCACTTCTCCAAGTTCTATGGATTCTGCAACTACTTTAATCATTGGCTTGTTTCCGTAAGTCGCTAAACGATATAGCATTCCGTAGTCTTCTAATTCAATATCGATAGTTGGTATATTTTTAACTCGAGAACTAAAAATTTTATTAGATCCAAAGGCTCTTGACCAATAACTTGCTATTAAGCCAACTGCTCCAGCTTCTTCTAAAGCATTACCAAGAGATCGTGATGTGTAACCTGTATTTCGAATTTTTTCGCGCCATGCTCTTGTTTGTTCATCGCGTTCTTCCTTCATTTTTGTAAAGGATTCTTCTGTCGCAAATTCTTCCCAATTATAATCTGGACGTCCTGTTGGTTGAGGCATAGAAATCATCACAAATTTTCCTTTCACATTGGGTAACCAGTTTTTGAATGCTGTAGAATCGGTTATCGTTTCAGGTAAGGTGATTACTTCTGCAGTTACGCCTCCTTTTGGTGTGCTTGCACTCCAAGCTAATTGCATACCATCTAATGATTGTACTCGTGGTGATACCATATCAATATGTGTAATACCACGTTCCCAACCGCGCCAGGTACCATAGTTTTCTTTTCTCGCTGGAATTCCCCATTTAGCGTATTGTTCAATTGCCCATTTACTTGCATGTTCCATTTGAGGAGTACCGACTAATCTTGGTCCAACTACGTCAAACAGTTCGTGTGCTAATCGTTCGAGTTAAGAGTTTTCATTAGCTTCTTTAATCATACCTTCAATGAACTAAGTCATTAAGGTGCTATTAATGTTTGGGAAACTTAAAGTTACCTAAAATCAATTGTACAACTTTTAGACTTTCCAAACCACTTGACTCGGTTTTTCGATGCAGTTTTGTAGATGTAATCGCGTATTAATCGTGGTATAAAAGCCAAAAGCGCTGCTACACGTTACCATTTTGGGATTTTAGATACAATTTTTAGAAACCCATCTGAGTGTGTTGTTGGTCCATTATCGTCAATAAGAATGACTGTGTCCAACTAGTTCGGTAGGGAAATTATATTCCGTTAGTAGTTGTTGTCCGTATGTAGATTGAAACGGTACAAATTGGAATATATCTTCAGGTGCAAATTTTAATAACCATCCAACAACGCCATTGCAAAGATTGCACTCACCATCAAATATTATAATGTCATTTTCTACAGTAGTTTTCATAATTGGCTTATTTACCCTTAGTTGGACGTAATAATGTTTAAGGACTTTCAAAGGCATTCCTTTTTAAGTCATTTTTATGACAATTATCAGCTTTTGACTGTCCTAAATTTCGTATCTTAGAGTCAATAAGTTAAACCAATTAAATTCAATAATTATGACGGTAAATTTTCAGTATGTGAATATGGATGTAAGTGAAATGTTATCAAAGTACACCAAAACAAGATTGGATAAGTTGAGCGAAAAATATGAGTTTCTTATCTCTGCTCAAGTGTATTTTAAGCAAGATGAAAAAGACCATGATGCAGGCAAAATATGTAATATAGAATTAAGCCTGCCTGGCCCACGAATTTTTGCCACGTCAAATGAACGTGAATATGAAACTGCGGTTAACGAAACCATTCGTGATCTAAAACGGCAATTGGAAAAACGTAAAGAGATCTACAAGGTCTATTAGTAGAGTTAATATTTAAATCAAGAAATCTGCAATTCGAAAGGGTTGCAGATTTTTTTTAGCGATGGTGGTAAGGCTCGTTACGTAGAATCGTGAAACCACGATACAATTGCTCAATAAAAAATAGACGCACCATCTGATGGCTAAAGGTCATTTGTGATAACCCTAACTTTGCATTTGCACGCTGATAGACAGTGTCTGAGAAACCATAAGGACCACCGATGACAAAAATCAGTTGCTTAATACCAGAATTCATGTGCTTTTGTAGATAACTCGAAAATGCCATAGAATCCATTTGTTTGCCATTTTCATCTAATAAAATGACCTTGTCAGATACTTGGGTTTTGGACAGTATAAGCTCACCTTCTTTTTCTTTCTGCTGAGACTCCGATAAATTCTTTACATTTTTGATATCAGGTAGAATTTCTAAGCTAAACTTGATATAATGACCCAAGCGTTTTTGATAATCCTCAATTAAGGATTGTAATTGCTTATTGTCCGTTTTGCCTATGGCTAAGAGTTTTATCTGCATACTCAAAATTAAGGTTTATGTTTTTAAGAACATCATAGATGAAACGTAAATCTATTTGCTATTTTTACATTAAATATTCTACCATGATTTCAAAAGAACAATTCGATAAAGAGATAGAAGGTATTATAGCAAATGCTATACGAGAAGACGTTGGTGATGGCGATCACAGTTCTTTAGCGTGTATTCCAGAAGATACGCAAGGAAAAGCAAAACTGTTAGTTAAGGATGAAGGTATTATTGCTGGTGTGGAATTCGCCAAACAGGTTTTTGCATATGTAGATCCAAACATGACGATTGAAACTTTAATCGAAGATGGTTCGTCTGTAAAATATGGCGATATTGCCTTTTATGTGAATGGTGCTTCGCAGTCTATATTGAAGGCAGAACGCTTAGTCTTAAATGCGATGCAGCGAATGAGTGCCATTGCAACCAAAACAAAGGTCTTTGTAGATTTATTGGAAGGTACGGGAACTAAAATTTTGGATACACGTAAAACCACACCAGGAATTCGTGCGTTAGAAAAATGGGCAGTAAAGATTGGTGGTGGCGAGAATCATAGATTTGCCCTTTATGATATGATTATGCTTAAGGACAACCATATCGATTTTTCAGGTGGTGCAACCAAGGCGATTGAAAAAACAAAGACATACCTTAATGATACCGGACGTGACTTAAAGATTATTGTAGAAGCCCGTAATCTCGAAGAGATTCAAGAGATATTAGATTGTGGTGGTGTTTATCGCATACTGATCGATAATTTTAATTACGAAGACACGCGAAAAGCCGTTAAATTGATAAGCGATACCTGTTTAACTGAATCTTCTGGTGGTATTAACGAACATACAGTAAGGAAATATGCCGAATGTGGTGTTGATTATATTTCATCAGGTGCATTAACACATTCGGTCTATAATATGGATTTGAGCTTAAAAGCGTTATAAAATTTAAATAAGCCTAAAAACGATTATGTCAAAATCAATTGAAGAAACACTAAAGAGTATACCGGGCATTTGCAATCTGGTGGTGTTTTTTCAAAAGATTAAATTACCTGGATTCGAAGGTCTTTCCATTTATGATTTGTTAGAATTATATGGAATAGGTATTGTAAAAGGTACACTAACAACCAGAGCAAGTGCGATTGCTTTTAGTTTCTTCACGGCTATTTTTCCGTTTTTGCTATTTGTAATTATTCTTATACCAATAATTCCAATTGCAGGCTTTCAGGAACAATTTCTCGATTTTTTGCAGTCTTTTTTACCGCCGCAAACCTCAGGATTTTTTATGGATACCATTTTTCAGAATATAGAAGGAAACCAGAAAGCTGGATTATTATCTTCTGTTTTTGTGCTTTCTATGTTTTTGATGGCGAATGGTGTAAATGCAGTGTTTTCGGGTTTTGAAACGTCCTATCATAAGCAATTAACACGTAATGTGTTTCAGCAGTATTTATATGCTTTAGGTGTGGCGCTCATTCTCGTCGTGCTGGTAATGCTAACCGTTGCTGTCTTTTTCTATTTTCAATTATATATCATTACACCATTGTACGAAACGATTAGTGGAGAACATCTTACAGAGAAATCAGGAATTGGCTGGATATTATTTGCCAAGTATCTCTTCTTTGTAATAATGATTTATATCGCAACGGCAACGCTATATTACTTTGGTACTAAAGAAGGTCGTCAAACACGGTTTTTTTCAATTGGTGCATTGCTAACAACACTACTGATTATACTTACCTCGTATTTATTCGGAGTATATATTGATAACTTTTCGAAGTATAATGAACTATATGGATCTATTGGTGCGTTATTAATACTGTTATTGTATTTGTGGTTAAATTCAAATATTCTGTTATTGGGTTACGAATTGAATGCGACCTTAAGAGGTTTGCGAAAGTGTAATCAGAAATCAGATTAGTAAAATATTTTCATTTTGAAAGGAATTCTCATAGTCATATTATCACTTATATCGTTCAATCTATCTGCTCAAGATATTTTTGGAACATGGAGAACTATTGATGATGAAACAGGTAAGGCAAAGTCTATCGTAGAAATTTTTGAAAAAGATGGTAAGGTTTACGGCAAAATCATAAAGGTGTTAAATGCAAAAAAACCGAACCCTTTATGTAATCAATGTAAAGGTGCTTTAAAAGGTGAACCTATTATTGGAATGCAGATAATCGATGGACTTTCTGAGGAAGATGATGTTTATGAAGGTGGAACAATATTAAATCCAAGTAATGGGAAAGTTTATAAATGCCGTCTTAAACTCGACAGTGCAAATTCATTACAGGTTAGAGGCTACATTGCTTTCTTTTACAAGACGCAATACTGGCAAAGAGTGAAGTAACATCAAATATCCATTTAATTAGATAATTCTCGTATAATCTATTTTATAGACGTCATATTACCAATTCCTCTACAAAAGGCTTTTACCTACCATATTACGGAAGCTGAAGCTAACTTTTTGCAACCAGGAATGCGTGTGGCTGTACCATTTGGAAAAAGTAAAATATATACAGCTTTAGTTCTCAACATTCATAAGAGTCCACCTGTGGCTTACGAAGCCAAAACGATTCATCAAATTTTGGACGATGAACCCTTAGTAACCGATACGCAGATAAAACATTGGCAATGGATAGCCGAGTATTACATGTGCAGTATTGGTGAGGTGATGCGCGCTGCAATGCCAAATGCCTTAATTTTGGAAAGCGAGACCATAATTTCCAAGACCGACAGCACGGATATTGCAGATTCAGAATTAAAGGATGATGAGTTTTTGATTTATGAAGCCTTACATCATCAATCGTCATTAAAAATCGACGATATCGTTTCTATTTTGGATCGAAAACGTGTATTGCCAATTATTAACAGTTTGGTTGAAAAAGGAGCGGTTCACCTTCAAGAAGAAATATATCAGAAATACACACCGAAATTAGTCCGGTATGTGCGTTTAAATTCGGTTTATCAAAATGAGACCGCATTACAGGAGTTACTGGAAATCTTAAGCAGAGCTAAAAAGCAAAGAGAAGTAGTGCTCACATTATTTCAGATTGAAGCAACTACGAAACAGCCTGTAAAAGTTTCGGAATTAATCAATCAAAGTGGTGCTTCTTCTGCTGTTATCAAGGTTTTAATTGATAAAACTATTTTAGAAGAATATCACATACAAACTGATAGGGTATCGTATGAAGGTGATTCTGGATTAGAATCAAAAAGACTCAACGAACATCAAGAGAAAGCTCTAAATGAGATAAAATCTGCCTTTCAAGAAAAATCGGTCACCTTATTGCATGGTGTGACATCTTCGGGTAAAACCGAAATCTATGTCAAACTCATTGAGGAACAACTAAAGGCTGAAAAACAAGTATTGTATTTACTTCCTGAGATAGCATTAACAACACAATTGGTATCTCGACTTCAGAATTATTTTGGAGAAAAAGTAACCGTATTTCATTCAAGGTATTCCGGTAATGAACGTGTAGAAGCATGGCGAAATATCTTGACTAATTCGCACAAAGCTCAGATTGTTATTGGCGCGCGTTCCGCGTTATTATTGCCATTCGAGAAATTAGGATTAATTATTGTCGATGAGGAACATGAACAATCTTACAAACAATTTGATCCTGCACCAAGATACCATGCTCGAGATGCTGCAATTGTTTTGGCAGGTATATTTGGATCTAAAACCTTACTCGGAACTGCAACACCAAGCATCGAGAGTTATTTTAATGCTTCAGAGAATAAATACGGATTTGTGGAGCTTAATCATAGGCATAACAATGTATTAATGCCAGATATCGAGTTGGTCGACTTAGCCGATAAGTACAAGCGTAAGTGCATGAAAGGCCACTTTAGTGATCGACTGATAGAAGAGATGACTGAGGCTTTGGATGAAGGATTTCAAATTATCTTATTCCAGAATAGACGTGGTTTTTCGCCAATTGTAGAATGTACAACTTGTGGCCATTCACCTCAATGTCCAAATTGTGATGTGAGTTTAACCTACCATCAGTATCGCGATCAACTACGTTGTCATTATTGCGGTTATAATTCGGCAATGACAAAAAGTTGTCAAGCTTGTGGAAGTACAACATTGGACACTAAAGGATTTGGTACAGAGCAAATTGAAGAAGAGGTAAAGCAATTGTTTCCTGAGAAACGAGTTGCGCGCATGGATTTGGATACCACACGCGGCAAATATGGTTTTGAGAAGTTGATTACCAAATTTGAACAACGCGAAATTGACATTCTGGTTGGTACTCAGATGCTAACCAAGGGATTGGATTTTAGATATGTGAAGTTAGTAGGTATTCTAAATGCTGACAATCTCCTGAACTTTCCTGATTTTAGGGCGCATGAACGTAGTTATCAATTAATGGCGCAAGTCTCAGGGCGAGCTGGACGAACAGATTTGAGAGGAAAGGTTTTAATTCAGACTTACAATCCACATCATAATATTCTGCAACAGGTTTCAACGAACTCTTATTTTGAAATGTATAAGGAACAGTTGAATGAACGTTATAATTATCGTTATCCACCGATTTACAGGCAAATTAAAATTACGCTGAAGCATAAGGATTATAACCGCGTAAACTTAGCTTCCGATTGGTATGCAAAATCTTTAAGACAAGTCTTTAAGACCAATGTTCTTGGACCAGAATTCCCACCAGTATCACGAATTAGAAATCTATACAATAAAAACATTCTGATTAAAATTCCACAAAGTCAATCTTTGGCTAAAACGAAAGAAGCGATTGGGAAAATTAATAACAGCTTCAGCAGTGTTAAGGACTTTAGACCAGTTCGAGTAGTGATAAACGTCGATAATTACTAAATCGAAACTACTTCAAAAAAGAAAACTTCAACATTTCTGTTGAGGTTTATCAAAATATATTTGAGTTAGTTTAGTTACATATTATTTAATGCATCGACTAATTGAGTCTTTTTGTTTCGGCTTAACGGAATTTCGTATGCACCAACTTCTACATTCTTACTGTTAAATCTATCTATTTTGTCAAGATTTACGATGTAAGACTTATGGATTCTTAAGAATTTACCTTCTGGAAGCTCTTTTTCAAAAGCTTTCATTGTAGATAATACTACAAGGCTTGTTTCTTCTGTAACAACTTTTACATAATCACCAAGTGCCTCGATCCATTTGATATCCTTGATATAAACCTTACGTTTTTTAAGATTACTTTTCACAAAAATGTGCTCACCTTCAGTTTCATTAAAATCAAGTTTTAGTTTGTGCTGTACAATAGCCTTTTCTACAGCTTGATTAAAACGTTCTTTAGTGATTGGTTTTTGTAAATAGTCAGTAGCATCGTAATTAAAGGCCTTGAAGGCATACTCCGTATTTCCTGTAACAAATATAATTTGGGGCTTATTATTTAATACATCTAAAAGTTCGAAGCCATTTAGTACTGGCATTTCTATATCGAGGAAGATTAAATCTACTTTCTTGGTGTTTAATCCATTCTTAGTCTCTAACGCACTGCTGTACTCAGCAACTAAATTTAGAGACTCGTGATTTTCTATCAATTTTACAATAGACAATCTTTGGATAGCAGAGTCATCAACAACTACACAATTAAGCGTCATAACATTTAATTTTTAGGTTAAGCATCGACAAGAATACAAAAAATTCGGATAAATACCAAAAAACATCGGTAAAATGCATTTTTTGTGAAAAATTTAATAGGAATTATTGTTGTTAAAATCTTAAAAAATTCAGCTTCAATTAGTTGCGGTAATTACTATAAATGTGTATTTTTGCAGCCGTTTTAACAATAAACACACATTTATTATGAATCATTATGAAACTGTTTTCATCTTAAATCCCGTTTTATCTGACGATCAGATAAAGGAAACAGTAAAGAAATATGAGGACTTTCTCATTTCTAAAGGAGCAAAGATGATAGCCAAGGAAGATTGGGGCTTAAAAAAGTTAGCTTACCCAATCCAAAACAAGAAAAGTGGTTTTTATCACTTATTTGAGTACACTGTAGCTGGAGAAGCTATCGAACCTTTAGAGTTAGAATTTAGACGTGACGAGCGTTTTATGCGTTACCTGACTGTAAAATTAGACAAGCATGCAATTGCTTGGGCTGAGAAAAGAAGAGAAACAAACAAACAAAAAGCGTAATTATGGCATCTATAGATCAACAAGCAAAAGGAAAAAAAGATGGTGAGATTAGATATCTTACACCTTTAAATATAGAAACCACTAAAGCAAAGAAATACTGCCGTTTCAAGAAGTCTGGTATTAAGTATGTAGATTACAAAGACCCAGATTTCTTATTAAAGTTTGTAAACGAGCAAGGTAAATTGTTACCAAGACGTTTAACAGGAACTTCTTTAAAATATCAAAGAAAAGTTTCTACAGCAGTAAAAAGAGCAAGACACTTGGCATTAATGCCATATGTAGCTGATTTATTAAAATAAAATTATCATAACAATGGAACTTATATTAAAACAAGACGTTGAGAATTTAGGATTTAAAGACGATATTGTAACAGTTAAGAACGGTTATGGTAGAAACTTTTTAATTCCTCAAGGGCAAGCAATTTTAGCAACTGCCTCAGCTAAGAAGGTATTGGCAGAAAACTTAAAGCAACGTGCATTTAAAGAGCAAAAATTAGTGGACGATGCTAAGAAAGTTGCAGAAGCAATGGCTGATATGGAAATTAAAATCGCATCTAAAGTTGGTACAGGAGACAAATTATTTGGATCTGTGAACAATATTGATGTTGCTGATGCATTGCAAAAAGCTGGTCATGACATTGAAAAGAAATTTATCAATGTTAATGGTGGTAACGTAAAGCGTTTAGGAAAATACAACGCAGTTGTAAGATTACACAGAGAAGTTGTTGTTGACTTACCTTTCGAAGTAATTGCTGAGAAAAGTTAATAACTCACCTTTTTGGTTTATAAATAATAGGCTTCCGTTAGGTAGCCTTTTATATTTTATTTTAATTTTGTGTTAACTTAATGTTAATGCAATAATTAATTAACCATGAAAAAATCACTTTTTATTTTCTTTTTACTGGTTGTTGCAACTGGTTTTTCCCAGATTACAACTTCCAGCATTAAGGGTCTTATCCTTGATGAAAATTCAGAACCTTTACCCGGAGCGAATATCCTGGCAGTGCATACACCTACAGGAACCAAATATGGTGCAGCTACGAATATAGAAGGTCGTTATGCTTTACTAAACTTAAGAGTTGGTGGACCATATACTATTACGATTAGTTACGTAGGATTCGAAGACAAAGTTTATGAGAATGTTTTTCTAATTCTTGGAAAAACAGAAAATATAGACTATCAAATGGTTTCAGATGCTGAAGAGTTGGATGCTATTATTATTACAGGCTCTGTAAATGGTACTTTTAGTAGCGACAGAACAGGCGCGGAGACTAGCGTTGGTCGTAGAGAATTACGAACATTACCAACAATTTCGAGATCGGCTTCCGATTTCACAAGGTTAGAACCATCTTCTACAGGTAATTCCTTTGGAGGAAGAAATGATCAATTCAACAATTTTTCATTGGATGGATCTATATTTAATAATCCATTTGGATTAGATTCTCCAACACCAGGTGGTCAAAGTGGTGCACAACCTATTTCTTTGGATGCCATTGATCAAATTCAGGTGTCTATTGCGCCTTACGATGTTAGACAATCTGGATTTACAGGTGCTGGTGTCAATGCTGTTACTAAGAGTGGTACTAATGAATTTCATGGTACAGTATATGGATTTACTCGAAACGAAAGTTTTACTGGAAACAAAGTAAATGGAGATGATGTATTACGACCAGATTTAGAACAAAATCAATTTGGTTTTAGCTTAGGTGGTCCAATCATAAAAGACAAATTATTTTTCTTTGCAAACTTTGAAAAAGATCAAAGAAATGACTTAGGTACAAATGGTTTTGTTCCTAATAGAGGACTTGGTATTGCAGGTGAGTCTAATGTATTAGCGTCAGATTTGAACTTAGTTAACGATCTACTGGGGCAAGTTTCCATTGGCGGTGGAGAGTTTTACAATCCAGGTGCTTTTGAAGATTTTACATATGCAAGTAATTCTACAAAAGGAATTTTCAAATTAGATTGGAATATTAATGACAAAAATAGGTTAGCTTTTATCTATAACTTTTTAGAGGCTTCTCGCGAACAACCAGCGCATCCATCTGCTTTAGGTTTCCGTGGTCCTGGACCTAATCAATTACAGTTTCAAAATACTGGATACAGAATCAATAACAATATAGATTCATTTCAATTAGAACTTAATAGTAATTTAGGAGATGGAATAAGTAATAAGCTACAAGTAGGATACACGCATTTTGATGACTTTAGAGATGCACTATCTACACCTGCACCTACATTAACAATTACTAATAACGGTGCAAATTATATAATTGCAGGACATGAGCCATTTTCAATCAATAATAGATTAGATCAAAAGGTATTTCAATTTACTAATAACCTAAGTATGGTAACAGGAAACCATACACTTACTGTAGGTTTCTCTTATGAAAAATTTCAATTTGATAATTCATTCAATTTAGGAGCTTATGGTGCTCAAGGTGTATTTTTCACCACACCAGGCGATGATATTCAAGTCTATAGAGATGCTGCTTTGGCGGCACAGAACGGTAATATGGCTCCTCAACAAGCACTCTTAGCATCTATCCAAGCTCGATTCGACGCTGCAATTTCTGCTAATGCAAGTTTGAACGGTGCAGGTACAGGAAACCCAGGTGGCTGGGCATTAGCCGAAACAAATGTTGGTCAGCTTGCACTTTATGTACAAGATGAATGGAACGTGACAGACGATTTTAAGTTGACTTATGGTTTGAGGTATGATAAACCGTTGTATTTTGATACAGCAGAAAAAATTAGAGAAAATATCGATAGAAAAGGTGGTGTGTTTAATCCAGCTAATTTCTCTGGTGGTACATATCAACCAACGATTGATTATTTTGATCCTGACACAGGTCAAACAGTTAATTTAGATTCAGAACAATTACCATCAAACACGCCTTTAATTTCTCCACGTGTTGGTTTTAATTGGGATGTAAAGGGAGAAAGTAAAACACAAGTCCGTGGAGGAACTGGTGTATTTACAGGTCGTTTTCCATTTGTATGGTTAGGTAATCAAGTACAAGGTGTAGACTTTTTCTTCTATCAAATCGTAGACCCTGATTTTAAATGGCCACAGGTTTGGAGAACAAATATTGGTGCAGACCATAGATTTGATAATGGTATTACACTTAGTGGAGATTTATCTTATACAAAAGATATAAATGGAGTTCATGTACAAAATTGGGCATTAAATACACCATCAGGAACGTTACAAGGTGTAGACAATAGACCAGTTTATGAGGCAGCAGATATTGCTACTAACGAATTCGGAGGACCAACAAATGCCTATGTGTTTACCAATGACGATCAAGGACGTATTTGGAATGCTACATTAAAAGCCTCAAAAACTTTTGATAACGGATTATATACAAGTTTGGCTTATAATTATTTAGATGCCAAAGATGTAAATTCTATTGAGGCAGAAATTACTGGTGATGCTTTTGCAGGAAATGCAATCTCTGGTGACGCTAATGAAGCAGTTTTGTCAAATTCTCGTTATGGTGATCAGCACAGATTCATAGGAACTGCATCTAAAAAGTTCACATATGGAAACGATAAGTTTGCAACGACAATCTCTACATTTTTTGAGTATGCTAGAGGTGGTAGATATAGCTACACTTATGCAGGAGATGTGAATGGTGATGGTTCTAATTTTAATGATTTAATTTATATACCAACAAGTGCAGAAGTACAACAAATGAACTTCTCAAGTGCAGGACAGGCAGCTGCTTTTGAATCATTTATCTCGCAAGATGATTACCTAAGCGATAATAGAGGTAGTTATGCTGAACGTTACGGAGCTTTATCTCCATGGAGAGGTCGTTGGGATGTGAAAATCCTTCAAGATTTTAATTTTAAGGTGAAAGGTAAAACGCATACATTGCAGTTAAGTGCAGATATACTTAATGTTGGAAACCTAATTAATAGCGATTGGGGAGTTGTACAGGTGCCAAATAGCATTCAGCCACTTGGTGTCACAGTAGATGCAAACAATAATCCAACATATACCTTCGATGGAAATCTAACAGAAACTTTTAATGCAGATGTTAGTCTGTTATCAAGATGGCAAGCCCAATTTGGGGTTCGTTACATTTTCTAATTAATTTAAAGTTTATTTAATTGTAAATTTGCGCTTCAATTTTGAAGCGCATTTTTATTTATATAAGCATTATGAAACGGTATTTTTTAATTGTATTTCTAATTTTTTTGTTCAACTGTAAAAATGAAAAGCCTACTGAAACGAATACAGAGAACGCTTCACTATTAGATACATTTCGATATTCTAACGTTGCGTCACTTCCTAAAATAAGTGTGCATCGCGGCGGAAAGTCAATCAAGAACTATCCTGAGAATTGTTTAGAAACATTAAAATATGTGAGCAGTAAGATTGATGCTATTTATGAAGTTGATGTAGCTAAAACGAAAGATAATCAGCTTGTATTGATGCATGACAATTCTATTGATCGCACAACTAATGGAACCGGATTAGTAAGTAAACAAACCTATGCCGAATTACAGCAACTAAATTTAGTTGATGATTTTGGTAACGTAACTAACTACAGAATTCCACTTTTTTCAGAAGTATTAGTATGGGCAAAAGAAACAAACACTGTACTTACTGTTGATATTAAACGAAGTGTGCCTCAAAAGCAGGTTATAGAAGCAATTAAATCAGCTCAGGCTGAAAATGTATGCATAATCATAACCTATGGCTTAAATCAATCTATATCGGCTTATAAAAATGCACCAGATATGTTGTTATCTGTTTCGGCAAGAAATGATAGTGAATTACAAGCCTTATTAAACTCTAACATTCCTACAAAAAATATGATTGCTTTTACAGGAACACGATTATCAGATGTGTCGTTATATGAGTCATTACATAAAAACGACATTGTAACCATGTTGGGTACTTTAGGAAACTTGGATGGTCGAGCAGAGGCAAGAGGTGATTATTTATATACTGAATGGAAACAACTTGGTATTGATATTTTTGCCACAGATAGACCTTTTGCTGTGGATGAGGTTATAAATAATTAATGATTTAGTTTAAGAGATCAGATAAGATGAAATATACGAGACTTACAAAGGAGCAGTTTGAAGAATTACATGAAGAGTTCATAAATTTTTTAGCAACTCAGTCTATTACTGCAGACGAATGGGATGATATAAAAAAGAATAAACCAGAAGCCGCCGAGCAAGAGCTTGATGTTTTTAGTGATTTGGTCTGGTATGGCGTGTTGAGTAAGGTTGAATATATTGAGCATTTATCGCCTCAACAATTGCATCTTTTTAAGTGCAAGGAAAAGGATATGCAACTAATAGCTTTAAAAATTAAAAATGATGCAGTTGATTTAACTACTAAAGAAGGATTTGAGTGGCTTCGAAATAATCTACTGTCGGACCATATTGAATTTTATAATGCAAAGAAAGATTACTCCGAGGATAAGCATCAGGATATTTTTAAGATTATCCAACAAGGTGGGAATATCACAAAGGGTGAATTATTTCAATATTTTGAGAAATTAATAGGACAGTAAACAGTATTTATTTTCAGTTCACAGCCAATAGTAATAAGGAAAATTTTGCTAAAAGCTAAAAGCCAACAGCTAATTTTACTCATATCTCAGAGACTCAATAGGATCTAGTTTGGCCGCTTTTGTTGCAGGATAAACACCCGAAACAATGGCAACTATAAAAGCAATTAGAACACCATAAAACATAGCGAACCACGGTGTTGAAAATTGAAGTTCAAAAACTGTAGCTAAAAGCCAACCAATAAAAATTCCTAATATTATCCCCAGAATTGCACCAAGTTGACCAATCATAAGTGTTTCCAAAAAAAATTGCCAAGCAATTGTATTTCTTTTAGCTCCCAAAGATTTTCTTACGCCAATTTCACGTGTACGTTCGCTTACAGAGACCAGCATAATATTCATAAGAGCAATCGTAGAACCTAAAATTGTTATTATACTAATAACCCAAGCTGCCCAATATAGATAGCCTGAGATATCACTAATTCTATTGAGTAAGTCGTCACTGCGTTCAATACCGAAGTTGTTTTTTTCGACAGGTGTAAGGCCACGAACATTTCTAAATGTTGCAATGGCATCATCCTGTGCACCTTCCATCATATCTTTTTTATCAACTTTTACACTCAATGCGTAGTTAACATTTGGACTTGTAAAAATGGATCTTGCTTTTTGTATAGGTATTAAAACACGTAAATCTTGATTGTTTCCAAAAGTTGCGCCTTTTTCCTTGAGGTGGCCAATAACTTTAAATTTACTACCGCGAACACTAATCGTTTTATTTACTGGATTTTCATCCTTAAATAAGGCTTTCACCAAATCACTTCCGATAACGCAAACCGCATTATTGTTAGTAACGTCAAAGACATTAAATCCACGTCCAGCTTCTATTTCTAAGCCAGAGTTTTCTAAGAAGTGCTCATTAATACCCATAACTCTTACTTCTGGATCTGTTTTTTTATTATCGGCTTTTACTTCAGCACTGAAAGTTCCATAAAATGAAATTGATGTCTTGGTGAAGGGAAAATCATATTTGTCTTGGAAATCCTTTACGTTACGATAGGTGATTATAGGATTAATTTTTTGACGGTCTCGTCCACTTTGGCGTTGCGTATTAAACTCATAACGCTGCAGATTAAACGTATTAGCTCCCATAGATGAAAAGTCACTGGAAATTGTATTTTCCAAAGCTGACACGCCACTTAAAATACCGACTAATGCCATAATACCGATTCCAATAATTACAACAGTTAATATCGTTCTGAGGAGTTGACTCTTAATCGAGCCGAGTGCGATTTTTACGTTTTCTCTAAAGAGTGAAATCTTCATAATTAGGGTAAAGGTTAACGTCGGTTTTGCTATAAGACTACCAAGTTGGCATAAAGTTACTATAAAATCGAAATTACTTGAGAAAGCCTTTAAAATTTATAATATTTTTGTGATGAATTTAAATATTTGCCGAGGCAGAATATAAATATGGCACAAAAACCAAGCATACCTAAAGGAACACGAGATTTCAACGCGGAAACTGTATCAAAGCGTAATTATATTATGGATACGGTTAAGGCGCAGTTTGCCAATTTTGGATTTCAACCCATAGAAACTCCAAGTTTTGAAAATTCTGAAACCTTAATGGGAAAATACGGTGATGAAGGCGATCGCTTAATTTTTAAGATTTTAAATTCTGGTGAATATTTAAAGAAGATTTCTGATGAATATTATAATGCGCGATCAGAAGTGAAAATAACCCCAAGAATATCGGAGAAGGCACTTAGATATGACCTTACAGTTCCATTTGCGAGGTATGTCGTACAACATCAGAATGATTTGGTATTTCCGTTCAAACGGTACCAAATTCAGCCGGTTTGGCGTGCTGATCGGCCGCAGAAAGGACGTTTCAGAGAATTCTACCAATGTGATGCTGACGTGATTGGTAGTACATCCTTATTCCAAGAGGTAGAGTTTATTCAGCTATATGACGCTGTATTTACGAATCTCAAATTAGATGGTGTTACTATTAAAATAAATAACAGAAAAATTTTATCCGGTATTGCAGAAGTTATTGGTGCTCAGGATAAACTGATTGATTTTACCGTTGCGTTGGATAAATTAGATAAAATAGGAGAGGACAAGGTCAAGGAAGAAATGTTGGATAGGGGTATTGCTCAAGACGGTATTGAAAAGCTTCAACCTTTATTTGAATTGTCAGGTGATTTTGGTTCTCAAATTGAAAGTTTAAAATCCATTTTATCGTCCTCAGAAATTGGACTAAAGGGAATTGAAGAATTAGAGTTTATAAATACCGCAATTAGCGAACTTAAACTGAAAACAGCTAAACTCCAATTAGATGTTACGCTGGCAAGAGGACTTAATTATTATACTGGAGCAATATTTGAAGTTTCTGCGCCAGAAACTGTCCAAATGGGTTCTATTGGTGGTGGTGGTCGTTATGACGACCTCACTGGTATTTTCGGACTTAAGGATATGAGTGGAGTAGGCATTAGTTTTGGCTTAGACCGAATCTATTTGGTTTTAGAAGAACTCAATTTATTTCCTAAATCTGTAACGGAAAATACAAAAGTTTTATTCATCAATTTTGGAGATGCAGAAGCTATGGCGTGTTTAAAAGCCATATCTGCTTTAAGAGATAGTGGGATAAATGCTGAGCTATATCCTGATGCTTCTAAAATGAAAAAGCAAATGACCTTTGCAGATAGAAGAAGTATACCATTTGTTGTTTTGGTAGGCGAAGAAGAGCTAAAGTCTAATACGTTTACACTAAAAGAAATGAAGTCGGGCAATCAAATGAAATTATCATTTCAACAACTGCTCGACGCATTAAAATAAAAAAACGCTTCCCAACAGAGCGTTTTTTAGTGTTGAAAAATTAATTATAGTGGATTAGTTTACCAATACTTTCTTAGATACCGAACCGCTTACAATATTTAATTTAATGATATAAGCTCCCTCGCTTAATTTTCCAACTTCATATTCAGTTTGATTACCTGGTTCTATATGGTCAATTGTGATGATATGTTGCTCAAGTAGATTATACATTTGAATCGTATTCACTTCTAATCCGTGCGGATTAAGAAGTGCGACTTTATCTATGTTGTTTGCATATAGTACATCCAGATTTTCATTTTCTAAAATGTCATCATCTGTACTTAAA
>CBFHYD010000046.1:0-17473 GCA_965659975.1 Winogradskyella sp. | reverse complement strand
TTTCCGGAAGGCATAAATTCCCTTGTGTTTGAAATAACGAGAATCTACAGACTTATCTCTCGGATATGGAATAGGACTTCTCGAAAAGTACAAAGCAAAGTAGTTTTGATCTACAATAACTTTGACCGTATTTGGATTTGCAATTTCTTCCCAATCCGTAATTTCAACCATTAAAGATGCCAAATCGATTTCATTATTAACATCATCATTAAAAACACTTAATACTTTTTGTAAACTCTCGCGTTCTGTAAACGGCTCATCGCCTTGAACATTGACCACAATATCACAATCCACATCAGCAACTGCCTCGGCTATGCGATCACTTCCTGATTCATGCTCGGCTTTACTCATTATAGCTTTACCACCATTAGAAACAATTTCATTATATATGATGTCGCTATCCGTGACTACATATACTTCAGAAAATAAATCTGTTGCTACCGTAGCCTCATAACTACGTGTAATAACTGTCTTACCAGCTAAATCCTGCATAAGTTTAGCAGGGAACCTCGAAGCGGCATAACGAGCAGGAATCATTGCTATAATGTTCATCTGGAAATTCTTTTAGTATTGTAAAAATAAATGATTGTAGTAAGAAAAACTATTCCGTAAAGAAATCGTCTTTAAAGCCAATGAGATAAAGTTTTTCCTTTGCTCTGGTAATAGCGGTATACAGCCAGCGAATGTAGTCTTTATCGGGGCCATTTGGCAAATATGGTTGTTCTACAAAAATTGTGTTCCACTGTCCACCTTGAGATTTGTGACAGGTAATTGCATAGGAAAATTTGACTTGCAGGGCATTGAAAAATTTATTCTTTTTTACACCCATAAATCTTTTATAATTCGAGGTCTCATTAGCGTAATCTTTGGCTACTTCTTGATATAATCGGTTTGATTCTTCATAGGTTAAAGAGGCACTTTCAGAAGAAATCGTATCTAAAAGCAAAACCGTTTCAAACGGACTCATGCGTGGATAATCTACCATTTTCACCTTGACTTCTGCAAACTTAAAACCGTACAATTCTTTAATGCTAAATATCTCCAAAACCTCAATAATATCGCCATTAGCAATAAAGCCAGCTTCTGTTGTTGGTTTAATCCAATGGTAATTATTCTTTACAACCATGAGATAATCTCCAGCTGACAACTCACTTTCGTTAAGTAGTATTCTACTTCGGATTTGTTGATTATAAAGATTGGCGCGCTTATTACTTCTAACAATAATCGCTGTTTCTTCGTAGCCACCATTATCATAGGATTCATTAATAGCATCCATGATATCATGACCATCAATTAGCCTAACAATATCCTTAAATGGTGATACATTGAATTTAAAACTGTCGTAAAATGAAGTTTCTAATACCGAACGTAATTCTGTTGCATTTTCCAAAATACCTGAATCCTCCTCCTGACGCACAACTTCATCTAACTCTATCGTATTGACTTGTTTATTGTAGTTCAAATCTAATTTATCAGCATTCAATGCTGGACTGAGATCTGATTTAACTGGTGGTAACTGTGCCGTATCACCTATCAATAATAACTTGCACTTATGCCCAGAATACACATATTGCATGAGATCGTCAAGCAAGGACCCGTTTTCGAATAATTTTGAATCCGCTGGAATATCTGGTATCATTGATGCCTCATCGACTATAAAAATGGTATTTCTATGTTTATTTGGCTGCATTACGAACTTTACGCCACCACCTTTCTCTTTCTTAGGGAAATATATTTTCTTATGAATCGTAAAAGCCTCTTTCTTAGAGTAATTTGAAATAACTTTTGCTGCGCGACCAGTTGGTGCTAATAATACAGCACTCACCTTTGCCTGCCAAAGGTTTGAAACAATCGTACCGATTATGCTTGTTTTACCAGTTCCGGCAAAACCCTTCAATAAATAAAGCGCATTGGGATTATTATTGAATATAAACTCCGATAATTGCAATAAAACAATGTCTTGTTTTTCAGTTGGTTGAAACGGAAATTTTGAACGAATGAGTTTATAAAAATCTGATGCGTTGGCTATCATTAAGGCTTAAGTAATATAAGGCAATATACCATTATTACTTTATATAAATTGACTAATAAGATATGGCCTAAAAGGTTTCTTTTAATTTTTATTTTTTATGTTTTTACGAACAAAAAAAAATTGTAGATTTGCGAAATACCTAATAAAATGAACTAACTATGTTAAAAGTTATTATTGCAATTGTTGCTATTATTTTAATGACTATACTAATTGTATGGTTAATCGATAAATATATACCTAAAAAATTCAAAACAATCCTTAATCTAATTCTTTGGGTTATTATTGGATTTTTGGGATATAATTTGGTGATGTCTGTAGTTGGTCCTGTGCAGTTCGAAAAAGTAAAAGATGAGCGTTACCAAGTTGCAGTAAATCGTTTAATTGATATCCAAAAAGCACAAATAGCTTACAAGACTGTGAACGGAAAATATACAGATGATTACAATAGTTTAATTAGATTTATTGATACCGCGCAAGTAGCTATCATTCAGAGAAAAGATTCTACAGTTGTTGATGAAGAAAAAACAAAGCTTTACGGAATTACAGATTATAAAACCATTATTGTTGTAGATACAATAGGTCATTATTCTGTAAAGGATTCATTATTTAAATCAATTGATTATAAAAATATCGCTAATGTTGGTGTAGGAAAAGATGGAGCAGAGTTTGAATTAAAGGCTGGAACACTTGATGATATACCAGTGTTTGAAGCAAGTGTAGATAAGTCAGTTATTTTACACGATCAAGACAAGAATTTAGTATCTAACGAAAAAGAATTAATGTCTGTGGATGGTGTAAATGGTCCAAAAATAATGGTTGGTTCGATGAATGAGGTGAAAACCACTGGAAACTGGCCAAAAAACTTCGCTAAAAACGAATAAGTTTTGACAGATAAACAAAAGAAAACATTGTCCATTCAAGTTAGTTTGAATGGACTTTCTTTTTCTATATACAATAACGCTAATAACAGTATCGAGTACATCGATACTATAGCCTTTGAAAAAAGGTTAAATCCTGTTGAAACATTAGAGAAATTAAAAAGCGAGTTAGCCTCGAATACAAAGTTTTCTGATGATTTTGAAAGTGTAAAAGTTATACATCATAATGAGCTCGCCACCCTAGTTCCAAAAGAATTGTATGACGAGTCTAACAATGCGGAATATTTAAAATATAACTCTAAGATTCTAAAAACTGACTTTATAGCTTCTGATGAATTAAAAAATCATAATGCAGTCAGTGTTTATGTGCCTTATGTAAACATTAATAACTATATTTTTGATACGTTCGGTGCATTTGATTACAATCATGCCTCTTCAGTATTTGTTGACATAACCCAATCTATGGTTGCTGATGACGAAACCTCAGTTTTCATTAATGTCGACTCTAATACAATGCAAATGGTTATTTATAAAAATACAGACTTACAACTTTATAACTTTTTTGAGTTTGATACTCCAGAAGATTTCATCTACTATATACTATTTACTTGTGAACAAGAGCAATTAAATCCTGAAACTCTAAAACTATTTTTAGTTGGAGGTATAAAAGAGAAAGATGCTAACTATGACATTGCTTACAAATACATCAGAAATGTTGAGGTTGTTAGTGATTCAGACCAATTTATAATCAAAAATAGCATCTAATGCGCATAATATCAGGGCATTACAAAGGTCGAAAAATATCGGCACCAAGAAACCTACCTGTTCGTCCTACGACTGATATGGCAAAGGAAGCACTTTTCAATATCTTAAACAATCGTTATTACTTTGATGAATTATCAGTTTTAGACTTATTCGCTGGCACCGGAAATATTTCGTATGAATTTGCATCTCGCGGCACCAAAAACATATTGGCGGTTGATAGCCATTACGGATGCATAAATTTTATAAATGCAACATCTGTGGATTTTGATATGCCTATTAATACTCTAAAAAGCGATGTTTTCAAGTTTTTAGAAACTACAAATGCTACCTACGATCTTATTTTCGCTGATCCACCTTATGACTTTGAAATCTCATTATTTTCTAAAATACCTGAACTAGTTTTCAAGAATAATCTTTTGAATGATGATGGTGTATTAATTGTAGAACACTCGAAGCACACGGATTTATCCGATTTAGACTATTTTTCAGAAGTAAAAACTTACGGTGGGAATTGCTTTAGCTTTTTTCAGAAAACAGATTAAAACAAAGCCTTCCATTACAGAAGGCTTGTTTATATGAGTAAATCTATAAGCCGAATTCTGTACACTTTTCGTAAAAGAAAAGCTCCTTATCATTTATCTACGTTTACTGTTACCAGCAAACTTTAGCTGTTTACCCTCCAACAATCGGACGTGCAATCCTCAAGCGTTGGTATACATAACATTGCACCGTATAGAGTTTACCTGATTTCACTACAGCATGACCTGTACATACTTTCTGTTGCACTTTTCCTCATCTCACGATGGATGGCTGTTAGCCACGATACTTGCACTATGGTGTTCGGACTTTCCTCTCAGAAACACTGAGCGATAAGGCAATTTACTAACGACAAAAATAACACAATTGTTAATAAGTACTATTAAATTCTGGGCTAAGAAAAGCACTAATTCTTGGTTATTTTTAAATTTGTATTAGAGTAAAATTTTATGGAACATTTTATAGTATCTGCCAGAAAATACAGACCACAAACGTTTAAAGATGTTGTTGGTCAAAAGGCGATTACAAATACTTTATTAAATGCCATAGAAAACAATCATCTGGCACAAGCCCTGCTCTTTACAGGTCCTCGAGGTGTTGGTAAAACGACATGCGCGCGTATACTCGCTAAAATGATTAATAGTGACGGAAACACAAATGAAGATGAGGATTTTGCCTTTAATATTTTTGAGTTAGATGCCGCGTCCAATAATTCTGTAGATGATATAAGAAGTTTAACCGACCAGGTACGGATTCCACCACAAGTAGGTAAATACAAAGTTTATATCATTGATGAGGTTCATATGCTCTCTACGGCAGCATTTAATGCTTTTTTAAAAACATTAGAAGAACCGCCAAAGCATTGTGTTTTTATCCTAGCTACTACAGAAAAGCATAAGATTATTCCAACCATACTTTCGCGTTGTCAGATTTTTGATTTTAAAAGAATTACAGTAAAAGACGCTAAAGAATACCTGAAATATATTGCAGAGGAACAAGGTGTAAATGCCGAAGATGACGCACTTCATATTATTGCACAAAAGGCAGATGGTGCCATGCGTGATGCACTTTCAATTTTTGACAGAGTGGTGAGCTTTTCTGGAAAAAACCTTACACGTCAAGCAGTTACAGAGAACCTCAATGTTTTAGATTACGAAACGTATTTTACAAGCACTGATTTTATTTTAGACAATAAAATCCCAGAACTGTTGGTTCAATTCAACACTGTTCTGTCCAAGGGATTTGATGGGCATCACTATATTGCAGGTTTAGCTTCTCATTTTAGAGATTTATTGGTTTGTAAAAACCCGTCTACAATAGAATTGTTAGAGGTTGGCGAAGACACTAAACTTAAGTATGTCGAGCAGTCCAAAAAGTCATCTCAAGATTTCTTGATTAAAGCCATTGATATAGCCAACTCCTGTGATTTAAAGTATAAGAGCAGTAAAAATCAACGTCTCCTTGTTGAATTAGCACTTATGCAATTAGCCTCTATCACTTTTGATGGAGAAAAAAAAAATAGCAGACACTATATAATTCCGCCAACATATTTTAGAGAGAAAGGTATTACTCCTATTCCTGTTTCAAGACCACCCGAAAAGATGGAAAAACAAAAAGATTATACTGAGAAAAAAGAAACTTTAGAAGTTTCAGAAGTTATTCAAAATAAAATGGTTGCGGAGCCTTTACCAACTCCAAAGATTTCAATTTCTAATCCATCCAAAGTTACTTCAGGGCTTTCTCTAAAAAGTATAAAAGAGAAAAAGGAACACCAAATAAGGCAAATGGATGTCATTATAGATGAAGAGAATCTGCCGAAAGAATCGTTCACAGAAGAACAATTTTTAAAAGCCTGGAATGATTACATAAAAACACTACATCGTAAAGGTGAAAAAATTATGGCTTCAATTATGGAGATGGAAGTGCCAGTACTTAAAGACACTGCTATTTGTTTAACCTACTCCAATGACACTAATAAAGTTGAAATGGAGCGTTCTCAATATCCATTATTAGCTCATCTTAGAAAAGCCTGCAGGAACTACGATTTACATCTGAACATTACTGTAAATGAAGAAGTTGCTAAGAAGTATGCATTTACAGCACAAGAGAAATATGAGAAATTAAAAGAGAAAAACAACGCCATCGAATTATTAAAACAGACATTCGGATTAGATATTTAGAATTATGCTTGGATTAAAATTACCAACTGATCCACGTTGGGTAAATATTGTAGAAAAAAATATAGAAGATATACTAACAGATCACGCCTATTGCGAACAGAAAGCTGCAAGCACCGCTGTTTCCTTGATTGTAAGTTTTCCTGAATATACTGAGTTGGTTCAGGAAATGATAGATTTAGTAAATGAAGAAATGAGCCATTTTAAAATGGTACATGATTTAATATTGGAAAGAGGCTGGGTTTTAGGTCGTGATAGAAAAGATGATTATGTAATTCAGCTTTTAAAATTTTTTCCAAAAGGTGGAAGTAGAACGACACAATTGGTACACAGACTGCTATATGCCGCTTTAATTGAAGCTCGAAGTTGTGAAAGATTTAGACTGCTATCAGAAAATATAGAAGACAAGAAGCTTGCGAAGTTTTACCGTAAATTAATGATTAGTGAAGCTGGACACTATACGATGTTCTTAAAATTCGCAAGGCAATATTCAGATAAGGCAGAAGTCGATAAAAAATGGCAAGAACTTTTAGAGTACGAAGCGGGTATAATGAAAGCTTTAGGCACTAAAGAAACAATACACGGATAATAAAAAAAGCCTTTAGGAAATTCTAAAGGCATTTTAATTATATTATATTTTAGTCGTTACAATTTTATACCAACACCCAATTGTATATTGAATTGTGATGCATCAAAACCAGAACCTACTACATCTTCATCTAACATATTATTGAATTTATATCCAGCTCTTAAATCTATAAATACATCTCCCGAGATATTATACTCAATTCCACCAACTGCTCCAAAAACAAAATTGTCATATATATCACTACTTTTCCAGGTTTTTATACTTGCTTGTGGACCTAAACCAGCCGTAAAGCGCTCACCCAATAAAAATCTAAATTGTATAGGAATATTAATATAATTCGCTCTTAAATCTTCATCTTTACTACCTTCGGCAGACTATTGCAACTCCGTGTTTAACCATAATATCTCGGACAACGAAAATTCAGCAAATCCACCAAAAAAGAATCCATATCTACTAACGCCGCCAGGAATTGATTGCGAAAAATTAACTTTTGACAAGTTCCAACCTGCTCTAACACCATATTTTGTTGACTTAAAACCTTGGCCAAAAGAAAAGAAAATCGATAAAATAAAAACTGTAGTAAGTAGTGTTTTTTTTATAATAGCTAATTAAATAATGTGACCAAATTAAATTTTTTGACATTACGACGTAAAAAAAAGTTACAATTCAATAAAAATTTAGACTTGTTTATCAAAAAATAGGATGAAATGCACTCTCCTATAGATTTACACTACTTATTGTTTCGTGGTAAATACTTTTTATTATACCGTCACACAAACCAATTTTTGGTACTAAGATATCCTTAGCACCACTCCACTTCATTGCTGATAAGTAAATGCGTAAGGCAGGTATAATTACATCCGCTCTATCTTGATTAAGATTTAATTCTGTGATTCTCTCTTCATAAGTATAATCCTGAAGTTTATTGTAATAACTGGTCAAATAAAAATAGGATAAAGGTTTACCAAGATCCTTTCCGGATATTTTAAAGATCTTATTTATGTTTCCACCAGAACCAATGAGTTCAATCTTATCATAAACCTTTGTATTTTCTTTTATCCAGGTTTCGAGTAAACGCCAGGTTTCGTTTTTTACACTATCATTAAGTAATCTAACTGTTCCAATTCTATAGGATTTTGATTCGACTTTCTCTCCATTGTGAATTATTGAAAACTCCGTACTTCCTCCACCAACATCGACGTATAAATATGTTTTTTGAGTATCAATAAAGGTATGTAAATCTGTTGCTGCAATTATCGTTGCCTCTTCTTCTCCATCAATGATATCTATTTTTATTCCAGATGTTTCTTTGATAAGAGCACAAACTTCCTTTCCATTATCAGCTTCGCGCATTGCGGATGTTGCACACGCTTTGTACTTTACAATTTCGTGAGATTTCATAAGAAGGCTAAATGCTGTCATGGTATCCTTCATTCTCTTAATGTTATAGTCTGAAATATGTCTCTTAACAAAAACATCTGCACCAAGTCTTATCGGTACTCGAACTAATGCATTTTTTTTAAAAATTACAGGTTTATCATCCTGCTCTATTACGCTGGTTATGAGAAGTCTTACTGCGTTAGAACCAATGTCGATAGCACCATATTTTTTTATTCTTAGCATATTAATTCTCTAACTGGTTTTTATGGTATTCATAGATTTGAAATTGAGCACGTACTGGCTTAATACCATCTTGAACTTTATACCGGTTATCTTGCTCTTGATTAATTATTCTCGCCTTCACATTATCACTCCAATAGATATCAAAAATCTCTTGAAGATTGGTCCTTATTCGTTCGTCATAAATTGGACAACTTACCTCTACCCTATTATCCATATTTCTTGTCATCCAATCTGCTGAAGAAATATAAACATTAGGATCACCGTTATTGGCAAAAATGTACAAGCGCGTATGTTCTAAAAATTTATCTATTATACTAATTACTTCAATATTTTCACTCATACCCGGAACACCAGGTATAAGGCAGCAAATTCCACGGACAATCATTTGTATTTTTACACCATGCTTACTCGCTTCATACAACTTATCAATCATAGCATAACTACTTATGCTATTCATTTTTAACTTAATATAAGCTACTTTGCCTTCTTTGGCGTTCTGAATTTCACGCTCTATTAAAGCAAAGAGTTTTGTCTTTGTGTAATGCGGTGAGGTAATTATATGTTTAAATCTTTTTATTTGATAATTAACTTCGAAAAAATCGAATACCTTATTGATGTCCTTCAATATTTTCTGGTGTGCTGTAAACAAAGTGAAATCCGTATAAACTTTTGCTGTTGATTCATTGAAGTTTCCAGTACTAACAAAGCCATAACGCTTTATTTTTTTTCCTTCCAATCGTTCAATAACACACATTTTACTATGTACCTTAAGTCCCGCAACACCGAATAACATTTTCACACCTTCATCTTGCATTTGTTGTGCATAGCTAATGTTGGCTTCTTCATCAAATCTCGCTCTTAATTCTATAGAAACGGTAACCTTTTTACCATTTTTAGCGGCATTTATAAGGGAACTTGCAACGTGAGAAATTTGAGCTAAACGATAAATAGTAATCTTAATGGTTTTTACTTTTGGATCGAGTGCAGCTTCTCTCAAAAATTTTACGATATAGGAAAAGGTATGAAATGGTGTATGAACCATATAATCCTTTTCAGAGATGGTATCAAAAATACTTTGCTGAAGACGAAGTCCCTGAACAGGTAGAGCTTTTATTTTTTCATACATTAAATCATTCCTGCCTAAGCTCGGAAATCTCATGTAGTCTCTTCTATTATGGTATCTTCCGCCGGGTATAACGCTGTCCTTATTATCAATACCCATTTTAAGCATCAAATAATCTAGGGTCTCTTCATCAATAGACTTGTCATATACAAATCGTACAGGCTCGCCAATCTTCCTGTCTTTAACACTGTCGGATATTTTAGCAAGGAAACTTTTACTCAAATCACTGTCAAAATCTAATTCACCATCACGTGTAATTTTAATCATATGAGCGGAAATACTTTTGTATTCAAAAATGTTGAATATATCATCTAAACAATACCTGATTAAATCATCTAACATTATGATATTGTTTTTTCCTTCATATTCTGGAAGAACTATAAATCTGTCCATAGATTTAGATATCTCAATGAGTGCGTATTGATTATGACCCGAATTGAGATTCATGCGGATTCCTAAATAAGCAGCTTTATCCACAAGTAATGGCAGCTCCACACTGTCATTAAGTACAATAGTTACTAATGCTGAACTTATTTCCTGAAAAAAATAATCTTTTATAAAGTCGTGATGATAATCCTGTATCTGAGTTTCATTTATAATATAAATGTTTTCATCTCTAAGTTTTTTATTGATACTATCTAAAATACCGAGACTAGTACTTTGATGTTTTATTACCGTTTCAGTTATGGTTTGTAGAAGATCACTAGCCTTAATACCACCTAATTGACTTTTTGCACCTTTA
The DNA here is from genome assembly GCA_965659975.1 of Winogradskyella sp. Taxonomy (GTDB): domain Bacteria; phylum Bacteroidota; class Bacteroidia; order Flavobacteriales; family Flavobacteriaceae; genus Winogradskyella. Next base: position 7,007 of record CBFHYD010000046.1, on the reverse strand, counting down.
CCAGCTTGATCTATACGCTTTATAGTCGCGTAGCGTACTTTGAAAAACTCGTCTAAGTTGTTAGAAAAAATACCTATAAATCGTAATCGCTCTATAAGTGGTACATTCTCATCAGCTGCTTCTTGTAAAACTCGAGCATTAAATTGCAACCAACTTAACTCTCGATTAATGTAGCTGTTATTGTTTTTTGTCATTCATTGATTTATTTATCCAAATATAAAATATACTAAATGTAACTTTATTAATATAATGTAAATATTAAGACTTAAAATCTCTGGGAAACATAATTAGTTCTGTTTGTCCGTATTTTGCATATTGCCAATCATCAATATTGAACTTTATTACAACTAAACCAGACGTAGGTATATTATCAATAAACTGATCACCATATAGATTAGCTATTGAGGTGAGTGCATGATTGTGGCCAAAAATGACAACTGTATTTAAATTATTTTCTAATTTTTGTATAAAGTTAACAAGCTTTTCACCTGAAAAGTCATATAAGTTTTCAACTACTTCAATATCGTCTGGTTTCCACTCCAGAGATGATTTAAATATTTTACACGTTGAGTAAGCTCTATTTGCAGGACTTGAGAACACAGCATCAATTTTATAATCTTTTTGCTGAAAATTCGCAGCGACTAATAAGGCATCTCTGATACCTCTTTGTTTTAATGGTCGATCCTTATCGTTTACGTTAAATTCCCAAGATGATTTACCATGTCTTACAAGTATCAATCGTTTAGTTTTATCGTTTAAATGCATTTTTTATCGAATTTCAATCACGGTGATAATCGATCGATTTTCCAATCCAAATTTTCTTGCAACTTGTAGCGTATTCTGTCATGAAGTCGGTTTGGTCTACCTTGCCAAAATTCCATCTCTACAGGACTCACCAAGAAACCACCCCAATTTACAGGACGTTCTATAGATTTTCCCATTAGTTCTAATTCTATATCTTTTAGCTTATTTTCTATATATTCTCTATTTGGTATAACTTCACTTTGATTAGAAGCTATTGCACCAAGTTGACTTCCTCGTGGGCGTGATTCGAAATAACCATCACTAAGATTTTCAGAAATTTTATTAGCTGATCCTTTAATAATAACTTGTCGTTCAGCCATTGGCCAAAAGAAGGACAGACATACATTTGGGTTTTGAAGAATTGCTCTTCCTTTCTCGCTATCGTAGTTGGTGTAAAAAATAAAACCCTCGTGCGTGTATTTTTTTAATAGTACTACTCTACTCTTAGGATATCCATCCAAACCTATTGTAGAAATAGTCATAGCATTAGTCTCACCTTGATTAAAATGAGTGTCCACTTCTACAAACCAATCTCTAAATAATTCGATAGGGTTTTCAGGTACATTTTTTAGAAGTAGTTCGCCTTTCTCGTAAGATTTCCTATAGTTACTAAGATCATTTTGCATAGTATAGCTTCACTTTTTTTGAGAATTACAAAGATACTAAAGGATTAAGGCAATAGAAAACCTTAAAACTCAAATACTTTACCGTCTTCCGCTAACTCAACATTACTAAAAACGGTTTCAGCTTCAGATTTAAATTCTGAAATGTCATGATAACGTGTAGAGTAATGACCTAAAATAAGCTTTCCTACATTAGCTTTTTTTGCTATTTGTGCGGCTTGTATTGCGGTACTATGTTTGGTAGGTGCTGCCAATTCTCTATTACGTTCTAAAAATGTAGATTCGTGATATAGCACATCAATGCCTTGAATGTTACTAACCTTTTGTTCATCATAGGCTGTATCACTGCAAAACGCATAGCTCTTTGGATTAGGTGGTGGCGACGTTACAGTTTCATTCTTTATAATAACACCATGAATATTCTCAACATCTGAGCCCTGTTTTAGTTTTCTAAAATAGGCTTTATCAATTTCTGCCTCTTGTGCTGCATTAACATCTAACTTTCTTTCACCAGGCTTCTCTTTAAATAAGAAACCGTTTGTGTATACACGATGTTGTAACGGTATAGTATAAACCTCAACCTTATCATCCTCAAACACCAATTCTGATTCTTTTGAAGTCAATTCGTGAAAATAGAGACCGTAGTTTGTCCAAGAGTCGGAAAATTTGAGTTGAAGCGTAATAACTTCCTTTAATCCTTTTGGTCCGTATACGTGTAAATCTGAATCTCTTCCAAGCAATCTGAATGTTGAAATAAGACCTACCAATCCAAAGTAATGGTCCCCATGAAGATGAGAAATAAAGATGTGCTTTATTCGTGAGAATTTTATTTTATTCTTTCTTAGTTGGACTTGCGTACCTTCTCCAGCATCTATCAAAAACAGATGGTTTTTTATTTCTAATACTTGAGAAGTAGGGTTTGTAAAAGTTCTGGGTGTGGCACTGTAGCAGCCGAGAATAGTTAATTTCATCATTAAAAGCCTAAATCACGCTCAATATCTTCCATTTCAATAATGTCATAAGCTTCTTGCATCGTTGGTACCACACAAATTTCATCAGGCATAGCATCCATATCTACTATATCTGTAATTACAACGAATGATTTTTTTGCTGCACGATGTTTATTACTAAGCCTCAAAAATTCGATAATATCCTGTAACTCTATCACTTCTTTACTCGATAAATTTACAATAAGATGGTCGTTACTATATTTATCATAGACTTGCTCAATATTATTAACCAAAGTCTTTACCGACGCTTTTTCTTGAGTTATAATGACAATATTTTCGTCTCTATCGAATAGCATTTCTATTTTATTTTTGAAGCCAATAAGTAAATTACTGCCATTCGTACCGCGACACCATTTTCTACCTGATTAAGGATAATAGATTGATCAGAATCAGCTACATCACTGGTAATCTCAACTCCTCTATTAATTGGTCCTGGATGCATGATAGTAATTTCCTTATCCAGACTATCAAGCAAGTCTTTAGTAACTCCAAATTGTTGTGCATATTCTCTTGTCGACGGAAAATAACTGATATCCATTCGCTCATTTTGCACACGCAACATATTTGCTACATCACACCAATTCAAAGCTTTTTTGAGATTAGTCTCAACTTTTACGCCAAGTTCTCCAATATATTTTGGTAATAATGTTTTTGGTCCACAAACCATAACATTTGCGCCCTGTAACTGTAAGGCGTGAATATTTGATAATGCCACGCGACTATGTAATATATCACCGACAATGACCACATTTTTTCCTTTGACACTGCCTAAAGATTCTCTAATTGAATACGAATCTAAAAGTGCCTGTGTTGGATGTTCATGTGCGCCATCTCCAGCATTTACGATACTTGCATCTATATGTTTTGAAAGAAAAACGCCAGCTCCAGGACTTGGGTGACGCATAACAACCATATCCACCTTCATAGATAAGATATTATTAACCGTATCTATTAAGGTTTCACCTTTCTTGACGGACGATTGCCCAGCTGAAAAATTAATAACATCTGCAGAAAGACGTTTCTCAGCAAGTTCAAAAGATAATTTTGTTCTTGTTGAATTTTCGAAGAAAAGATTTGCTATTGTAATATCTCTAAGCGACGGAACCTTTTTAATTGGTCTATTGATAACTTCCTTAAACTGATCTGCGGTTTCGAAGATCAAGTTAATATCAGCCTCATTAAGGTATTTTATTCCCAGTAAGTGTTTTACACTTAATTCGCTCATTAGATTTATTATTTATCAATTAAATAAACTACGTCCTCGCCTTCGTTTTCTACCCAGTTTACAATAACTTTTTCATTATTAATAACATCGACTTGTCTTCCTCTATAATCAGGTTGAATCGGTAAATGCCTGCTGAATCTTCTGTCAATCAGCGTCAGTAATTCTATATGATTTGGTCGTCCAAATGATTGAATCGCCGTTAGCGCTGCTCTAATACTTCTTCCTGTATATAGAACATCGTCGATGAAAACCACATTTTTATCTTCTACAATAAAGTCTATATCTGTTTTATTTGCCTCTAAAGGTTTATCGCCGCGACGAAAGTCGTCTCTAAAGAAAGTGATGTCTAATTGCCCGTAATTGAGATCTTTGACCTTATACTCTTCTTTAAGAATAGTTACCAATCGATCGGCCAAATATTTACCTCTTGGCTGTAGACCAATAAGTACTGTGTTAGAAAAGTCGTTGTGATTTTCAATAAGTTGACAAGCCAATCTGTGGAGGATAATGTTTACTTCTTTTGAATTAAGTAATACTTTTTGACTCATATAACTTCCAAACGTATTTGGGGTACAAAGTTAAGTGAAATTATTGAGGTAGCAAATCAATTAGTGTTTATGCTACCATACTCAATCCGGAAAATAAAAAAACCTTCGGAAATCCGAAGGTTTTTACTTTGATATTATGAGGTGGAAATTATTTCTTTCCGTCCATTTTATCTTTTAAGGCTTGTAAAGCATCGTTTGCGTCACCTAAAGTTGGTTTAGCTTCGGCAGCCGCAGCTTCTGCTTTACGAGCAGCTTGCTTAACTATCTTAGCTTCTTCAGCTCTAAATACTGCTGTATGAGACGCTACAACTCTTTTGAATTCTTTATTGAACTCAATGATTTTGAATTCTGCTTCTTCACCTTTCTTAAGTTTAGAACCATCTTCTTTTTCTAAGTGACGTTGTGGTACAAAAGCAGTAATATCTTCATTAAAGTCAATTGTTGCACCTTTATCAACGATTTCAGCGATTTTTGCTGTGTGTGTTGAATCAAGAGCAAATTCAGCTTCATACTTATCCCAAGGATTTTCTTCAGTTTGCTTATGACCTAATGATAATTTGCGACCTTCTACGTCTAATTCTAATACAACAACATCTAATTTGTCGCCAACGTTACAGAATTCAGATGGATGTTTAATTTTCTTAGTCCAAGATAAATCAGAGATGTAAATTAATCCGTCAATACCTTCTTCCAATTCAACAAAAACACCAAAGTTTGTAAAGTTTCTTACGATACCAATATGTCTTGAACCTACTGGATACTTAGATGTAATATCTGTCCATGGATCTGGCGTTAATTGCTTGATACCAAGAGACATTTTACGATCTTCTCTGTCAAGAGTTAAGATTTGTGCTTCGATTTCATCACCAACAGAAACAAAATCTTGAGCCGAACGTAAATGTGTAGACCATGACATTTCAGATACGTGTACTAATCCTTCTACTCCTTCTGCTACTTCCACAAAAGCACCGTAATCTGCTATAACAACAACTTTACCTTTTACTTTGTCACCAACTTTAACCTCTTCACCTAAAGCTTCCCAAGGATGCTTAGATAATTGCTTAAGACCTAATTGGATTCTTGATTTATCTTCATCGAAGTCAAGAATTACAACATTTAATTTCTGGTCTAACTCAACAATCTCATTTGGATGGTTGATACGAGACCATGATAAATCTGTAATATGAACTAAACCATCAACACCACCTAAATCAATAAATACACCGTAAGAAGTAATGTTCTTAACAACACCTTCTAATACTTGTCCTTTTTCTAACTGGCTAATGATTTCTTTCTTTTGCTCCTCAATATCAGCCTCAATAAGTGCTTTGTGAGAAACAACAATATTTTTGAATTCGTGATTGATTTTCACAACCTTGAATTCCATTTTTTTATTAACGTACTGGTCGTAATCTCTAATCGGCTTAACATCGATTTGAGAACCTGGTAAGAATGCTTCTATACCAAATACATCTACTATCATACCACCTTTAGTTCGGCATTTTACAAAACCATTTACGATTTCTCCAGTGTCGTGTGCATTATTTACACGATCCCAGGCCTTAATTACACGCGCTTTTCTATGAGATAATACTAATTGACCTGTTTCGTCTTCACGTACATCAATTAATACTTCTACCTTGTCGCCTACCTTAAGATCTGGGTTGTAACGAAATTCGTTTAACGAAATAACACCTTCTGATTTTGCGTTGATGTCAATAATTGCATCGCGATCTGTGATTGCAATTACACTACCTTCAACTACTTCGTCACCTAAAGTATCTACGAAATTCTCTGCAACAAGCTTTTCGAACTCTTCTAATTTAGAATCTGCTACTTGCTCAATTCCTTCTTCGTAATTGTGCCAATCAAATTCTTTTAAGAACTTTTCTGGATTCGCTTGAGCCTCTGATACTTGAGGTGCTTGTGTTGCTTCAGTAGCTTCTACTGCTACTTCTGCTTCTTTTGCTTTATTTTCAGCCATTGCTGATTAAAATTTGTATTCTATATGTTGCAGGAAATCAATGCGATAACACATAGAAGCGTTATAAAATATTTGTTTTCAATTCCTTTCTCTTCCTACTAATCGCCAAAAGGAGCGCAAAAATAGGGTTAAATACTGGTTTTACCAAACATATTTTAAGGTTAAATAACTCATTTCCAAAATAGCTATCTAATTGAAAGTCAAACTCATGACTAATCTGCTGGAATTTGGCACATAATTTGGTATATTTAAAATTGTATTAACAATTAAACAATATAAAATTATTTATTAAGCTAAATATCAAGCTGTACTAGACTTAGGCGAGCAATTAAACATTCAAGATGGTAAAGTTGAGGAATCTGCTGAAAAGCTGATGGTTTGGAGAACTGCCAACACACCTTATGAAAAGGATGTTTTATGGAAAAAAATAAAAGAGATTGGTGGAGATAGCCCATGTGATATCATGGCAGATATCAAAGTTGCAGATGATTCAGTTTATGCAAGACACACCGTAGTTTCTGGTGATACTTTAGGAAAAATTGCAAAGCACTACTATGGTGATGCAATGAAATACAAGGAAATATTTGCTGCAAATACAAATATTCTGAGTAATCGTGATGTTATTCATCCAGATAAAGAATTAGTAATTCCGAATTTATAATTAATAGGAATTTAAATGGTAAAAACCGGCACTTTGAGTGACTGGTTTTTTTGTTTTAATACTTAAGCGAAACTTTACTTTGTAGATAGCACCTCCTCAACCAAACCTCTTATTGCATCTAATTGTTCTTTGAGAGTCATTGTCGAATTATC
>CBFHYD010000045.1:0-17477 GCA_965659975.1 Winogradskyella sp. | reverse complement strand
TAGAATAACAAAAAATAATTAAATTTGCACCTCGAAAAAATCGATTATAGTAAAAGCAATTAGCGATGAGAAAAGGTATACATCCAAAAAATTATAGAGTAGTAGCATTTAAAGACATGTCTAACGATGAAGTGTTTTTAACAAAATCTACAGCAGATACAAGTGAAACCATCGAGGTTGATGGTGTTGAGTATCCATTAGTAAAATTGGAAATTTCAAGAACATCTCATCCATATTATACTGGTAAGTCTAAGTTAGTAGATACAGCTGGTCGTATTGATAAATTCAAAAATAAATACGCTAAATTCAAAAAGTAATTTAGTGCCAATCATATTTAAAGCCTTTCCGATTTTGGAAAGGCTTTTTTGTTTTACCGAATTAGCCTATTTTTGGTTGTATAGCCAATTGATGGTTAATATGTAAACTTCGAATTTTATCATGAATTATATTCTTTTTGATGGACCGCATAGAAATAGTCTGCTGCCATTTACCTATACAAGACCTGTTGCTGATATTCGTATAGGTATCTTGACAATACGAGAAAAATGGGAGTCTTATTTAGATTATACTACGACTACAATCACAGAAGAATATTTGTCTGAGAAGTTTCCAATGGTAGAAATGGAGAGTAATGTTATGATTAATGCTTCATTCCTTCCAAATGCAGAAGTTGTAGCTTTAATAAATACATTGGAGCCTAATCAAGCTATTTTTAAGGGAGAAGACGTGATTGCCTTTTGCGCTGAGGAAGGTGAAGAACATAAAGACTTTTCAGAATTTAAAGCTATTGAATTTGAGAATTCGATCATCAAAATTGAAAATACTTGGGATATATTCGCAAAGAACGGAGAAGTTTTAGAAGATGATTTTGAGTTGATAACCAAAAACAGAACTTCCCAAGCCATACCATCCAACGTCAATGCAGTAAATCCAGAGAAAATCTTTATTGAAAAGGGAGCAAAGGTCAATTTTTCATCTTTAAATGCAAGTAGTGGTCCAATCTACATTGGGAAAAACAGCGAGGTTATGGAAGGTAGTCTTATTCGTGGTCCTTTTGCATTATGTGAGAATTCTACATTAAAGTTGGGTGCAAAAATTTACGGACCTACAACAGTTGGACCACATAGTAAGGTCGGCGGTGAAGTCAACAACTCTGTAATTTTTGGATATTCAAATAAAGGTCATGATGGTTTTTTAGGAAATTCTGTAATAGGAGAATGGTGCAATTTAGGTGCAGATACCAATAATAGCAACCTTAAAAACAATTATGCCGAAGTACGATTGTGGGACTATGAAGCAGAAGGGTTCGCCAAGACTGGTCTGCAGTTTTGCGGTTTAATGATGGGCGATCATAGTAAGTGTGGCATTAATACAATGTTTAATACTGGAACGGTTGTTGGAGTAAGTTCTAACATCTTTGGAAGTGGTTTTCCACGAAACTTTGTGCCAAGTTTTTCTTGGGGTGGCAGTAAAGGTTTTGTAACTTATAAAACAAATAAAGTTTTTGAAGTGGCTGAAGTTGTTATGCAAAGACGAAATATAGAGTTTGACGAAGTCGATAAATCCATATTGAATCATGTTTTTGAAATTACTAAAAAGTATAGAAGAGAATAGCGTATGTTAGGTTTATTAATCATTTTTTCTTATTGGGAAATACTATTACAAATTGGCCTAAGACTATAATAAGAGCCCATGGCTATTTGCAGTTATTGGAGTAATTTCTTATTTCGTGGGTGCTTTTATCGCTGGAATACTACTTGGAATATTAAGCGAGATTTTTGGATGGAATATCGATTTTGATAATAATTTAGGTTTGGGTTTAATCGCTTTACCTTTCGGAATAGGTTTTTCATATTTGTTGCATACGGTTTTAAAAAGTACTTGGAAAGAACAGCATCAAAGGAATTTAGAAATGGAAATGTATGCGACTAAAGCAACAAGGTCGTCTTATGAAGAAGAATAATTCATGTAACACTATGAAAACTGTTAATGATTTAAATGGTTTAAAATTGAAGTACACAAAGTTTTTCATGATTTTTGCGCTTATAGTTTTTTAAGCCTTTGAAACTTCAGGAGGTCAAGGTATCAAGGTGAAGAATCTGAAACTAAACAATAAGCTCAATCATTTTGCTCCAGTAATGAGTAAGGGAAAAGTTTATTTTAGTAGAAATAAATTAAATTCTAAAGGCAAGCCTATAAAAACCCGTTTTGGGGGTTATATGTATTCTTTACTAAAGGCGAATGTAGATACACAAGGCGAGATTAGCAACGTTGAGCCTATTGATAAGAAAGATTTATCCTTCTTTAATGTATCTGCGGTAACATTCTCAAAAGGTGGTAAATACATGTATTTTACAACCAATGCAGAAGTTGTTGGTAAAAATAGTCGTCAAGATTTTAATGCACATCACCTTCAGATAAAACGTGCAGAATACGTTAAAGGAAAAGGTTGGGCCAATGTGACCGATTTACCATTTACCAACAATGAGTATAGTTTTGCTCACCCAACGTTAAGTCCAGATAACTCAACACTATATTTTATTTCTAACATACTAGGAACTAAGGGAAGAACAGATATTTATAAAGTCAGTGTAACAAATCATTCGTCTTATGGAGATGTAGAACGATTGAGTGATAGTATTAACTCTCCTCGTACAGAATTATTTCTTTTTGTTTCGCAGGACAATAAAATATATTTCTCATCAAATAGACGAGGCGGTATTGGCGGTTATGATATTTATGGCTATAATTTAGAAACTAATGACTTAACTGAAAAACCTAAAATCTTACCTGAACCTATAAATAGTATTGGAGAGGACTTTTCATTTTATCTTATGGAGTATGGTAGACGTGGATTTTTTACCTCAAGGCGCACTGAAGGTAAGGGCGATGATGATATATATTATTTTACTGGTTTTCGCTCTTCGAAACCTGTTTTAAATTTAGCAGATTAATCGCATTAATTCCCAAGCCTTTTACATTTTTTCTCGAAAACCGTACTACTTCATCATAAAACAAGGGTACAATTGGTGCAGACTGCATCACTATGCTATCCATTTTGGTGTATAATTCTGACCGACTTTTGTCATTAATTTCCAAATAGGCTTCCTTGTAAAGTTTATCAAATTCCTGGCTATTAAAGTGCGTATAATTTGGTCCATTCGGTGCTTTGTTTTCACTAAAATAAAGCGATAAATAATTTTCAGCATCTGGGTAATCTGCTATCCAACTCGCTCTAAAAAAATCGAGCTGGCCATTTGCTTTTAGATCTTTTAAACTCGATGCAGGTATCACATCTACTTTAATTTCTAATCCAATTTTTTGTAATTCTCGCTGTATATACTCACAGAAACTTAAATAATTGCTCGTGGTGGTTAATGTAACCTCAGGAGAAGCAATTCCTGTTTCGGTCTTAAAATCTTGTAAAAGTTGCTTCGCTTTCTCTGAGTCGTAGGTAAAGCCAACCGATGCATCATAACCGGGAAGACCTTTTGGAATAAAACCACCTTCCGCAGGAATTCCAATACCATTGCGCAAAAAGGTAATCATCTTTTGTCTGTCAAATCCATAATTAATGACTTGTCTTAATTTTTGAGATTGAATTTCGGTAAGCTCACTCTTCATAAAAAACCCTAAATACTCGGTGTTTAGGTAAGGGCCACGAATCATATTGGCAACATTTTTATATTTAGGTTTTAGTATACCATTAGACGTTAATATTTCATCCTTATAGGACGCGTCTAAGCCTGATACAAAATCTATATTTCCTTGAGCAAACTGTAAAAACTCACTTTGTTTGTCAGGAAGAAATGTTACTGCTACAGCTTCCAGGTATGGCAATGACTTGCCATTGGAGTCTGTTTCAAAATAATTGGGATTACTTCTGAGAACTAATTTTATGTTTTCTTCCCAGCGTTTAAATTTAAATGGTCCAGTTCCTATAGGGTTTGACCTAAAATCAGTTCCATAATGCTCTACAATTTCATGAGGAACAACAGAACAGTATTTCATAGTAAGCAAACCTAAAAATGCAGGAAACGGCTGCTTTAATTGAATCACAAAGGTGGAATCATTCTCCGCAAAAAAGTTATCAACCTTACTTAATACCCAACTTCCAGGAGATGCTAAGTTTTTATCTTTTAATCTGGAAAAGCTATATTCAAAATCACTTGCAGTTACACTTCGTGTAGAATCTTTTCCAAAAAGATAATGCTTATGGTAATACACATCTTTTTTGAGATTAAAGGTGTATGTAGTAGCACTATCCATGATACTCCAGTTCGTTGCTATGGCAGGTCTAACATTTAAGCTATCATCCATTTGTACTAATCCATTAAAAATCTGATTGGTAGCCCAGATATCTGCTAAATCTTTGGAAAAAGCTGGGTCGAGAGAACTTATGTTACGATGCTCATTATAACGAAACACCAAATGATTTTTTTGTTTAGCACCATTTTGAGTACAGGATTGAATACAAACAACCAGAAGGAGATACGTTAGAGGTTTATGGGTTAAATGTTTAATGGCTAATATTAGTTTTAGCATGTCTTGTATTAGTTGTAAATTTGCCGTCTCAATCTGGTTAACTGGAGTAAAAGTACAAGAATGAACGATAGAAAAAAAGTTGCATTTTACACTTTAGGTTGTAAGCTTAACTTTTCTGAAACTTCGACGATAGCGCGAAGTTTTAAAGATGAGGGTTTTGAGCGAGTGGACTTTAAAGACCCTGCAGATATCTACGTTATCAATACTTGCTCAGTAACAGAAAATGCAGATAAGCGTTTTAAAACTATTGTAAAGCAAGCTCAGAAAGTGAATCCGGAAGCCTTTGTTGCTGCTGTTGGTTGTTATGCGCAATTAAAACCAGAAGAGTTGGCTGCTGTTGATGGAGTAGATTTGGTTCTTGGAGCAACCGAAAAATTTAAACTTACGAGCTATCTAAATGACCTTTCCAAAAATGAGATTGGAGAGGTTCATAGTTGTGAAATTGATGAAGCCGATTTTTATGTTGGTAGCTATTCTATAGGTGACAGAACTCGAGCTTTCCTGAAGGTTCAGGATGGATGCGACTATAAATGTACCTATTGTACTATTCCTTTAGCTCGAGGTATTTCTCGCAGTGATACCATGGATAATGTATTGCGAAATGCCAAGGAAATTTCGGAAAAAGGTATTAAAGAAATAGTTCTCACTGGAGTTAATATTGGTGATTACGGTAAAGGCGAGTTTGGTAATAAAAAGCACGAACACACCTTTTTAGACTTGGTGTCTGAGTTGGATAAAGTTGAAGGTATTGAACGATTAAGAATATCTTCTATTGAGCCTAATCTTTTAAAGAACGAAACAATAGACTTAGTGTCCAAGTCAAGAGCGTTTGTACCTCATTTTCATGTGCCCTTACAAAGCGGAAGTAATGATTTATTGAAGAAAATGAAGCGTAGATATCTGAGAGAATTATATACAGATCGTGTTTCAAAAATTAAAGAGGTGATGCCTCATGCCTGTATTGGGGTTGACGTCATTGTTGGGTTTCCGGGTGAAACCGATGAGCATTTCTTGGAAACGTACAATTATTTGAATGATTTAGATATTTCTTATTTACACGTATTTATCTATTCAGAACGTGATAATACAGAGGCAGCAAATTTTGACGGTGTCGTACCTAAGAATATCAGATCTAAACGAAGTAAAATGTTACGTGGACTTTCAGCAAAAAAACGCAGAGCATTTTATGAAGCTCAATTAGGTACGGATCGTATTGTCCTTTTTGAAGGCGAGAACAAAGAAGGATATATACATGGCTTTACAGAGAATTATGTTAAAGTAAAGGCGCCATGGAATCCAGAATTAGTAAATACACTTCATAATATAAAGCTTCAAACTATTGATGAAGATGGTTTAGTTCGTTTCGAATTTTTAAGTTAGTTTTACGGCTTTTAAAAATTATGTCAAAATACATTCCACTATTTCTACTTTTATTACTAATTACATCTTGCACCAATTCTAAAGATATTATTGGAGATTGGAAATTAGCGTCTTGGGATATTGATGTCGAGGTTGATGCTAATGGTGATGGTATTAAAAATTCGAATTTACTTCTGGAAACAGATTGTAAGAATAAGGTACTACTTAAAGTAGAGGACAACGGAACTATAAGTTCTACTTTTACTTTTAATCCTACGGTTAGAATAAATCAAGTCGATTAAGCTTACAACATTAAGATATAATGTCCAAAGGGTAGCATTGGGATTGCATCTTCATATACTTTTGAAAGTGAGAGATTAATTTTAGAGACTGAAGATTTTTATGAATTAATCGAATATCAGGAGCAAGGTGCGGTGTTAAAACGAACTTTTAAAAGTGCTATTAAAATCTACAACTCCGATTTTAGTGAGGTAGTGGAGACCAAAGACCTAACTTTGATATATATCAAATAAAAAAACCAGAGTTTTTGAACTCTGGTTCTCTTATAATCAATTTATCATTTTAATTATATTCTTATCCCAACAGGTAGCATTCGTTTGTACTTTCTGTTGCCTCTAACGAATTTTGCAATTTCTGGACTTGTTGGTACTACGCATATGTTACGCTCTTTAATATCACTAAATACTAAATCTACAAATTCTGTTTCAAATTTCTTAGTTCTGATAGCATCAGGAATAATAAGTTTTGTCAAAAATATTTTTCGCTCTTGCAAAGAATATTCTATAACGGCCATTTGGTCATCCACCTTTAATTCATATTGACGTAAAAATTCATTGTCAATTAGCTCAGCAGTCTCTGTCATAATCTAAATTCTTTTTAAAATTAGGGGTTGGGATAGAATGGATTCTATTTTTTCAATAGATATGTGCAAATGTATAAAAAATATTACAAAATCGGGTTTAAACATTGTTAAAACATTGAAATTCAAACAATTTTGATTACTTTTTGCGAGTATTAAGACCAATTATTTATCAGTAGATGAAAGAGGAAATAATTCATGTTTATTTAATGCCAGGTATGGCAGCGAATCCGTCTATATTCGAATATATATCACTACCATCAGATACTTTTCAAGTGCATTGGTTAGAATGGAAATTACCAACAAAAGATGAAAGTTTAGAATCTTATGCCAAACGAATGATAGCCGAAATAGAGCATGATAATGTTGTTTTATTAGGAGTGTCATTTGGTGGAATCTTGGTACAAGAAATGAGTAAATACATGGCTCTCAGAAAACTTTTTGTTGTCTCTAGTGTTAAATCTCATCATGAGTTGCCCAAGCGCCTTAAAATACTCAAGTATACCAAAGGTTATAAAATTTTACCAACGCGATTAGCCGCCAATGTAGATAATTTGGCCAAGTTTTCATTTGGAAAAGCGATAAAAAAACGATTAGAGCTTTATAAAAAGTACCTATCAGTAAATGACAAGGATTACTTGGATTGGGCCATTAAGCAGGTTGTGCATTGGGATCAAGAAAGGCCAAATCCTGATGCAATTTATATTCACGGCGATAACGATTTTGTATTTCCGCATTCATGTCAAGGTAATTGCATTGTCATTAAAGGTGGTACACATATAATGATTATAAATAAGTATAAGTGGTTTAACGAAAATTTACCAAAACTTATACTTCAAAACACTTGATATAGAAAAGATTATTCGTTACTTTTAAAACAAAAGAATATACTATGGCACTTATAAAGAATATACTTTCTGTTGTTGGATTATTAGCCGTTTCTTGCATTCTTATTTTTGCTTCACAGAAAAGTACCAATGAACATAAAATCGCACAACCAGAAAAAGAAATTAAAAACGGATATAATGTTTATGCATTAGAAGTTCCTAAAGATTTAGATTTTGCTGGAGAGGCTTTACCGTTAGATAATCCAGACATATATGAGCGTATGGATCGCGAATTATTGGTGAACACCTATTGGCAATCTAATGGTTTATTAATGTTTAAACGTGCGCAGAAGTATTTTCCTATTATCGAACCAATACTAAAGGAAAATGGTATTCCAGAAGACTTTAAATACCTATCCGTTATTGAAAGTGGTTTAACTAACGCTGTATCTCCTGCAGGAGCAAGAGGATTTTGGCAGATTATGAAAACAACTGGTCGAGAAAATGGACTTGAGATTAATAGTAATGTTGATGAGCGCTATCATTTAGAAAAAGCAACTCGTGTTGCTTGTAAATACCTCAATGAAGCTAAAGCTAAGTTTGGTAGTTGGACTTTAGCAGCAGCATCTTACAATGCTGGTATGGCAGGTATTTCTCGACGTCTAAAAGATCAAAACGTAAGTGATTATTACGATTTGCTATTAGGAGAGGAAACTGGACGCTACATGTTTAGGATAGTAGCTTTAAAAGAAATCTTAAACAATCCGAGCAAATACGGATTTAATTTTACAGAAAATGATTTATATAGTTTTGTTCCAACAACAAAGATAAAGGTAGACACTGCTGTAACAGATTTCACAAAATTTGCTGAGCGTTTCGGGGTCAATTATAAAATACTCAAGTTGCATAATCCTTGGTTGAGAGAACCACATCTAAATAATAAATCAAGGAAGTTGTACGAGATTGAAATACCTAAAGAAGGATATTACAAATAAAAAAAAACCAATTTAAAATTGGGCTTTTTTTATCTTCTACTTCTTCTGTTTTGTCGTGATGAAGTAGGTTGTCCATATTGCTGTCTTGGTATAGAAGCTTTTTTCATTTGTTGTTTCATCATTTTTATTTGATCGGCCAACATATCACGCTTGTCTAACTTCTGAGCTTCTGCTAACAATTTCTGTGCTTCTTGCTTGCGACGTTTGGAGAATGCGATACCAGCTAAATTTAATTTAGCCATTGCCAAATCATGGTCCATTGATAAACCGAGGTTAATCGCTTTTTTAAAATACTTTTCAGCCTCATTCATATTGGTCTGTGACACCATAATACCATTAAGGTAATTCAGATATCCCTGTTGCTTTTTTACCAAGGCACCTTCCGGGTTTTTTATTTTATTCAGCCATTTTTTGGCACCTTCAAAATCTTGCTTCCGTAATCTTAGGAAGGTAAGTAATATCATCTCATTTTTAAAGTATAAGAATATAAATATGAGTGATAGAAGAATATACATTATTCCATTGCCAATGTAACCTTCAGTGAATTGATAAATAGCATAACCAATAATTAGAGCTGCTATTACAAGTTTTATGTTTTTATTGAACATAGTTTATTTTATATGATGTATTTGTAACCACTGTTGTTGGTACATTTGTACCGCTCATTTGCTTAATCACTGAATTGCCTGAAGCATCAGATCTCACCGACATTTCTTTTATAAACCCTGTATCCAACGAAGTTGTAATTTGGCTCACCATTGTACCTGTAAGATTCATGCTTATACTTGCATCTTCTGTTTTAAAAACAACTTCACCATTTCCTTCAATTTCCGCACTATCAGGATTTAATTTTTTCAAAGTCCAAGTGTTTTTTGAGGATAATTCACCCTTAAAGTCGTTCTCCCAAGAATTATTAATAGATACTTGATTACCTGAATATATAAAAGTCATCTGCTCAAAGCTATCTGCAAGACTTTCACTACTAAAATCTTCAGCCATTGCTTGCTTAACTTGCTTTTTTGCGGCTGCATCGTGAAAATACGGTAATGAATTAACCATTTTATTAATTAGATTATCTGCACCCTTAACTTCTTTAATTTTACCATTTTTAAACATCAACATTTGCAAATCTACATCAACAAGTTCCGATGATAATTTCCCCATTATATCAGTTTCCTCAATTTTTTTATTTGTATCTACAGATATTACCTCGCCAGCTAAATTGGAATTAGTCTGCATTTTTAGTCTGTCGAATCTGAAAGTAAATTCTATCAAAGTATCATTCACCGAATTTACCACAAAGGTAAAATCACCGTCAATTAGACTTGTCATTTCGTGTTTTTGACCTTCCATTTCCTGTAAAATATCTTGTTTAGTACTTTGGTAGACTTTAAATGTGTCGCCTGGATTTAAATTATAGGATAATTTAGATTGTGCTGCTGTATCATTCAGCATTACAATAAAAATTAAAAAACAAAGAGTAAAAACGCGCATGATAATTAAGATAAATTTCGTGACACAAAGAAACTAATTTTTTTGCTAAAAGATAATGTTCAAAACTACAATTGTCATTTTAAATAATTTTATAACAACGCTTGTCTAAGTAAAAAGTTGTTGTATATTTGCACGCAGTTTTGGGAAAAGACCCAGATTAAAATTATAAAGAAGATTATAAAGATATAAGACAATGAGCAAGAGAACGTTTCAACCGTCAAAAAGAAAGAGAAGAAACAAGCATGGTTTCAGAGAGAGAATGGCTTCTGCTAATGGTAGAAAGGTATTAGCTCGTCGTAGAGCAAAAGGAAGAAAGAAATTGTCTGTATCTTCAGAATTAAGACATAAAAAATAATGATTAACAATTGTTAATATTTTAAAGGCGTTACTTAAGTGTATCGCCTTTTTTTGTACCCAAACGATAATTATTTTTGCAATCAACATAACAAAACATCATGCCAAAGAACAAAGACATTAAATCCATCTTACTTATCGGGTCAGGCCCAATTATCATTGGTCAGGCTTGTGAATTCGATTACTCAGGTTCCCAAGCGTTACGTTCATTACGTGAAGACGGAATTGAAACTATACTTATCAATTCTAATCCTGCAACAATTATGACCGACCCATCAATGGCGGATCATGTGTATTTGTTGCCATTGACCACAAAATCCATCATACAAATTTTAAAAGAACATCCTCAGATAGATACGGTATTACCAACTATGGGAGGACAAACAGCTTTAAATCTTTGTATTGAGGCAGATGATAAAGGAATTTGGGATGATTTTGGTGTTAATATTATTGGTGTTGACATCGATGCCATAAACATTACAGAAGACCGTGAAAAGTTTAGGGATTTAATGACCAAGATTGGTGTAAATATGGCACCTCAGGCTACGGCTACTTCCTTTTTAAAAGGAAAAGAAATTGCGCAGGAGTTTGGGTTCCCTTTATGTATTAGAGCGTCTTTTACCTTAGGTGGTGCTGGAGCATCGATTGTGTATAATGAAGAAGACTTTGATGCGGCATTGACAAGAGGTTTGGAGATATCGCCAATACACGAGGTGATGATAGATAAGGCAATGATGGGATGGAAAGAATATGAGTTAGAATTGTTGCGTGATAAAAATGATAACGTTGTTATTATATGTACTATCGAAAATATGGACCCAATGGGTATCCATACAGGAGATTCTATAACTGTTGCGCCTGCCATGACACTTTCTGATAAGACGCAGCAAAAGATGCGTGATATGGCAATACATATGATGAGAAGTATTGGTGATTTTGCTGGTGGTTGTAATGTGCAGTTTGCCGTTAGCCCAGATGATCAAGAAGAAATTATCGCCATTGAGATAAATCCACGTGTATCACGTTCTTCGGCATTAGCAAGTAAAGCGACAGGTTATCCTATTGCAAAGATTGCTGCAAAATTAGCATTGGGTTACACCTTAGATGAATTAGACAACCAAATTACAAAATCGACCTCTGCCTTATTCGAACCAACATTAGATTATGTTATCGTGAAAATACCACGTTGGAATTTTGACAAATTTGAAGGTTCTGACAGAACTTTAGGTTTGCAGATGAAAGCTGTTGGAGAAGTAATGGGTATCGGTCGTTCTTTCCAAGAAGCTTTGCATAAAGCAACCCAGTCTTTAGAGATTAAACGAAACGGCTTAGGTGCAGACGGTAAAGGATATAAGGACTATGATACAGTAATTGAAAAATTAACGCATGCAAGTTGGGACCGCGTGTTTGTAATTTATGATGCTATAGCAATGGGAATTCCATTGAGCCGCATTTATGAGATCACAAAAATCGATATGTGGTATCTAAAGCAGTACGAGGAATTATTTCAATTAGAAAAAGAAATTTCAACATATACGATTGATACTATCGACAGAGATTTACTTCTTGAGGCCAAACAAAAAGGTTATGGAGATAGACAAATAGCTCACATGCTTAATTGTTTAGAAAGCCAAGTCTATAACAAGCGTCAGGAGTTAAATATTAATCGTGTTTACAAGTTGGTAGATACTTGTGCTGCGGAGTTTAAAGCGCAAACGCCTTATTATTATTCAACTTTCGAAAGTGAGATGGAGACTGCCAATGGTGAGGTTTCTGTAGCTAATGAAAGTGTAGTGACTGATAGAAAGAAAATCATAGTATTAGGTTCGGGTCCAAACCGAATTGGTCAAGGTATTGAGTTCGATTATTGTTGTGTTCATGGAGTTTTAGCAGCTTCGGAATGTGGCTATGAGACCATCATGATTAACTGTAATCCAGAAACGGTGTCAACTGATTTTGATATTGCAGATAAGCTATATTTTGAGCCAGTATTTTGGGAGCATATCTATGATATAATACAGCACGAAAAACCAGAAGGTGTTATTGTTCAGCTTGGAGGTCAAACTGCTTTAAAATTGGCAGAAAAATTAGAACGTTATGGTGTTAAAATTATGGGGACGACCTACAAAGCGCTTGATGTTGCTGAGGACAGAGGAAGTTTCTCTACCTTATTAAAGGATAACAATATTCCATATCCAGAATTTGATACTGCCGAAACAGCTGATGAAGCTTTAGCAGTTGCAGATAAATTGAATTTCCCAATTTTGGTTCGTCCATCTTATGTATTAGGTGGTCAAGGCATGAAAATTGTAATTAATAAGCAAGAATTAGAAGAGCATGTTGTTGACTTATTGAATAAGATCCCAAATAATAAATTACTATTGGACCATTATCTTGATGGCGCTATAGAGGCAGAAGCAGATGCGATTTGTGATGGTGAGAATGTTTATATCATCGGAATTATGGAGCATATTGAGCCATGTGGTATTCACTCTGGTGATAGTAATGCGACGCTACCAGCATTTAATTTAGGAGAATTTGTACTTCAGCAAATAAAAGATCATACACACAAAATAGCATTAGAGCTTAATACAGTTGGATTAATTAATATTCAGTTTGCAATCAAAGATGATATGGTATATATCATTGAAGCTAACCCGAGAGCGTCTCGTACGGTACCATTTATTGCAAAGGCATACAAAGAACCTTATGTAAATTATGCTACGAAAGTGATGTTGGGTGAGAAAAAGCTATCGGATTTTGACTTTAATCCACAGCTAGATGGTTATGCGATAAAACAACCAGTATTTTCATTTAACAAATTCCCAAATGTCAATAAAAAATTAGGGCCAGAGATGAAAAGTACCGGTGAAAGTATCTTATTTATCGATAGCCTGAAAGACGATGAGTTTTACAATTTGTATTCAAGACGTAAAATGTATTTAAGTAAATAAGCTAATATTTTGATAAACAAAGGAGTAGCGTATTTATTTTTTTCATAACTTGTAAAATAATCCCAAATTATGAAAAAGACGCTACTCTTTTTTATTCTATTGTTTTTGCTGAACCTAACCGTCTTTTCTCAGCAAAACATTTTTGACGCATGTCGTCAAGGGAACCTCAATATTGTTGAACGCCTCTATAATTTAGATGAAAATAGCATTAATATCGAAGAAGAAAATGGGTATTCTCCGTTGGTGTTAGCTTGCTATTATGGACATTCTGATATTGTTGAGTTTTTAGTAAATAAGGTAAAAAGTGTCAATGATAAAACATCTTATGGATCACCTTTGATGGCAGCTACTGTGAAGGGTTATGATGATATTGTCGATATTTTGTTAGCTCATAATGTTAATCCCGACTTAACGGATGACAAAGGTGTTACCGCGGCTCATTATGCAGTGTTGTTTAGGAATTACAGTATTGTCGAGAAATTGGTAAAAGTTGATGCGGATTTCACTATAAAAAACAACAATAACAAGTCGGCTTTGGATTATGCTAAAAGCTATAATGACGAAAAATTAAATAAACTCCTTAACCTACAAAAAATATAGTCTATGAAAAAAAATACGCTCTTACTCTTTTTAATTGCCAGTTGTTTTGGGTTTGCTCAAAATTGGACTACTGGAACAATAAATTTGGCTAGTAATTTCTCAGTCAAGTTTGATACTAATGCGACAACCACAATGGTTACACTTATTGGACCGAGTGGTGTAGGTTTCGCTGTATCCCCAACTAACGATAGCTACGGTGGTGGTGGTGGTATGGGACAGTTCTCAGGCGATGATGTCATTTTTTATGCAAATGGCTCTATTAGTGATAGACAACAATCTGGATTTAATTCGCAGCCAGGTTTGGATGCAACACAAAATCCGTGGTCTATTGTTTCTAATGATTTGGATACACCTTCAGTAGGGCAGAGGACTGTTGTCGCTACTCGGGCAAGAAATACAGGCGATTCTAATGATTTCGTTTTTCCCGCATCTACAGGTGCTTTTACTGTTATTTGGGCAGTTGGTGGAAATTCTAATTTTACATTTCATGGAAACAGAGGTGGTACAGTTGCCAATGTTGTTTTAAGCAACGAAGATTTTCAACTTAATCCAGCGCGGTTTACAATATCACCAAACCCTAGCAGAAGTGATCTTAATGTTGGCATAACTTATGAACCAATCAGAACATACAATTTAGAAGTTTACGATGTGTTGGGTAAACAAATCTATAGAGGGCAATTAAATCGGGATGACACTTCCATTAATACTTCAAGTTGGAAAGCAGGCGTGTATTTAGTCAAGTTGTCGAGTGATGAGGCTACATTAACAAAACGATTTATAAAACAGTAAGATTTACTGAAAAAGAAATAAAAAAAGACCAACTCAATTGAGTTGGTCTTTTTTTATTTTACTTTTTACTTAGTTTAAAGTCAAAAGCTATACTTACTTCTCTGGATAATTTATTACTTACTATTTTGGGTATTTCAATATCAAAATCGGCGACGTTGACTTTTAAATCTCCTGTAAAATTTAAGCTGCCGTCGCTTAGTTTCCTTATTGAAATATTTTCATTTTCCAATGTTTTAGTCTTTCCATGAAAAGTTATGGATCCACTATATTTAAAGATAGTATCTTCATCTAAATCATTCATTGAAAAGTCGGTAATAACTCCTCTAAACGTGGCTTTTGGATAGTCGTCAGATTCCGCATAATTTTCATTAAAATGCTCTTCCATAAGTGCATTTTTAAATCGAAATCCTTTAACCAAAACCAATGCAGCGAATTCTCCGTTAGCAGTATTTATGATTGCTGTTGTATTCTTGTTGTCTGCCTTTATTTCCTCGAATGCTGGGACAGACGCTTCAAAATTTACTGTTCCGGTTTTTGTGAGGTACTTGCCTTGAGCAGTAAGTCCTAATGATGTAATTAATGCAATTATTAAATGAATATTTTTCATGATGACGCGTTTTAGTTATTACTTACTAACAACAAGTATTCCATTATGGACTTTCAAGGAATCCTTCTTCTTCCCATAGCCTAACTAAATCGACTAAGTTTGATGGAAGTCCTGTTGTACCAATTGGCATTGGGTTGAATCCAGGTTCAGCTGCAATTCGTTCAATGACATTATTATTTTCTACACCAAACACAACTTCATCATAAAAAACTAATGATGTGGAAGCGCCATTTGTAGGTGTAGTGCCATGGCAATCCCAACAATTATTTTCGAAAATTATACTTATGTCTTCTTCAAAATTCACGAAATCAGGTGGAGGTGTATTATCAATTAAATCTTCCTCACTCACATTTGTACAGTTGTAAGAAAGTAGTACCACTAAAGCTGCTAAATATTTTAAATTTTTCATTTTCATTTTTTTAAAAGACACGACTTAAATTAAAACCAAAGAAAAAATCACCATCGCCCCAATCTCCAGTACCTTGACCTAAAAAGGTATTTGTATTCATTCCTTGGGCATTGGTAAAGTGCATTTGAAAAACGTGACCTCCTGTTTCTAAATCGAAACCTATTGACAGAGGGTTTTTAAAGGGAGAATTATCTGATCTATTAAGATGCCATCCATAGTCCATATTTATAGACCATCGTTTAGTTAGTTTATATCTGCCTCCAACTCCAAGTGCATATTGCGTATTATCTTGGTCGTTTACTTGAACATAGTTGTCGTGAAATACAGTAGGCATCAATTGTAAGGATAAATTCTTATTGAATTTCCTGGCAATTAATAACTGTGTCGCATAACCTAATCTATTTTCAAACTCTAACTTTGGAAGATTCGCCTCGTCCAATGCTGCATTAATTAAAAAAGAGTTGTACCCAACTATGGTAAATGGTGAACCACCTTCTTTTTGCTTTACTAAGCGGTATTTTATGGCACCTTCATATATTTTTTGAAAAGAACTTCTCGATACGCTAACGTTTAACCAATCATTTACACCATATATAAAGTTAAGTCGAGTCACAGCGTCGTCAAGACCAAAAAAACTGTCAAATCCATTTTTAACCGTACCAAAGCGGTGAGCTACAACTAAAGTAAATTCTTTTTTTGCAGTAAGCTTAGTAGATTCAAAATTTACGATTTTGAGGCCTTTGAAGGTTGCTGTAGCATAACTATCTTCCGGTGATTCTTGATCTATTTCGTCTAATAAGTCATCTTGGGCATAAAGTGATGAACTAAATAGAAAAACTAAGATTATTAATATTGAGTTAGATTTCATTAGTTAGTTTTTAGGATGGTACATTGATCGAGTTTTATTTCTTCTAATAAATCGTCGTAACCGATAAAACGACCTTTCACAGTAACGGACGAATTAATTGTGTTCATACCGACTTCCTTTAATAAGCTACAAAAAATGGTATTGTTCAATGTAACGGTGTTATTAGTCTGAGAAGTTATATTACCACTTATAGCTAAGGTTTTATTTAAATATTTTGTTTGACTGCCTTCTACATTACTTAGAAATTCTGCAATAAAATCATTGGCATCAACAGAATATTCTGCCTTTTCAGTGCTGATATCCCTATGATCTTGGTAAATGTAATTGTAACCAAAATAGGAGATTAACAGCAGAAGTAAAGCTATAATTAAAATAGTTTTTCTTTTCATAACTAACTATTTATAAGTAATTAAAGATAAAGAATAGCTTTGGATAAATGAGTCGTCTTTATCAAGTATTTGCAATACACTTCTTGCTGATGGGAACAATTAAATGTCCTCGTTAGCTCTTTTAATAATATTTTCAGGCAAAGATTTCTTTGCTTTTGCACCCATTTTTTTGATGTTTTCAACGCGAGATATCAAATTACCTTTTCCTTCAACTAATTTATTCATGGCAGAAGAATAGTCACTTTTAGCAGCATCTATTTTTTTACCAACACCAGTAAGGTCAGTAACTAAGCCTTCGAACTTATCATATAGTGCACCGGCTTGCCTTGCTATTTCAATGGCATTTTGTTGCTGTTTCTCATTATTCCACATGGTATCGATTGTGCGCAGTGTAGCCAATAAAGTAG
>CBFHYD010000044.1:0-17519 GCA_965659975.1 Winogradskyella sp. | reverse complement strand
TCCAGTTGCCGTTTACATCATAAACAGAAGTTCCATTATCTTGAGAACCGGCGGTAATAACAACAGGATCGGTTTGACTAATTCCCAGCTTGTATAACTGTCTTATTCCCATACCTGCTGTCAAATCCTCATAATAATCACTATTAACGACTGTTGGATTATCTGCCTTAAAGATTCCGCCGTCTGTACCTGCATATAAAGTGGCTGATGCGCCTGTAACAACAAATTCCAAAATATCTACATCTGCATGACAATACCCAATATCTTGATTACTTGCATTTGTAGGTGTCCACTGAGATGTAATAGTAAAAGAATTACCGCCATCTGTAGACCTCCAAGTATTTACACCAGCAATATGAACATCATTGATATCATTAGGGTTAATAGCAATATCCATATCCCTTGGTGCTTGACCAGAATTATCATCTCCGATAGAACTATACCCAAAATAATTAATAGAATCGTCTCTTAAAACTTGAAAGGTTTCACCCTCATCAATTGATTTGTGTAATCCTTTAAAACGACCGCTGGATGACTCTAACAAATATAGAACCGAAGGGTCGTCCGGGCTCACACCTATCATTTTAGGTCCTGAAGAGAACTCATTCGCTGTATTTTCGAAACCGTCGGAAAAAATTATACCTATATTATCTGTTCTTACAACTACATCATCTATAGTAATACCTCGACCATAATTTGCAGTACCTTCGAAAGCAATTTGATAATCTGCTGTTGCATTTGGCAATGAAATTGAAACATCGGTCCAGATGGTTGCTTCTTGATTATAATTTGCTAATTCCACCCATCCCGAAAAAGCTGAAGGTCTATATAATACCTTAAACTCATCTTGATCACCGGCCCAACTTACCTGCGTATATGAAAACTCAAGTCTTGGGTTTACCGAACCGCTGAGATCTAAATTAGGAGATATTAACTGAGTAACTGGTGAAGAGAAGTTGCCAATATATAAAAAGGCCATAGAATTTCCTGTTTGTGGTGATACTGTATTATTTTGATTTGCCGAAGATGTCGTCCAATAATTATTACCTGCAACAACCTCTTGAGACCAATTATCTAAACCATCTGAAGTAGTAAAAGTTGCACCTCCATCTGACGAAACAAAAAACTTAGTGCCGCTGGCATAAATTGTATTATAATCTCCAGGCTTAAACTCAATATCATAACCTGTTTCCGATTTGGAATTTATAATAGTCCAAGTAAAACCTCCATCAAAAGATTTATAAACACCACTGCCTTCTGAACTGGCATACATAATTTGGGTATTCGTGGGGTTTATTAAAATCTTATTAATGGTACCAGATGGTAAAGTAGCATGCAAATTCCAAGTCGCTCCACTATCAGTGGATTTAAAAATTGTACCATTGGTAGAACCCCAGAAATATACCTGTGCGTTTGATGGATCCATTGCTAATGCATATACATCGATATTGGACAAATTATCTGTTAAGACGCTCCATGTTGAACCACCATCTAAACTTTTCCATACACCACCAGTATTTGCACCAGCAATGATATGGTTAGGATTATTATTTTCGAAAGCCAATGATGTAATTCGACCAACTCCAGGATTCCAACCTGCCGTGGCATTATAGTAAGTAGGACCTATTTCTTCCCATGCTCCTACTACTGTACTATTTGACACGTTTTGAGCATTAACAATTGCGTTATATTCCTCGAGCTCGTTGTAATAAAATTCAGGTGATTTTAATTTGCCTGTTTCGTCCATTAAGCGCTCGGCAAAATATTGCCATCTTCTAAAGGGTTTGTAACCCGTGCCACGACCTCTACCAATAGAATCAAAATGTCTTTCTGCCACTTCAACGATATGTGCTACGGTATGCGTGCCTTCTGCTATTAGCTCTTGATAGTTTTGGGCACTATGAATTGTAATAAAAGTAAGAAATATGGGAATAAGTAGGATTTTTTTCACAGCTATTTATATTTTGTATAAAAATAGTACTTTTCAAAAAAGTAAAACCCATATTATTTTTACTCTATGTCTCCAACATCCATTTTACTTCTCATAGGTATATATTTCACTGTTCTTATCTTAATTTCTTACTTCACTGGAAAAGAAGATACTAATGCTGCTTTTTTTAAAGCTAATAAATCAGCGCCATGGTACTTAGTAGCATTTGGGATGATTGGCGCATCATTATCTGGCGTAACCTTTATTTCTGTTCCCGGTGCTGTTGCAGATAAACAGTTTGGCTATATGCAAGTGGTATTTGGTTATCTCATTGGTTATCTGGTCATTGCATTCGTATTACTGCCATTATACTATAGGTTAAATTTAACCTCGATCTACACCTATCTTAAGGATCGTTTTGGGATTGTTAGCTACAAAACAGGTTCGGTTGCTTTCTTAATATCGAGAACTGTAGGTGCGTCATTTAGATTGTTTTTAGTCGCTAAAGTGTTACAACTTTTAGTTTTTGATTTATTTGATATTCCTTTTACCATTACCGTAATTATAACCATAGCACTTATTTGGTTATATACCTTCAAAGGTGGTATTAAAACAATAATTTTTACAGACACACTTCAAACATTGTTTATGTTGGTTTCGGTAATTGTGACTATTGTATTCTTAGCATCTGCCTTAGATATTAATAGCGTCTCAGAAATTGTGTCTAATGCTAAAGAAAGTACACTGAGTAAAGTTTTCTTTTTTGATGATACCAATGATGCGCAATATTTCTGGAAAAGCTTTTTATCGGGAATTTTTATAACCATTACAATGACAGGTCTGGATCAGGACATGATGCAAAAAAACTTGACATGCAAGAATCTACGCGAGGCACAAAAGAATATGATTTCATTTAGTGTTGTGCTAATTTTCGTCAATTTATTATTTCTTGTGTTGGGCTTAATGTTAACACAATATGCTCAGCAGAACGGCATCACGGCTACAAAAGACAATTTATTCCCAACTATTGCCATGTTACCTGAAATTGGTGTTATGACTTCGGCATTTTTCCTTTTAGGATTAATCGCTGCGGCATACTCAAGTGCGGACTCAGCCTTGACATCACTTACAACTTCATTTTGCATTGACATTATTGAAATTGATAAAAAGAGTGATGAAGAACAGAAGAAAACTCGCAAAAAAATCCATGTGCTTTTTAGTGTAATATTGGTAATTGTTATTATTCTTTTTGATGCTCTTTTTAAAGATGTTTCAGTTATTTGGGAACTCTTTAAAGTAGCAGGTTACACCTATGGACCACTATTAGGATTATTTGCGTTTGGCCTTATCACAAAACGCCAGATTTTTGATAAATGGGTTTGGGTAATTGCAATAGTATCACCTATAGTTTCCTATCTAATGAATCTGTATTCTGTCGACTTATTTAATGGTTATAAAATAGGATTCGAGATCTTGATTATCAATGGCCTAATAATGTTTTTAGGATTACTTCTCATCTCTAAAAAGTCATCAATAGCAGAACCGACTAATTAATAAAAAAAGTTAGTATTGTCCTGTACTCAACAAGACTAAAGTACAAGCTACTTCGTAACTAATGTTGTTATCCGTTAATAGCTTGTAAACTTCAGGGTTTTCGGTACCTGGATTAAAAATAACACGTTCTGGTTTTAATCCAATGATATAATCGTAATACGCGTTTTGTCGCTGCGGATTTAGGTATAGCGTCACCGTATCTACATCCTTATATGATTTTAATTCCGTATCAATGGGTACACCAGCAACTTCACCTTCCTTAAGTCCAAATGCTTTCACCTCATGATTAAAATTTATCAATTTATGTATTGCCATATTTGAGTAACGTTCTGGCTTTAAAGATGCTCCTAAGACTAATGTTTTTTTTGTCATTTGTTAAAAGGTTGTTAAGAATGCGTTTGTGAGTAACACAACACAAAAATAGTCGTCTATACTATATAGAACTATCAATCAATAAACGAACAATGAAAAACTACTTTTTTCTTGTTGCTTTCTTATTTACAATTTTAGCAACAGCACAGCCAAATTCAAACACAGAAATTAAAGATGGTTCTATTACGGGTAGAGTTTTAAATGCAAAGCTCAAAGAACCGCTTCCTTACGTAAACATTATTGTAAAAGACAAGGACTCAAAAGTGATCACAGGTGGAATTACTGATGAATCTGGAGCATTTACTGTTTTGAAAATTCCAGAAGGAAATATTATTGTTGACATTACCTATATAGGTTATAAAACAGTAACAAAGAATGTAACCATAGAGAAAGGGAATTATAAAATTAACTTAGGTGATATTTATGTTGAAGAAGATGCAGAAGCCTTGGATGAAGTCACTGTGGTGGCTGAAGTCTCAACTATACAGCAAAAGGTAGATCTAAAAGTTGTTACCATAGGTAAAGACTTAACAACTGCTGGACCTACAGCTTCGGATATCATGAATAACATTCCTTCTGTTAATGTAGATCAACAAACTGGGAATATCGCGTTACGAGGAAATTCAAATGTACAAGTCATGGTAGATGGAAAATTATCAAATATTCCTGCTGCACAATTGCTTAGACAAATTCCTTCGACCTCAATAAAACAAATTGAACTTATTACAAATCCTTCGGCAAAATATAATCCTGAAGGTATGAGTGGAATTATAAATATTGTTCTCCATAAGAATATAAATATTGGTTTTAATGGTAACATAAACACAGGACTATCTTACCAAATCGAACCTAAATTCAATAGCTCAATTGATGCCAACTACAGAAATGGGAAATTAAATTTCTATGGTAGTTATGGAAATAGTATCGTAGATAACGTTCAGATGTTAGATTTAAGGCAAGTGCAAACAGGATTAAACCAAACTGGTGACATTCTTGATGAAAATGATTCACACCTATTTAAGTTTGGAATTGACTTCTATCTTAATGATAAGAATACCATTTCGGTTTTTACGAATCAAAATATTTTTGATGGTGGTGCTGAAGTAAGTACAGTTCTTACAGATAATACTTCAACGCAGTTTCAAGATATATTTGGAGAAAATTCAAATACAAGTCAGCAGTATAACTTTAATTACAAGTTAGATATTGAAGAAGGTCATAGCATAGAGCTTGAAGTTGATCAAAACATCTTTGATAGCGATGCAAACACCACTAACCTATTCAATGGAAACAATGTTAGACCAAACTTTGTTGAATTTACAGATACTGAGCGTACGCGATTAACGGTTAACTTAGATTACACGCTACCTCTTTCTGAAAATTCTAAATTAGAAGCAGGAGCTCAAGCTCGCCTTTTTGAAAATAATCTCAATTATAGTTCCGATGCACGTGTGAGAGACATTAATGGTAACTTTATACCAACCAATACTAATTTTGATTATACCAGAGATATTTTCTCAGGGTATGTTAGTTATGCTAAAGAATTAGAAAAATGGTCTTATCAAGTTGGCTTACGTGCAGAAACTGTAGAAGTTGATGCTTTTGCCCTAGACACTAACTTAAGCAATAATGTCACTACAGATTTTCCTTTTGAAAACGATTACATCGGTATTTACCCATCTGCATTTGTGACTTATCAAGCGTCTGAGAGGAACTCTTACCAATTTAGTTTTAGTCGCCGTGTAGACAGACCTGGTATTGGACAAGTAAATCCTGTACCGGAATTTAATACCGCACTTATTTCTCAATTTGGTAATCCAGAATTGGTACCGCAGTTTACAAACTCGGCTGAATTCAATTACACACGCCAGCTTGAGAAAGGAAGCATAACGGCAGGTGTTTTTTACCGAATAATTGAAGATGAAATAAATCAGGTTGTTCTTGCAGATCGTTCGGACTTATCTTCTGGACGAGTTATTTTAACTAATGGTAATTTCGATACAACCAACGCCTATGGTTTTGAGGCAAGTGCTAATTATAGACCATTTAAGTGGTGGAGTTGTAATGCGAGTTTCGACCTATATAACCAAAAGCAAAAAGGTATTGCAGAGTCAATTGACCCGACCTTAGCAAATCCAACAGAAAATGATATTGTGACTTCCGTAACCGAAGTCGATAACCTTATCATGAACTTTAGAGTATTTAATAATTTTAAAGTAACTAAGCGTTTATCTCTTTCTGCTTTCGCGTTCTTCAGGAATAAAGAAGCAGCATTAAACTTTGAGGTTGATCCAATCTACTTTTTAAATCTTGGTTTACGCTATAGTTTCTTAGAAGACAATAGAGCAACTTTTAGTCTAAACTTTAATAACGTCCTAGATACGCAAGACATAAATATCCTGAGTGAACGTCCATTCTTACAACATGTAAATTTTGAAGGCGAATTCAAGCAGATATTTGCGGGCCTATCGTATCGTTTTGGAGGCGGAAAATACAGAGCGAAATCTCGTAAGCAAAGAGATGATGATGAAAAGAACGATGGAGGTTTCTTCTAAACACATAAAAACTTCGTTTAATAGTCTTTCGTAATAGTTGATGGTTAGTGTTAGTGTAAGTCTATTAAACAGAAAATCCCGGCATTTTAATTGTCGGGATTTTTATTTGGCATACTCTTTGAAACCCATATTGTAATTATAGATATTATATATCGACTTATCTTATAGCTTGTTACAATTATTTGAGTTAGTCTTCAAGATAATAAAACCTTAAACAGCTATATATCAAAACCCAGAACTATATGTTTTGGGTTTTTTGTTAAATAGGAGTTAATTGTATCTACGACTGCAATAAATCCGAAATTATTACGTCTTTGTTTATGATAAGTTTTTAAATAATCTATAATTATAAATGACTATTTATAATTTAGTGTTAGTTAAGTTTACTTAATAGCTAAAAAAACCGAAACTGGGGAGTTTCGGTTTTTTTATTTCTTGTACTTCTGTTTTAAATAATTCATGTATAGCATGAAGGTTGCAAGGATTGAACCAGACATAAAACAAATTATTAAAGCATTTTTATATTGAAATAGTGTTTGCGTAAAATTTTGTGTAGCAATGGTTATCAGAAAAACATTTACTGTCACACAAAGTAGAGCTATTACAATTACAATAGCTTTAGTTGAGTTTTTGAATATATTCTTAGCCAAAACCTACCACTTAATGATGGCACTACCCCAAGTAAATCCACTACCGAAAGCAGCCAAAACAACATTATCGCCTTCTTTTATTTTTCCTTCTTCCCAAGCCTCGGTTAGAGCAATTGGAATTGAAGCTGCCGTTGTATTTCCATAACGCATTATGTTGTTATAGACTTGATCGTCACTCAATTCAAATTTCTTCTGTATAAACTGAGAAATGCGCAAATTAGCCTGATGCGGAATAAGCATATCTATTTCTTCCTTTTGAAGTTTGTTTTGTGTTAATCCTTCTATAATAGCTTCGCTGAATCGAACCACAGCATGTTTAAACACAAATTGACCGTTCATATAAGGATAGTAAGATGTATCATCTGGATCATTATCTTCCATAATAGCATCTACCCAGCGTCCTGTACTTGGTCCTTCAAGTGCTAATTCACCAGCATGTTTTCCTTCAGAATGTAAATGCGTTGATAATATTCCCTTAGAATTATCTTCTTCCCTACTTAAAACAGCTGCTCCAGCTCCATCACCAAAAATTACCGTTACACCACGACCACGCGTAGATCGTTCAAGTCCACCTGAATGGTTTTCACTTCCAATCACTAAAACATTCTTGTACATTCCTGTTTTAATAAACTGATCGGCAACTGACAATCCATAAATAAATCCAGAACATTGATTTCTTACATCCAACGCTCCAATTGTATCCATCTCTAAAAGTTCTTGGACAAGCACACCACCACCAGGAAAATACATGTCAGGACTTAGCGTTGCAAAAACTATAAAATCGATGTCATCTTTTGTTAAACCAGCTCGCTCAATTGCAATCTTTGCTGCCTTTGCGCCCATGATTGATGTTGTATCATCACTTGTTTTTGGATCTATCCAACGGCGTTCTTTTATTCCTGTTCGTTCTTGAATCCACTCGTCACTTGTTTCCATAAATGCCGTTAAATCATTGTTCGTTACAACGGTTTCTGGCACATACTTACCCAGTCCAATTATTTTAGAATTGTACATATTTATAGAATTAATCAGAATGCAAATTTAACCATTTACAAACTAAGCTAAATTTAATTCGTTATGCGTGCATAATACTTTAGGCGTGTTTTTTGAATAAAGATTTAACAAGTTATAAAGAGATTCTCCTATAGCTTTTAAATAACTTTAAGCTTTCTATTTTAATCAAAATCACAACCATGAAATCTCTATTTAAATTACTCCTATTATCATTTGCGAGTATCAGTTTTGGACAAACTAATCTCACCTATCAAACACCACATGAAGATATCTTAAAATTAGCCGATGCAGATTTAGCACCTGGTGTCCAAATAGACAGTAAAGGTGAAAATATGGTATTACTTTACCGTAACCAGTACAAGTCTATTGCAGAACTTTCGGAAACGGAAATGCGTTTGGCCGGCTTACGTATTAATCCAGTGACAAATATTGGTAGCCGGACAACTTTTTATAACAACTTAAAAGTTCAAAAGACGTCAAGCAACACACCAAAGCAAGTTACAGGATTGCCAGACAACCCAAGATTATCAGGATTTAGTTGGTCTCCAGACGAATCTAAAATAGCGTGCTTGAACACCACAAAAGAAGGTGTAGAAGTATGGATTTTGAATATAGATAAAGCCGCGGTATCAAAGTTAACCGAAGCTAAGGTAAACGCCAATATGGGAAGTGCCATTCGTTGGTTTAATGACAATGAGCACTTATTAGTTAAAATGCTACCTGCAGACAGAAAACCATTAATAAACACTGCAGTTGCAGTTCCAACTGGACCTACAATTTCAGTCAGTACTGGTGAAAAAGCGCAAAATAGAACCTATCAAGACTTACTAAAAACACCAAATGACGAATTCAATTTTGAGCAATTGGCACATTCTGAAATTAAAAAGGTAAATATCAATGGTAATGTTCAGAACTATTTACCATCAGCCATGTATGGTGGTATAAGTTTATCTCCAGATGGCAACTATGTGATGATAACGCAAGTAGAACGACCATTTTCTTATTTAGTGACGTATTCAAGATTCCCAAGTAAGAGTTCAGTTTATGATACTGAAGGTAACTTAATTAAAGTAGTAAATGAAGTTCCATTAGACGAAGTAAGACCAAAAGGTTTTATGGCTACAAGAATGGGAAAACGAAACATGTCTTGGCGTGCAGATAGACCTGCCACCTTAGTATATGCGGAAGCTTTAGACCAAGGTGATCCAAATAACGAGGTACCATTTAGAGATGCTGTTTATCAAATAGATGCTCCTTTTACGAAAGCGCCTCAATTGATTCTAAAAACAAAACAACGGTTTAGCGGCATTAGCTGGGGAAATGACAACACAGCTGTAGCCTATGATTATTGGTGGAATACAAGAAATACAAAAGTGTATTTATTCAATCCTTCAAATGCAAATGAAAATCCAAAAATAATTACCGATCGTAACTACCAAGATGTTTATAGCAATCCTGGAAGTTTTGTAACCTCCAAAAATGAGTATGGAAGATATACTTTGGAAATGGATGGTAACAAACTATTCCGTATGGGACCAGGATATACAAAAGATGGTCAATTTCCTTTTGTTGATTCCTATAATGTGAAAACAGGAAAAACCTCAAGACTCTATACTTCAGAGTATACTGATAAAATAGAGAATCTTAGTTCTTCTATTAATATGAGAAAAAGTGAATTGTTAGTACGCATCGAATCGCCTACCGAATATCCTAATTACTACAAAAGAAATATCAAAAGTGGTAAATTAACACCGTTAACATCTTTCGATAATCCGTTTGAAAGTTTAGAGAAAGTTAATAAACGAGTTATTACGTATAAGCGTGATGATGGATTGGATTTAGACGGTACATTATACTTACCATTAGATTACGAAGAAGGTAAAAAATACCCAATGATTTTATGGGCGTATCCACGCGAGTATAAAGACAAAGCAAGTGCTTCTCAAAGTACATCCAATGCTAACGAATTTGTTTATCCGTATTGGGGATCACCGATATATTGGGTTACAAGAGGCTATGTTGTATTAGATGATGCTGCATTCCCTATTGTCGGTGAAGGCAGCGAAGAACCAAATGACTCTTTTAGAACGCAATTAGTAGCGAATGGTAAAGCAGCTATCGATGCCGTAGATAATTTGGGATATATAGATAGAAACAAAGTCGCTGTTGGTGGCCATAGTTACGGTGCATTTATGACAGCCAATTTATTATCC
This sequence comes from Winogradskyella sp., assembly GCA_965659975.1. Classification (GTDB taxonomy): domain Bacteria; phylum Bacteroidota; class Bacteroidia; order Flavobacteriales; family Flavobacteriaceae; genus Winogradskyella. The sequence goes on along the minus strand of CBFHYD010000044.1, from coordinate 7,231 downwards.
CATTCAAACCTATTTGCAGCTGGTATTGCCCGTAGCGGTGCTTATAACAGAACCTTGACACCATTTGGTTTCCAAAGTGAAGAACGCAGCTATTGGGAATCACCAGATGTGTACTACAATATGTCACCATTTATGCATGCGGATAAGATGAAAACACCGTTGTTACTAATTCATGGTGTTGCGGATAATAATTCTGGAACATACCCATTACAAAGTGAGCGCTATTTTAATGCTTTAAAAGGTTTAGGAGCACCAGTACGATTAGTTATGCTTCCTAAAGAAAGTCATGGATATAGAGCGAAAGAATCTATTATGCACATGCTTTGGGAACAAGACCAATGGTTAGAAGAACATGTAAAAAATAAAAAGAAAACAGAGGAAAAGATTGAAGATAAAGCCTCGAAAGTAAAAGGAAAATAATATAGACCCTATCAATTAAAAAAGCTGATTGATAAATTCAATCAGCTTTTTTATTTCTATAGAATATTAGTTTCTCGATGGGAAAGTTCCATAAAGACAGATAAGTAGTTCATTCCTAAACTTGGCTGTCTTACATCGAAAGATCGATTTCCACCAGCATTTTTAGTCTTTATTGTTGTGTTCGGTGCATTCCCAACTGTTAACACAGCATTATCGCCTCCAGTGGCGTTACCACCTTTAGAACTATCGTATGCTGGCACATTATAATACATGTTTGGTGAGTTCATGGCTGTTAGAGTAACCTATTCCCAACCACTTCTTTGGCCTAATTGAGATGGAGTTAATCCTAGGCCATTTCCAGTTCCCATAGGCACACGACCTCTTAAATCCGGCAAAGCAAAGGTCGTTCTACCATCACCACCATATGTTGTGCCAAGAATACTAAATAAAGCAGTATTCTGACTAATTGATAATAATTAGCCTTCACATAATGCCCAACCTCTTGGTGCAAAATTACCCGCAAACATTTTTACTTCGCCAATAAAACCTTCTTGAGATACCGGAGCTTCTTCTTCTTTTGTGAAGCCGAGACAAAGACAAACAACTAAAAGGAAAACAAATTTTTTCATGATTATAATGATTAGTTAGAGATTATTACTGTACTAAAAATACCAATTATTTTGACAATTACACACTTAATTACTTTTCAGTCAATCGTTTATAGACCTGAATTCATTCATTCTGCCATCTTGTCATTTATATAGAGTTGGTATTTTTTTTGACTTGGTATGGAAGAATTAATTAAAACAATTATATCATGACAAAAGGCAATATCAATGTTTCAGTAGAAAACATTTTCCCTTTAATCAAGAAATTTTTATACAGTGATCACGAGATCTTTCTACGTGAGTTAATAAGTAATGCCACAGATGCAACGCTTAAGTTAAAACACCTTACCAATATTGGTGAATCCAAAGTAGAATATGGCAATCCACAAATTGAGGTAAAAGTTGATAAGGATGCAAAAACATTGCACATTATCGACCAAGGTTTGGGTATGTCTGCTGAAGAAGTAGAGAAATACATTAATCAAGTGGCTTTCTCAGGTGCAGAAGAATTCTTAGACAAATACAAAGATTCAGCAAAGGATGCTGGAATAATAGGGCATTTTGGTTTAGGTTTTTATTCTGCATTTATGGTGGCAGATAAAGTGGAGATTATTACTAAATCACACACAGACGCACCAGCTGCACATTGGACCTGTGATGGCTCTCCAGAATTTACTCTTGTAGAAAGTGATAAAACCGAAAGAGGTACTGAAATCGTGCTTCATATTGCTGAAGATTCTACCGAATTTTTGGAAGATGGAAGAATAAGAGAATTACTTAATAAGTATAACAAGTTTATGCCTGTTCCGATTAAGTTCGGAACTAAGGAAATAAATGACCCAGAACACAAGCCACAAACAATTACCGACAAAGACGGTAAAGAAACAACTGAACCTCAGCGTAAAATAACTGTAGACGACATTATTAATAATCCAAATCCTGCTTGGACAAAACAACCAGCAGATTTAAAAGACGAGGACTACAGTTCGTTCTATAGAGAATTGTATCCAATGCAATTTGAGGAACCATTATTCAATATTCACTTGAATGTTGATTATCCATTTAACCTTACGGGAATTTTATATTTCCCAAAAATGACAGCTGATCTTCAAATTCAGAAGGATAAGATCCAGTTGTACCAAAATCAAGTATTCGTAACAGATAATGTAGAAGGTATTGTACCTGAATTTTTAACAATGCTTCGTGGTGTTATTGACTCTCCAGATATTCCATTAAATGTGTCTCGTAGTTACTTACAAGCCGATGGAAATGTGAAAAAGATTTCGTCTTACATTACGCGTAAGGTTGCAGATAAGGTCAAATCACTTTTCAACAATAACAGAGAAGATTTTGAAAAGAAATGGAATGATATCAAAATTGTTATCGAATACGGAATGCTTTCTGAAGAAAAATTCTTTGAAAAAGCAGATACGTTTGCATTATACCCGACTGTTGATGGAAAATACTACACTTTCGAGGAATTGACTAATGCTATAAAATCGAAGCAAACAGACAAGGACGACAAAATGGTTATCCTTTATGCATCTAATACAGATGAGCAACATAGTTATATCCAAGCTGCGAAGGATAAGGATTATGAAGTCTTATTATTGGACTCTCCTATTGTTTCTCACTTAATGCAAAAATTAGAAACGACTAAGGAGAATATTTCTTTTGCTCGTGTAGATGCAGATCACATTGATAACTTGATTAAGAAAGACGACACTACGATTTCAAAATTATCTGAAGACGAAAAAACAAAGTTAGACGAGTTGTTGAAAGAGGTAGTGCCTTCAGAAAAATTCATGGTACAATTAGAAGCAATGGACAGTAATGCTTCTCCATTTATGATTACACAACCAGAATTTATGCGCAGAATGAAAGAGATGCAGCAAACTGGTGGTAGCGGAATGTTTGGTATGGGTAATATGCCAGAGATCTACAATTTGGTTGTGAATACAAACCACGAACTGGTAGGTGAAATATTAAATACCAAAACACGTAAAAAGCAAGAGCGCTTAATCAATCAGAGCTTAGATTTAGCAAGATTATCTCAAGGACTTCTTAAAGGTGAAGAGTTAACAAACTTTATCAAAAGAAGTTATGACATGATTAAATAAGCTTTTTAAAGATTAATTAATATTTGACCGCTTTGTTTTTGCAAAGCGGTTTTTTTATGCCTCAACCAAAACAACATTTCACTTAAAAAATCATTCAGGTAACTCATTACCCATTTTATAGCCTCAATCATTGATATAGGTTTGGCCTAAATATTAATACTAAACTTAATAACAATGAAAAGACAACTCAAATTAGAAATTAGCAAAACTTGTCAAGAGAATTACAACGGTTTTGAGAAAACGACAAATGGAGGATTTTGCAACTCATGCTCCAAAGAGGTATTGGATTTTACAGAAAAAGGCGTTTCAGAAATTCACGATTATTTCAGTAACAATTCTGAAAATACCTGTGCACGCCTCACAACAAATCAGTTGGATGTTATTAACGGTAGATCAAAATTGAATTTAGTTAGAAGTGTTGGTATAGCATGCTTAGCTTTATTTTCATTTGGTGAAGTCGTGGCTCAAGAAAATGCAACTACATCTGAGACAACGGTTACAAAACAGGAGAACACCTTTACAATTAAAGGCAATGTTCAAGAAGGTGATTTTCCGTTACCTGGCGTAAACATCATTTTACAAGGCAGTAAAATTGGTACACAATCCGATATTAATGGTGATTTTATTTTCCCTAAAAAACTAAAGATTGGAGATGTATTAATCTTTAGCTATGTAGGTATGAAATCTCAAAAAGTGGTTGTTAACTCAGAAAGTTCAGCAGAAAACATAAGTCTAAAATTAGACATGGAATTAGACCAAGTGATTCTTATGGGTAAAGTATCGACGAAAAAAGTATACAGAAGTAATAGATATTAAATATACCATGAGAAGATTATTTCTACTTCTTTTAATTTCATCATTATCGCGAGCTCAGGTTTCGGATTTTGCAGAGGCAGACTTCGTTATTGCAGACAATATTGCCAAACTCAACAAAGGAAGATCTTTAGATGATTTGGGTACTTTAGTTTTTGATTTAACATACAAATTACCTTCCGATGTTGAAAAGTTTAGAGCAATCCATACCTGGGTTTGTCATAATATTATTGGCGATTATACTCAGCACACCAAAGTGTTGAGAAAAAGACGCCGGTTGCAAAACGATTCTGATAAACTATTAGAATGGAATGAAACTTACAGACAAAAAGCGTTTAAAAAATTGATAAGACGTAAGCGTACCATGTGTACTGGATATGCTTACCTTATTAGAGAAATGTGTTTTTTGGCAGGAATTGAAGCAAAAATTATAGATGGATATGCCAGGTCACCAGAATCCAATGTAGAAGCATTAGAATACATAAATCATTCGTGGAATGCGGTGAAATTAAATAACAAATGGTATTTGTGTGACGCCACATGGTCAAGCGGTTATATAGACGAAAATTCTATGTTTATCAAAGACTACAACGATGGCTATTTTTTGGCAGAACCACAGTTATTTGCAAAGAATCATTATCCGATTGATAGAAAATGGTTGCTTGATCAAGAATTAATTCATAAAAAATTTAAACCGGGACCAATAGTATATGGCGAAGCTTTTGCACATAAAACAACGCCTATTTTTCCTGAAAATCTGATTGTAGATTCTTATAAGAATGAGCCGTTAGAATTTTTATTAAAAGCGGAAAATAAACCTATCGATAAAATAGCATTACTACATACATTCCGAAAAGGAGAAAGGCAATTACCTATTACTGACCTAAAGGAAGAAAATGGGTTTATACGATTTAATCATAAATTCAAGAGTAAAGGCTATTATGATGTTCACGTCATGGTAAATGATGATATTATTGCAAGCTATACCATAAAAGTAAATTCCAAAATAGCTGACAATTCACTTAATTGAATATTTCTTAGTTTTAAAGAAACTTAATATCCATGAAACTGAAAAATTCTCGTCGTGATTTCTTGTCTAAAACAGCCTTGGCTACATTGGCTATTCCCTTATTAGGATCATCTATGTTATCCTGCAATTCAAAGCCGGAAAAGACCAAAGAGACGAATACTGATCAGTCTAAAAAATTGAAGATTCTTATCCTTGGTGGTACAAGTTTTTTAGGCCCACATCAGGTTAATTATGGGATAAGTCGTGGACATGAGGTATCCATCTTTACACGTGGTAAGACCAAACCGAAATTATTTACAGAAGCCTTTGAAAAAGTAGAACACCTCATTGGTGATAGAGAGAACAATCTATCGGCATTAGAAAATAGAGCTTGGGATGTGGTCATTGACAATTCGGGAAGAAAAGTAAAATGGACGAAAGACACAGCCAATTTACTTAAAGACAAATGTGGTATGTATATGTACACATCGTCAACAGGAGTTTATTATCCGTATCTCACTGGAAATCTTGGTGTGAATACAAATGTAGCGTTAGAAGTTCCAGAAGGTTTAACGGAAGATGAGCAATACGAAATGGAATATGGTGTGATGAAAGCTAACTCGGAGCGTGCAGCACAAATGGCGTTTGGTGAAGAGAGAACTACTGTTATACGACCAACATATATGATCGGACCTGGAGATAGAACTAACCGTTTTTTGCACTGGCCAATACGATTACAACAAGGTGGTGAAACCTTGGTGCCTGGTAAACAAGATGATCTGGTCCAGTATATAGACATTAGAGATGTGGCTGAATGGTTCATTCACCTGGCAGAACAAAAACAAGATGGTGTATTTAATGCCGCTGGTCCGGCTGAAGAGCTAACTATTAAGGAATTTGTGACTAAATCTTCTGAGTCCTTTGAAAATCCTTCAAGCTTTGTTTTTGCTGATGACTATGATTTTTTAATGAAAAATAATGTGTTCTTTCAGATACCTTGGGTTATGGCAGATGAAAAACATTATGGCTCAGCACGCGTAGAAATTAAATCTTCGATTAAAAATGGTTTAACATATAGACCTTTAAAGGATACTGTTACAGATACGCTGAATTGGTTCAATTCTGATATGTTTTATAATGATAGAAGATTGGCCTATTTACAAAACGAGAATTCCCTTTTAAATAGAGAACAAAATCTATTGAAATTGTGGAAAGCACACCTTCAAAACTAATTTAAAAGATCAATAAGCGCAGATTCTAAGTGTGTAAACTGAAACATAAATCCTTCTGACTCGATTTTATTAGAACTTACCCTTTGACTTTCGAATAAAATAATATGCATTTCCCCAAGAGCTAACTTCATTGCAAACTTTGGAATGTTTGGAAGAATCAATGGCTTTTTTAGCACGCGAGCGGCAATTTTAGTGAGATCATTGTTACTTACTGGATTAGGCGCTACACCATTATAAGCGCCTTCAAGCTTGTTCTGATAAGCATAAATGAATAGCTCTGCAAGATCATCAACATGAATCCAACTTTGCCATTGCTCACCGTTACCAAATGCGGCACCAGCCCCAAATTTTATAGGTTTTACAATCTCTGGTAAGGCACCACCTGCATTAGATAGAACTAGCCCAATTCTAATTTTACACACCTTAATGCCTATAGATTCAAAGTCGTCAACGGCTGCTTCCCATTGCTTGACTACTTGACCCAAAAATAAATCTGAAACACCTTGATAATCTTCTTCGTAGTATTTTGTATCGGAACTTGGGTAAATACCAATAGCACTGGCAGAAATCAAATGTTTTACAGGATAATTATACGATTCGATTGTAGACTTAAGTAATCTTGCTGTTTCTGTTCTGCTATCTAATACCTTCTTTTTATAGCTAACTGCCCAACGTTTAGATATAGAAGCCCCAACTAAGTTAATTATTGCATCTACACCATCCAAACAGTTTTCGTCAATTTCATTTTTTTTAGGATTCCAGTAGTAACCCTGAAAATTTGACTCTGATTTTATTTTCTGTTTTGAAGTTGTGAGGTAATTCACAAAAATACCTAAGTCGTGGCATCGTTTCACAATCTCACGCCCAATCATTCCAGTTGCTCCCGTTACAAGTACCTTCATCTTAAAATTTAATAGCTAAGTGCAAAGATACTGCAGCAAAAAACTGACTGTTAGTGCTTTGGCTAAGTTTTAACTTTTTAAGGCTTTGTTGCTCGAAGCATATGCCGCTTATTCGGTGGTCCATCTA
>CBFHYD010000043.1:0-18451 GCA_965659975.1 Winogradskyella sp. | reverse complement strand
TTCAGCTTTACAAGCACCCCAAGTAAGCTGTCCATCACAAAATCTAAGTGTTCCATTATTTTCTGGGGCATTTATTTGAGTCCAATTTTCTCCATCCCAATAAAGCATATCACCCAAAGTATTTCCAGGTGTTAATCCTGAGCTTGTAGTGTTGTTTTCAAAATATGCCTTTGTCACCGCATCTTGAGCATCAGTAGGGTCTGCTATTCCCTTTAATTGTAACCCATTGGCATCATTCCCCTGTGTAAGGACTTGTTCTATGTTTTGGACATTGTTTAAAACCTCTGTATCTAAATAAGCTTTAGTAACTGCATCCTGAGCATCAGTAGGGTCTTGTAAATCTTTTATCTGTTGATTGTTGGCTGAGTTGTTTTCAGCAAGTACAGTCTCTAAGTTAGGTGTTGTTGGTGTGTTGTTTCCGCTGTTTTCTGCGTATAGTGCGTAAGGTACGCTCAGTAGTTGTGTTGTACCCATAGCAACATAGCCACTGCCTGTATCAAGCTCTATACCTAAGTAATAGCTTCCTAAAGACCAATCCAATTCTGAGAAAGTGCCTGTATTAGCTGTGCCTTGTCCTATTATGAGGTTTACCTGTCCTAAATCGTCTGTTGGGACATAGTGCGTTTCTGTGAAAATTGGGACAGCTGTTTGCGAACCTTGCATCACATTAAACTTAAAATACACATTGGTATTGACGATTAAATCACCTGCACTGTTTCTTACCGTAGCTTGGTAGTTAAAACCCTGTGGGGCTTGGGCTTGTAGTTGTGTTAGTGATGCTATGGTTAAACAAAGTATGGCGTAAAACTTTTTCATTGCTTAATGATTTTATAGGTATTGGTTTGTTTGGATTCTTTTGTCGTTACTGTTACAAAGTAAGTGCCTGTAGTTAGGGTTTGAACGTCTAAAGGCTGCTGTTTTTGGTGCGCTGTTTGTAGGATTTGTTTTCCACTAACATCTGTAATCCTTACATCAAAGGATTGTTCTGTAGGATGGCTGATGTAAATCACTTCTTTAGTAGGATTTGGAAAAACTTTAACTTGAAGCTGCAGTTCAGGGGTTTCTGTGTTTAGCGTGGATAGGTTTAATGAAGGGTAATACCCATTGCCTAACTGAAATCTTCCTTCATCATCAGTCATAGCGCCAACCACCGCTTCTCCTACAGAATAACTGAGTTTGTTGTTCCCATTCTCAAAAGTTTGGCCCCCTGGACCAATCACTTGTTTGGAAATCGTGGGCTGTGCATAGGATGAAAACCCTAACAGCAAAAAAGCTAAAGTAAGATTGCGCATTGTTAAATTGGTTTTTTCAAAAATAAAAAAAATCGTTAAGCAAAAGGATATGAAACAAAAACCCGCAAATAGATTAAGGCTTTGTAATGTACTCAAGGTGGGACTCGAACCCACACGCCCGAAAGCATTGGATTTTGAATCCAACGTGTCTACCAATTCCACCACTTGAGCAAATATTGGTGTGCAAAAATAGAAAAATATTTTACCCTAACTATCAAAAATAGACGCATTTATCTTTTTAGCACGACGAATATTTTTCTAACTTTGACCTCGTTAAAAGTACTACAATAACTAACTATTGACCTTATATCATGTCTTACGATACAACCGAAGCAAAGATTTTTACCTGTTCTCAAAGCACCTATTTGGCCGAAAATATTGCGAAAGCTTATGGCGTTAAATTAGGTAACGTTATAACTTCTAGATATAGCGATGGCGAATTTCAGCCATCTTATGAAGAGTCTATAAGAGGAACACGAATTTTTATTATCGGTTCTACACATCCAGGTCCTGAAAATCTAATGGAAATGCTTCTAATGATTGATGCTGCTAAAAGAGCTTCAGCAAGACATATTACGGCTGTGTTACCTTATTTTGGTTGGGCAAGACAAGACAGAAAAGATAAACCAAGAGTGCCAATAGCCGCGAAGTTAGTAGCTAAAATGTTAGAATCCGCTGGTGCAACACGTATCATTACTATGGATTTACATGCTGATCAAATTCAAGGCTTTTTTGAAAAACCTGTGGACCATTTGTTCGCTTCGACTATATTTTTGCCTTATTTAAAAGATTTAAATCTTGACAATTTAACTATAGCTTCACCTGATATGGGTGGTTCTAAACGAGCTTATGCTTATTCTAAAGCATTAGAAAGTGATGTAGTGATTTGTTATAAACAACGAGCAAAGGCTAATGTTATTTCTCATATGGAACTGATTGGTGATGTTACAGGCAAAAACGTGGTTTTAGTTGACGACATGGTTGACACTGCCGGAACCTTAACCAAAGCTGCCGATCTTATGATGGAACGTGGCGCATTGAGTGTTCGTGCGATTTGTACGCATCCTATATTGTCAGGTAGTGCCTATGAGAGACTTGAGAATTCTAAATTAGAAGAACTGATAGTTACAGACTCTATAACTCTATCCCAAGAAAGTTCTAAAATACGTGTACTTACATGTGCTAATTTATTCGCAGAAGTGATGCAAAATGTACATCATAACAAATCGATAAGCTCAAAATTTGTGATGTAAGTTCTAACTCTACAAATTCTTCTTCATTTCCATAGTTATTTAAGGATATATTATTACATTTGCAGCCCTCAAAATGAGGAATTTATATATTTTTAATTTAAATTTTTAAAATGAAATCAATTACAATTAATGGATCTCAAAGAGAAAGCGTGGGCAAAAGATCGACTAAAGCCTTACGTAATGCTGGTCAGGTTCCTTGCGTAGTTTACGGAGGAGACAAGCCATTGCATTTCTCAGCACCAGAATTGGCATTCTCTAAACTCGTATACACTCCAGACGCGCATACGGTTGTGATTACTTTAGATAATGGTGATTCGTTCAATGCAATTATGCAGGACATTCAGTTTCATCCTGTAACTGATAGAATTCTACATGTAGATTTTTATCAAATTTTCGAAGACAAGCCAATCACTATGGAAATTCCTGTTCAAGTAACTGGAACTTCAAAAGGTGTTTTGAATGGTGGAGTATTAAGAAGACCTTACAGAAAATTAAGAGTGAAAGGTTTGCCATCTAAACTGCCAGATTTTATTACTGTAGACATTACACCTTTAAAAATTGGAAGTAAACTTTACATCACTGAATTACTTAATGATGATTATTCATTCTTGCACCCAGATAACACTGTTGTTTGTCCAGTAAGACGTAGTAGATTATCAGTTGTTGATGAAGAAGAGGAAGAGGAAGAAGAAGGAGCGGAAGCTTCAGAAGCTCCAGCTGCAGAAGCTGCTGCTACAGAAGAATAAATCTTATAAAAGATTATACTATAAAAAGCATTCCATTTCTCGGAATGCTTTTTTATTTTTAATCAAACTATTTTAAATGTTTGATTGGTTACTTTCTTTTCTAAAAACGAACAAAAAGACTTCAGATCCCATGAAAAAATTTCTGATTATTGGACTTGGAAATATTGGTGAAAAGTATGAAAATACGAGACACAACATAGGCTTTAAGATATTAGATTATTATGCGAAAACGGCTGAATTCAGTTTTAAAACCGAAAAGCTTGGTGATATTGGACAACACAAAATAAAAGGAAGAACTCTAATTTTTCTTAAACCAAATACCTATATGAACCACAGCGGAAAGGCCTTAAAGTATTGGTTAACTAAGGAAAAAGTACCACTTGAGAATATGTTGGTGATTACGGATGATCTTAATTTGCCTTTTGGGACACTTCGTTTAAAAACGAAAGGAAGTGATGGTGGTCATAATGGCTTAAAAGATATTCAAGCAAAGTTACAGACGTCTAAATACAATCGTCTAAGGTTTGGTATTAGCGACGATTTTTCTAAAGGACGTCAAATAGATTATGTCTTAGGAGAATGGAATGAAACTGAAGAAACGAAACTAAAAGAGCGCCTTGAAATTTGTAATAAAATAATAAAATCATTCGTGCTATCAGGAACGAATATTACGATGAATACATTTAATGGTAAATGAGTTTAAATTTTAAAAAATAAAAAAGCCTCTCTTTTTAAAAAGAGAGGCTTTTTTGATTATTAAATATTATCTATTTACTCATCATCATTATTAGATCCATTGAATTTGAATCTAACTAGTACTTCGTGAGTACCGTCATTAATACTATTCAACTGATTACGAGTAGCACCTCCGTAAGCATAACCAAAATCCATCCAGTCAGCAAGATTAAACATAATTGATGCTGCCCAGTTATCATCTGTACTATACATACCAGCAACTTCGAATCTTTCAAGGTATCTGAATGCCGCAGTAATATCAGCAGATAGAGGTAAACCTCCAACGGCTCTTACCATAGTAGAAGGTCTAAATTCAAACTTATCTGATAAATCAAAATTATATCCACCAGCTAAATAAATATGCGCACGCTCACCAGCTGCACTAACTCTTCCATTATTTACATCAACTCTTTCACTTAATAATAAGTTAGGAACCGAAAGCGAAACAAAATATTTATCATTCATAAGTAATGCCCCTGCACCAACTGTAGGTCTAAAACCAGTATCTATATTACTAATAGACGGATCAATTTGGCTATTATTAAAGTTAAAAGATCCAAATTTACCTCTGTCTATATCATAAGTTCTAGCACCGGCCTTTATACCTAAGTAAATATCAGACGTCTCGTTTAGTTTTAACTTATATGAAAGATCCACATTGAAACTTGTTCTATTTTCAACAAATACCGCATCATTGATAATTGTTAAACCAATTCCTAATTTCTCAGTAAGTGGTGTTGAAAAGAAAACTGTTTGAGTCTCAGGTGCGCCATCGACATCGATCCACTGACTTCTTAAATTCGAAGTCAGCATTGATTCTCCGTTAACCGCAGCATAAGCTGGGTTAACGGCATTCATACTATATCTATATAGAGCGTATGTTGGTTCTTGTTGAGCATATAAAGTGCTAAACAACAACAATGCTCCTACTTTAAAAATGTTTTTATAAAAATTCATTGTATTCATTTAATTTAATTTATATGCAAGTCTTAATATTTAAGGAATAACCATCCATCAACAATAACGTCACCTAATCCTCCTTGATCTACTCTATAATAATATGAACCTGTTGGTACGACACGACCATTTTCGTTAGTTCCAGCCCAATCATTAAAGTAATTAGTAGAGGAGAATATTAGATTTCCTGATCTTGTGTAGATTTCAACCTTAGTTCCTGGATATAATTGAATACTACCAATCATCCAAGTATCATTAATTCCGTCACCATTTGGTGTAACAATATCATTTGGTGCTACAATATCACAAAGATCTCCAACCCCATTATTGTTAACATCTATTTGATCCGGATTAGCAATAAACTGACAGTTATCATCAACGTCTAATACACCATCATTATCATCGTCATCGTCACAGAGATCACCTGCTCCATCACCATCATTATCCGCTTGATCCGGATTAACTACAAACTGACAGTTATCATTGACATCTAATACGCCGTCATTATCATCATCGTCATCACACTCATCACCAATACCATCGCCATCTGTATCTAATTGATCTGAATTAGCTGTGAACACACAGTTATCAACATCATCGCCAACACCATCTCCATCGTAATCACCTGGGAATCTAAATCCACAGATTTCAATAGACCAGCTATTTAATGCTCCACCATCTCCATTAAAGAAATCAACGATTCCTAAAGTCCATGTTCCTGCAGAGCCAGCACCATTAAACGTTGATAATGGATCTTCTGGAATAAATGAACCAGTAAAAGGTCCAGTACCAGCAGTTATAGGTGTAGTTGCTTGATCATCAAATGTAGTACCATTATAATTCTCACTAAAACCACCATTTTGGTCAGATAAGATAATGAAATCTGTACCACTTGGTTCTATAAGAACAATTCTTAAGTCACTATTCCAAGTGTGGTTAATATCTATAGTTACGTTGATATCGCTTATTTCAAAATTATCTTCAATAACAATTTCAGATAAATATACCTGAGGTTCGGTTTGATCATCTGTTATGAAGATTGGTGTATCCAAAGCATCACCTAATGCACAAATTTCATCACAAGCTTCGCCTATACCATTGTTATCTATATCTGCTTGATCTGGATTAGCGGTAAACTCACAGTTGTCATCCTCATTTAAAACACCATCACCATCTACATCGTCATCACAAACATCACCAATCATATCACCGTCTAAGTCTGCCTGATCCGTATTTGGTGTATCTGGACAGTTATCATCCAAATCTGCAACACCATCTCCGTCTATGTCAGTTTGTTGAGTACCACAAATTTCTAATGACCAGCTACTTAGATTACCTGAGTCTCCACCTGTATCATCAACGATTTCAAGCGTCCATGTACCACTTGCACCTGTACCATTAAACACGGATAAAGGTTGTTCTGGTGAGAATGAACCTGAAAAAGGCCCTGTACCACTTGTAATAGGGTCTGCAGCATCGTCATCGAATACTGTGCCAGCATAGTTATCCGAAGAACCACCGTTATCGCTACTTAAATCTACTGTTGTTCCATCCGGACCAACAAGAGTAATATCCAGATCAGAATTCCATGAGTGTGTTAAATCAATCGTAACATTTACGTCTGTAATTTCTAAAGCATCTGTAACTACGATTGCAGACGGATCCATAAGTCCAGAAGTTCCAGTTGCAGGAATTGGTTTTGGTGTATCTGTTCCTGGATAAACATTACAAACTACGTTCCCTGTTTCAAAACTTGCTGAAACGTAAGCACCTTCACCACAATCATTGACAGCACGTGCTCTCCAATAGTATGTTGTAGAATTAGAAAGCATTACTTCGAATTCTGGTCTGTCTGGTACGCCAGAAGCAATCACGTTAGTGAAACCAGCATCAGTAGCAACATCTACTTCATAGGCAGCTGCGTTTGTATCTTCTGTCCATTCAATTAATAATGTTGTTGGTGTACTCGTTGCTCCATCAAGCGGATTAACCGCTGATAAAGCCGTGAAATTGCCATCATATACGTCTAAGCTTGTACTTGTTGGAACAACATCAACACCGTCAGTCGCTTCAACACCTACATTATATGTGTTTGCAGCAGCAGAACCTAAACCTGTAATGGTCATAGTCACAGGCGTATTATCTGCATTGGCAGATATTGGACTGAAAGTTGCAGAAGCCCCAGCAGGTAAACCTGTTGCAGAGAATGTAACTGTATCAGTAAAAGTTGGATCACTTAACGTGTATGTAAAATCTATATCTACAGTTCCTGCTGTATTACAAAGACTCTGGTCTTGACTGCCAGCATCGATACTAATTAAAAACGGAAATGGTGGTTGAGCTAAATCTTCTCTTGGTCCACCTGGATCGAATACTGCGCGCATTCTGTTTTTCTGACCTTCTGTAAAAAGTCCCATACAAGCATCATCGCTATAATCCATATAATTCTGAGGCATATCTTCTGATCCACAATCAATAGAACCAAGGGCACATCCAAAGTTTGGAGCTCCTGATTCAGGCGTGTCTGTCACAAAGTCATCTGCACCACATGGGCCATCTCCCCAAATATGACGTAAATCTAAATAGTGCCCTATTTCGTGAGTTGTAGTTCTACCCTTGTCAAACGGAGCAGACAAATAAAATGTTTCACCTGCAGCAGCTTCGTAGTCACTAGAACCAAAATACTGAGGACTCATTACGATACCATCATTAGGATCTCCTGCACTCGTTGGGAAAGTAGCGTATCCTAAAATACCGCCACCAATATTTCCAACCCAGAAGTTGAAATATCTTGTTGGATCCCATGCGTCTGTACCACCTTGTGCAGAGAATTTGATAGCATCTCCTGTTCCCCATGATGCCGTAGAACTTTCGTTTCTTGTAATACCGTTAGTTGGGTTTCCGTTTGGATCGATTTGCGCTAAATAGAATTCAATTTCCATATCAGCCGCTTGAGGCCAAAAATTTGCTTGAATGTTCGCAAACTCGTCATTTAAACCTCTAAAATCCTTATAGATAACATCAACTTGTGATTCAATTTGAGCATCACTAATGTTTTCAATAGGATTTGCCGTATTCCAAACGACATGAACAACCACTGGAACATAAATAACACCGTTTTGGCGCTGTAATGTCCCATTATCTAAGCGTTCTTGTGCGTAGCGATTTAATTGATCAATTCTGTCTTGTAATTCAGGATTTGCCTCTAACTGCTGCGTAAGCAACTCATGTGAATGACAAGTTCTTTGCTGAGAGAAAGAAAACAACGAAATCAAGAAAAATGCAGCTACTAAAAAGTAAAGATTTTTTTTCATTTGATGTGAGTTTAATTAATGTAATTGAAAAAGCCCTTTATTATTTTTTAATTAATAAAAAACTGTCTTTTTTTTGGTTAGTTATTATTAAGTTATTTATTGATGTTAGTTGTACTTTTGTAATCATACAAAATGGTTCAAAAATATAATAGCTTCAAATTTATACTTTTTTTTACATATTCTTAACATTTTTTAAATAATTCTGTCAATGTCATTAAATTCTGGTTTATTCCCTAAAACTTTAACAATTGGAACGTTTGACGGCGTACATGTAGGACATCAAAAAATACTTAAAAGAGTTAAGACTATTGCCAAAAAAGAAAATCTAATTCCAAGTGTTTTAACCTTCTTCCCTCATCCAAGAATGGTTCTTAATCAGGATGAGACAATTAAGCTCTTGACAACCATTAGAGAACGAAAATTCTTGCTGGAGAAATTTGGAATTAAATTAATCTGCGTCAAGACATTCACAAAAGCATTCTCGAATTTGTCTGCAAGAGCATATGTTAAGGATATTCTTATTGAAGAACTTAATGCCAAACATATTGTCATTGGTTACGATCATCAATTCGGAAAAAATCGTAGTGCCAACATTGACGATCTGATTGCGTTTTCAAAAGAATTCAATTTTAAAATAGAGAAAATTCCTGCTAAAGATATTGCAGAAGTTACGGTTAGCTCAACCAAGATAAGAAAGGCCTTAATAAACGGCGAAGTTATGTTGGCTAATAAGTACTTAAATTACAACTACTTCCTGACTGGTAAGGTGGTTAAAGGTCAAAAATTAGGTCGCACAATTCAATTTCCTACAGCCAATATTTATATCGAAGAAGACTATAAACTTATACCAAAAGATGGCGTATATGTCGTGCAATCTAATATAGGTGGAAAACTATATTATGGTATGATGAATATTGGACACAACCCAACTATAAAAAATAAGTCTCACTCTATAGAAGTTCATTTCTTTGATTTCACTGATGATATTTACGGTGATGAGATTGTGATTGAGATGCTCAAGAGAATTAGAGACGAAAAAGAATTTGAGTCTATAGACGCTTTAAAAACCCAACTACAAAAGGACAAATCATTTTCCTTAGATTACATTCTGTCATTAAATGAATAATTTTCTCTTCAGAAACATCGATAACTCATCACTGATAGTTTTCAGAATTATTTTTGGTTTACTTTGTTTTTTAGAATCTGTTGGAGCAATTTTTACGGGTTGGCTTGACAAAACCCTTATTGAACCTGAATTTACATTTAATTTTATTGGATTTGGTTTTCTTCAACCATTACCAGGTAATTGGATGTATGTCTATTATGTGGTAATGGGAGTTTTTGGACTTTTTGTTATGCTTGGTTACAAATACAGACTTAGCATGCTTAGCTTTGCTATTATGTGGAGTGCATCCTACCTAATGCAGAAATCTTCCTATAACAATCATTATTATTTATTGATGATATTCAGCTTTGTAATGGTATTATTGCCAGCACATCGTTATGCTTCTATAGATGCTAAACTGAATCCAAAAATCAAGTCTATTGCAATGCCTAATTGGTGTCGTTGGATAATTATTCTGCAACTATTCATCATATACACCTACGCATCTTTAGCTAAATTCTATCCTGATTGGTTAGACACAAGTGTCGTAGCGCTTTTAATGCAAGGAAAATCGCATTTCCCAGCAATTGGAGGCCTACTTCAAGAAAAATGGCTGCACTATTTTATCGCGTATTCAGGGATTATTTTTGATGGACTTATTATTCCTTTACTACTTTATAAGCCAATTCGAAAATATGCCTTTTTTGCATCAATATTTTTTCACATATTCAACGCTTGCGTTTTCCATATTGGCATCTTTCCATTTTTGTCATTAGCGTATTCTGTGTTCTTTTTCGAACCAAAAACAATACGGAATATCTTCCTGAAAAAGAGAACACTTTACGAAGGAAATGACATTTCAATACCATCATCAAGCAAAATATTAACTGCAGGTTTTTCTATTTATTTCTTACTTCAAATTGGATTGCCACTGCGTCATCATTTTATAGAAGACAATGTCTTATGGACAGAAGAAGGTCATCGATTATCTTGGCGTATGATGCTAAGAACAAGAAGTGGTTCAATAAATTTCAGGATTGTTGACAAAGAAACAAACCAAATTATCCCTTTTAGCTTAAACGATTATGTGACTACAAAACAGAAACGCAATTTAAGTACTAAGCCAGATTTTATATGGCAATTCTCCCAGCGAATTAAGGAAAAATTTGCCGCTGAAGGCAAATCAGTTTCTGTTTTTGTGACTTGTTATGTAAGTATCAATGGTAAGCGGTCTAAACAACTCATAAATCCCGAGGTTGATATGGCAACTGCCAAATGGAATTATTTTTCGCACAACGATTGGATTTTGCCAAGTAAATAAGCACTTTTTAATTTCATCACCCACAAAATCTTTTTACTTTTGTCGCTTGTTAATAGCTTAGGCCCAAAGCAATAATAGCAGTGCTTTGTGGAAAATAAGCGTTTATAAAATTACACAATGTTACAAGTTCCTTTTATAAGAGAAAATAGCGAAGAAATTTTAGAGCGCATGGCTGTACGAAATATCGACGCTAAACCATTAATTGACGATGTATTAAAATTTGATGAAGAACGACGAGAACTACAGACGCAATTAGATGCGGCTAAAGCCGAAATGAATTCTATTTCTAAGGAGATTGGAAATCTATTTAAATCTGGGCAAGCCGATGCAGCTAACGCTGCAAAAGCAAAAACATCTACTTTAAAGGAAAGCATTAAGGAGATGGAACAAGATTTAGCTGTTAAGGCAGATGCACTTAACACTATATTATATAAAATACCTAATGTTCCTAACGCTATTGTTCCAAGTGGAAACTCTGATGAAGATAACTTAGAAACATTTCGTGAAGGTGATGTCCCAATTTTGAATGAAGGCGCATTGCCACACTGGGAATTAGCCAAAAAATATGATATTATCGATTTTGAATTAGGTAATAAAATTACTGGTGCTGGATTCCCTGTTTATAAGGGAAAAGGTGCTAAACTTCAACGTGCATTGATTGCATATTTTTTAGATAAAAATACTGAAGCTGGATACTCAGAATACCAATTACCACTTTTGGTAAACGAAGCTTCTGGTTTTGGAACTGGACAGTTACCAGACAAAGAAGGACAAATGTACCATGTCACAGGTGATGATCTTTATCTTATTCCTACTGCTGAAGTTCCTGGTACAAATATTTTTAGAGATGTTATTCTTTCTGAAGGTGATTTACCTATTGGTATTACGGGATATACACCATGTTTTCGTCGTGAAGCCGGAAGTTATGGTGCACACGTTCGAGGATTAAATCGATTACATCAGTTTGATAAAGTTGAAATTATTAGAGTAGAACATCCAGAGAAATCATATGAAGCGCTTGATAGTATGGTAGCACATGTTCAAGAACTATTAAAAGAACTTAAATTACCATATCGAATTCTTCGTTTGTGCGGTGGCGACCTCACTTTTGCATCTGCTTTGACTTATGATTTTGAAGTATTCTCAGCAGCTCAAGAACGCTGGTTAGAAGTATCTTCTGTTTCAAATTTTGAAACCTTTCAGTCTAATCGATTAAAATTACGTTTCAAAAACGCTGAAGGGAAAAATGAATTGGTACATACACTTAATGGTAGTGCCTTAGCATTACCGAGAATACTCGCGAGTATTTTAGAAAATCACCAAACTGAAAATGGGATTGACATCCCAGAAATTTTACAACCTTATACAGGGTTTGATAAAATTAGTTAAGACATAATCAACTCAAAATGCCTGAAATTTTTCGGGCATTTTTTATGATGTCTTTTACAATATCTAATAGCACCATTTGTTATATTTACATCTTATGAGATTAAATAATTTCATTGTAAGCATTACCTTTTTTCTGTTTTGTACCGTTTCTGTTTTTAGTCAACGGCCAGAACAGAAGGATTTGTTATTGGCCGACGATTATTACAAACGCGGTGAGTTTGCAAAGGCATTAGTGATTTACAAGAAATTATATCAAAGCAAGCCGTACGCATACAATTATATTTATAAAATAACGGACACCTATCAGCAACTCGAAAAGTACCAAGACGCAAAATTGCTTTTGGAAAAGCGTATTGAGCGTTCTCGGATACCCGTTTTTGTGATAGAGTTGGGGTATAATTTTCAGTTAATGGATAGCCTTTCTAAAGCAGAAGAACTTTACAAGGAAGCTATCAGTTACATGGATGAGAAGCCTTCTCATATTTATGGTATCGGACAACGCTTCGAAATACATTCACTTTTACCACAAGCAATAACAGCGTACAATAAGGCTAAGGATTTGTTGCCTAATAAAAACTTCAACATTCAATTGGCACGGATTTATGGAGATATGGGCGATGTTAAAAACATGTTTGCCAATTACATTGATTATGTCGACTATAAACCCAATGCTTTAAACAATATAAAGCGAAATCTTAGTCAATTCATATCGGAAAATAGTGATGCTGAAAACAATAAAAATTTACGTGTACTTCTATTAAGAAGAATACAAGAAAGTCCTGATTTTCATTGGTATGATTTGCTAAGCTGGCTTTATGTTCAACAAAGAGATTACAGAAAATCCTTCATTCAGGAGAAAGCCTTGTACAAACGTAATCCTGAAACTTTAGAACGCATTATTGATCTTGCTATTACTGCTCAAGATGATAACGATAAAGAAACGGCTACAGATATTTTCAACTATATTTTAGAGACCTCACAAGATATAGACTTGCTCTTATTGGCACATCAATCTTTATTAGAGATGCGTGCCGAAAATGAAAACCAAAAAGAGTTAGATACCATCAACGAGACTTACCTTAGACTTTTTGAAGAATTTGGTAAAAATGATATGTCTTTGCCTTTACAATTAGCGTATGGTGGATTTTTGGCATTTAATTACGATAAGCCTGAAGACGCTTCAAATTTTCTAAAGGAGACCTATAAGTTAGATATTTCTCCATATCAAGAAGCATTGGTCAAATTAAAATTGGGTGATATTTTAGTATTGCAAGAAAAGTTTAACGAGGCACTCATCTTTTTCACGCAAATAAAAGCCAATCTAAAAAATAGCACAATTGCTCAAGAAGCTGCCTACAAAATAGCAAAGACAAGTTACTATAAAGGCGATTTTGATTGGGCAGAGTCTCAACTGAAAGTATTGAAAGCTTCTACATCACAACTTATTGCTAATGATGCTTTAGATTTAAAACTATTAATCTCAGACAACAAATGGGATGATACCACACAAACTGCTTTAAAATATTACGCAAAGGCGGATTTATTCGCATTTCAAAAAAAGACTTCAGACGCCATAAAACTATTAGATAAGGTACTTACCGAGCATAATGGTGAAAGTATTATCGATCAAGCCTTATTTGCTCAAGCGAAACTTTTTGAAAAACAAGAGCAATACGATAAAGCCGAAGTAAATTATCAAAAAATCATTGCAGATTATCGCGAAGATATTTTCATCGACGATGCTTACTTCTACTTGGCAGAACTGTACAACACCCATTTAGGAAAACCAGAAGAGGCAAAACCTCTTTATGAAAAAATCATTTTTGAGCATGAAGACAGTATTTATTTTGTGGAGGCTCGCAAGAAGTTTAGAATGCTCAGAGGTGATAGTATTAATTAATTTATGATAATTTATAACGTAACAGTAAACATTGACGATAGCCTCCATGAAGAATGGTTAGTTTGGATTAAAGCGCATATACCGCAAGTACTTTCAACAGGGAAGTTTACAGAAGCTAAACTTACCAAAGTATTAGTTGATGAAGAAATGGGTGGGCAAACCTACTCTATTCAATACCGCGCACACTCAAGAGAGGCACTTGAAGACTACTATGACAACCATGCAAATAGGCTTAGGCAGGATGGATTAAAACGTTTTGCGGATAAAATGTTAGCCTTTAGGACAGAGCTCGAAGTCATTGATGAGTATTCCGTAAACTTTAATTAAATGTCTGTAAAAGCAAAAAAGCATCTTGGTCAACACTTCCTTAAAGATGAAAATATCTCTAAAAAAATTGCAGATACTCTGTCTCTGGAAGGTTATAATGATGTGTTAGAAATTGGTCCTGGAATGGGTGTTTTGACAAAGTATCTTTTACAAAAAGAAATCACAACTCATGTTGTTGAAATAGACACTGAATCAGTAGACTATCTTAAAGCCAACTACCTCAACTTAGCCGACAGAATCTACGAGCAGGACTTTTTAAAATATGATCTCAATACAGTTTTTGACGGAAAACCATTCGCGATAATTGGTAATTTTCCATACAATATATCATCTCAAATTGTCTTCAAAACTTTAGAAATGCGCGCCCAAATTCCGGAATTCTCAGGGATGTTTCAAAAAGAAGTTGCGCAACGAATTTGTGCCAAAGAAGGTAATAAAATATATGGTATTCTAAGCGTGTTAACTCAAGCTTTTTATAAGGCAGAATACTTATTTACCGTGTCACCGAATGTTTTTAATCCACCTCCAAAAGTAGATTCTGGCGTCTTGCTTCTGAGGCGTAAGGAAAATTTTCAATTGCCTTGTGACGAAACATTATTCTTCAAAGTCGTAAAAACTGGATTTCAACAACGCCGTAAAACACTTCGCAATAGTCTAAAAGTTTTCAATCTCTCCGATAATTTAAAAGCAAATACTATCTTTGGGCAGCGTCCAGAACAATTAAGTGTTGCGCAATTTATAGAATTGACGACCTTAATTGAAAGGGACAAAAATTAATATCCAACCATCAATTAAATTCGATTGATAGAAAGATCTTTTTAAAGTGGAAGAAACTCAAGAAAATATCCAATTTCAGCTAACAGATGAGCTCATAGAAAGGGTTGAGATTCTTGTCGAAAACGAAAATGAAAAGGAGCTTAAAAGCCTTCTCAGTGAGTATCACTATGCAGATATTGCGGAAATTCTTGATGACCTTGATTTTCCAGAGTCAATCTACATCATAAAACTTCTTGATAGCGAAACAACTTCAGACATCTTAACCGAGCTTGACGAAGATGTTCGGGAGAAAATCTTAGAAAATCTTTCTGCAAAAGAAATTGCCGAAGAGGTCGAGGAACTTGATACCGATGATGCGGCGGATATTATATCAGAATTACCTGAGGAACGCCAAGAAGCTGTAATCTCTCAAATTGAAGATGAAGAGCACAAGGCAGAAATTAAAGAACTTCTAACCTATGACGAAAGTACAGCTGGTGCTTTAATGGCAAAAGAATTGGTTAAGGTGTATGGTACTTGGACAGTTGCAGGTTGTATTAGACGTATTCGCGGTCAGGCAAAAGATGTAACGAGAGTACATTCTATCTATGTTGTAAATAAAGAAGAAAAACTCATTGGTCGTCTATCCTTAAAGGATTTGATTACAGCCAAAAGTGAAGAAAAAATTGTGGACATCTCCAAGGACAATGTAGATTGGGTAAACGTCAATGATGATGTTGAAGATGTCGCAAAGGTTATGGCTAAGTACGATTTAGAAGCTATACCAGTAGTTGATGAAAATCAAACACTATTAGGTAGAATTACAATTGATGATATTGTAGATGTTTTAAAAGAAGAAGCCGAAAAAGACTACCAGTTAGCTGCAGGTATTACTCAAGACGTAGACTCAGATGATAGTATATTAGAACTCACACGTGCGCGTTTACCTTGGCTATTTTTAGGATTAGTAGGTGGAATTGGCGCCTTTATAATTATGGAAGGTTTCCAAGAAGCGTTTAAAGGAGAAGCCTTTATTCTTTTCTTTTTCACACCTTTAATTGCGGCAATGGCTGGTAATGTTGGTGTGCAATCCAGTGCTATTATTGTGCAAGGTTTAGCAAATGATGATGTCAAGGGAAGCGTAAACAATCGCTTGCTCAAAGAAATGCTTCTGGCAGTATTAAATGGCGTCATCCTTGCTATATTTCTATTTTTATTTGTTTGGCTCACTCAAGGCGAAATGAAAACTGCTTTTGCTATTTCTGCCTCACTAGTTGCTGTAATTGTAATGGCAGGACTTATTGGGACTTTTGTGCCTTTATTCCTTGATAAACGCGGCATAGATCCAGCAATCGCAACAGGTCCATTTATCACCACAAGTAATGACATCTTAGGAATTTTACTCTATTTCTGGATTGCAAAGCTTATACTTGGTATCTAATAGAATTCCTTTTCATAACTTTATTGAATGAAAACAATAAAGCCAAACACACTTTGTTTACAAAACAATGGCATCCTCATCGTATTGCAACTGTCGATAATATGCAAGTGATTCTTGCCAAGATAAAAGGCGAATTTGTTTGGCATAGTCATGAAGATGAAGATGAATTATTTCAGGTAATTAAAGGCACACTATACATGCAGTTTAGAGACCGAACTGAAATAGTAAAAGAAGGCGAACTTATTGTTGTCCCAAAAGGTGTAGAGCATAATCCATCGACAAAAAATGGCGAAGAAGTGCATTTATTGTTATTCGAAAAATTAGACACAGCACATACTGGAAAGGTAGAACATGAAATGACGCAAACCGAATATCCTTGGATTTGAAAATACTTCATCTAGATACAAATCACGAATTGCTCATAAATCAACTCAATGATTTAGGGTTTACCAATCATGAGGATTATGAGTCTACAAAACCAGAAATAGAAGCTAAAATTTCTGAGTACGATGGCATCATAATTCGTAGTAGATTTTCAATTGATAAGTCATTTTTGGAAGCAGCAAAAAATCTAAAATTCATTGGTCGTGTAGGCGCTGGTTTAGAAAATATTGATTGTGATTATGCCGAAAAAAAAGACGTTGTTCTTTTTAATGCACCAGAAGGTAATCGTAATGCAGTCGGAGAACATGCATTGGCAATGCTACTATCATTATTTAATAAACTCAACAAGGCAGATAATGAAGTAGGACAAGGGAAATGGCTGCGGGAAGCCAATCGTGGAATAGAACTCGATGGAAAAACTGTTGGGCTTATTGGATACGGTAATATGGGAAAAGCTTTTGCAAAAAAACTTCGTGGCTTTGATGTTGAAGTTTTATGTTACGATATTAAAGATAGAGTTGGTGACGCAAATTGCAGACAGGTGACCTTAGAAGAATTGCAAAAAGAAGCAGATGTGTTGAGTCTGCATACGCCCCAAACAGAATTAACCATAAATATGGTGAATGCTGGTTTTATAAATGCCTTTACAAAACCATTTTGGCTCATTAATACTGCTCGTGGAAAAAGTGTTGTCACCAAAGATTTGGTCTCTGCATTACAATCAGGTAAAGTCTTAGGTGCTGGATTAGATGTGTTAGAATACGAAAAAGCATCTTTTGAATCGCTATTTAACGCAGAACTACCAGATGCTTTTAAATATCTTATCGAAGCTGAGAATGTAATTCTCAGTCCACATGTTGCTGGTTGGACGATTGAAAGCAAAGAAAAGTTAGCTCAAACCATAGTGGATAAAATTAAAGCGAGATTTTGCTAACTTAGAGGTTACTAAATCAACACAGTAATGCAATACAAAGCAGACTCACCAGAGGACTACATTAATCAACTGCCAGAAGAGCGCAAAGCGCCAATGACAAAACTCCATAATCTGATTAAGGATAATATGCCAGAAGGTTTGGAATCAGGAATGGGATATGGTATGCCAGCTTATTTTGTTCCAAAATCGGTTTATCCACCAGGTTACCATTGTAAGCCATTTCCGCCATTACCATTCATAAATATTGCCTCTCAAAAGAATTTTATTGCGCTCTATCATTCTGGGTTATATACAAAAAAAGAACTGTATGATTGGTTTGTAAAGGAATATCCAAAGCATTCAAATTACAAATTGGATATGGGAAAAAGCTGTGTTCGATTTAAAAAAGTAGATGACATCCCTTATGATCTTATTAAAGAACTTATGGGAAAAATGACTGTAGAAGAATGGATTGAAATCTACGAGTCGGCAATTAAGAAGTGAAATTTCAAAAAAATGAAAAAAAGAGTAACAGGGATTGGTGGTGGTTCCAATTGTAGTGTTATTAAAATAAATGGAAACGGATTCCAACGGTGCTTTAGAAAGAGCGTCAACAAC
>CBFHYD010000042.1:0-18882 GCA_965659975.1 Winogradskyella sp. | reverse complement strand
TGTGTTTTTAGATAATTTTACAGTCGCAAAAGGAATGGGCTCTTTAGTCCTTTCATCAATTACGGTTACACTATAAGATTGTGCTGCTGCCCCAGTAGCGCAGGTTATTGTAAGTAATGTGAGAATGAATTTTATAAGTGTCGTCATAAGATGGTTATTTAATATATAGACGCTAGAAAAATTGAAATGGTTGCCTAAACTATTAAAATGACGTCTTTACTATCAATATGTTACGCTCTAAAACCAAAAAAAGCGTCCATCAGGACGCTTTTATTATTATTCTTCTTTCTCTTTAAGAGCTTTCATCTTTTCTTTTGCTTCGAGTAATCGCGCTTCACTAGCGTCTTTTTTCTCGCGCTCTTTCTTTTTCTTACGATCCATAAGCTTAGAATGCTTTGCTTTATTTTTCGTGTTCTTAGGAGTTCCTCGTTTTGCCATGGTGCAAATATAGTAAAGGTTAGGTATTCGCTTTCGCGAAAGCGGTCTTCATCTCCACAAAGGCTGCTACAGGATCATCTGCATTCCATATACCACCTAGCGCTCCTACTCCTTTAAAACCAAGTTTTAGTGCTTCTGGAGTTGTGGTTGCATTTATTCCTCCCATGCCCACAATATCCTTATTAATGTGATGCACATCAAAACCTCTTCCTTGCATATCACTCTTAGAAATTGCCGAAAACACAGGACTTAATAATGTATATGCAAAACGCACTGCTTGCGAAGCAAGATCTTCTGGCTCGTGATAAGAGGAAGACACGATATTTCCTTTGCTAGTAAATGAGATTACATAGTCCTCTAGACGGTCACCTTGTGCTCTCCACATCGCTTCCTCTAGATGTACACCCATAATGTTAAATTGATTACACAGCTCTTTATGAAAGTTGTGCGTCATGATACGATTGTGATACGTAACATCAACCATATTCAGGTATGCTATGTGCTCATTAAGACTTGCATCTGGTTTTCTAAGATGAAAATGAGACAACCCAGCTTCAAAGAGTTGATGCAAGATCTCTATCTCATTAATAGCAGTTTGCTCTGGAGAAATTAATATAATCATCTATGCTGTTTTTACCACCTCAACAATCGCGCTTTTATCTAGAACACCAGACTGTCTCCATACCTGCTTACCTCCCTTGTAGAGAATCATAGTAGGCACTCCTCGCACGTTGTACTGAGCAGCAAGCGGCTGATTTTTATCTACGTCTATTTTTACAATTTTCACTTGATCACCTAGTTCGTCTTTTACTTGTTCTAGAATAGGTCCCAGTGTTTTACAAGGCCCGCACCATGTTGCATAAAAGTCTACTAAGACGGGCGTTTCAGATTGGATTATATCAAAAAAGGATGATTTCATCGTTGTATTTATTTTAGATTTATTGAAATATAATAAAATACCTCTGTACCAATAATGGCTTTAAGAGATTTATAACCTTAGTCGTTTTTGATGTGTGTTCCTTAATATCCAAATTAGCACATTTTTGAACCAGTAAACTCTCTCAAAACTACTCACACCTACAGCTCTAATCTTCAAGCACGACTGTTCACATTTTTTAACAATGGATGGTTAAGGTTTATTAATTGCTTCTGTAAAACACTAGTTTCAAATTATCTTTAAGTAAACATTAAAAATTATAATCATGAGTAATACAACACCTAATCCAGAGAAAACAAGTAAAAAAGAACAAGCGATTAATCTAGAGGCCACTCACGGCAAAGAGATTAATAATCAGGTAAAAGATAAAAAAGAGTTTACCCAGCCACGAGATAATCTAAAGAGCTAATCACTTACTATATATATAAGAAACCCCTAAGAAATAATCTTCGGGGTTTCTTATGTTATAATAGCGCATTGTCTTTTACGCTCTGTACCACCTCAGGGTTAAGAAGTGTACTTATATCTCCTAGATTATCTCCTTCTCCACAGGCAATCTTACGTAGTATGCGACGCATGATTTTACCAGATCTCGTTTTAGGTAATCCATTTGTAAATTGAATTTTATCCAGCTTTGCTATCGGTCCTATTTTTTCTGTAATAAGCTGATTAATCTCCTTGCGTAAATTATCGTGATCGCGTCCTTCTCCAGATTCCTTTAAGGTTACATAACCATACAAAGCATTTCCTTTAATAGCATGAGGAAAACCTACAATCGCACTTTCGGCAACAGCTGGATGTTCATTAATAGCATCTTCTATAGGCGCCGTACCTAAGTTGTGACCAGAAACGATAATGACATCATCTACTCGACCCGTGATTCTATAATAACCCGTAGCATCTCTTAAAGCGCCATCACCAGTAAAATATTTATCATTAAAAGCAGAAAAATAGGTGTCTTTATAGCGCTGATGATTTCCCCAAATGGTTCTTGCCATGGACGGCCAGGGATGTTTTATACATAAACGTCCGTCAACTTGATTGCCCTTGATTTCTTCCCCATTTTCATCCATTAACGCTGGTTGAATACCAATAAATGGCAAGGTTGCATAAGTTGGTTTTGTAGGTGTTGAAAAAGGTATTGGTGTAATCATAATACCACCAGTTTCGGTTTGCCACCAGGTATCTACAATTGGGCTTTGCTTCTTTCCTATATTTTCATTGTACCAATGCCATGCCTCTTCATTAATAGGTTCACCAACAGTTCCCAAGACTTTAAGTGATGATAAATTGTACTTCTCCACCAATTCTATGCAATGTTTGGCTAAGGCTCTAATTGCAGTTGGCGCCGTATAAAATTGATTGATTTTATGTTTCTCAACAATATCCCAAAAGCGTCCAAAATCCGGATAACTAGGTACACCTTCAAACATAACCGTTGTTGCACCATTCGCTAATGGACCATACACGATATAACTATGACCCGTAATCCAACCTATATCTGCAGTACACCAATAAATATCATCCTCTTTATATTGAAATACGTTTTTAAAAGTATAGGCTGAATAGATCATGTAACCTGCAGATGTATGCATCATCCCTTTTGGTTTTCCAGTAGACCCAGATGTATAGAGAATAAAAAGTGGATCTTCAGCATCCATAACTTCGATTGCACAATCGGCATATGCTTCATCTAAAAGTGGTTGTAGCCAAAGATCACGACCTTCCTTCATAGCTACTTCAGAATTGATACGTTTGGCTACTAAAACTGACGTAACACCTGGACAATCTACTAAAGCTTCATCCACGATACCTTTTAGATCAATAGTTTTAGCACCTCGATATGAACCGTCTGAAGTAATTACCATCTTTGCTTCACAGTCATTAATTCGGGTGGCTAATGCTGTAGATGAAAACCCAGCAAATACAACAGAATGTATCGCTCCAATACGTGCACAAGCCAGTACAGAAATAGCCAACTCTGGTATCATTGGTAAATACATACAAACACGATCACCTTTCTTTATGCCTTGATCCTTGAGTACGTTTGCAAAACGACAAACGCGTTCGTGTAATTGCTTATAAGTTATATGTTCTGCCGGCGCGTTTGGATTGTTTGGCTCGAATAGAATAGCCGTTTTATTTCCTCTTGTATACAAATGCCGATCAAGGCAATTCTCCGTTATATTGAGTTTTGCTCCGTCAAACCATTTGACTTCTGGTTTGGAAAAATCCCAACTCAAAACATTATCCCAACGTTTCTGCCACGTAAAATGCTCTTCAGCTATTTCCTCCCAAAATGCTTCTGGATGTTCTATTGATTTACGATAGACTTGAAAGTACTCTTCAAGGTGTTTTATGTGGTAATTACTCATAGTATTTTATAAAAGTTGTCAGCTTTGCCATGAAGCTGTGCTGGAAATATTAATGCAATGAAAATATGAAAACTCATTCACTTTTCAATTGTTCAAAATAGCTTTTTGCAGATTTAATCGCCCTTGGTGCTAATATTATAGTTGCTGTCATAGTTGGAATAGCCATAAGTGCAAAGACACCATCGATAAAATTAATCATCGCTTCAAAATCAGTTGTTGCTGCCAACACAATACTTGCGATATAAAGATAATTGTAGTAGAATTTGTGTTTTCCTCCAATTAGAAAGGACAAACACTTGTTCCCATAATATGCATAGGAGAACAGTGAGGATACGCTAAATACAAAAACACATATCATTAGTAGATATTGCCCAACATCTGGAATTGCAGACTCAAAAGCTGCAGCGGTAAGACTAACACCATTTGTGCTCGTCGTTTCCCAAACTCCGGTAACCAATATTGCTAAAGCGGTTAATGTACAAACAATTAATGTATCAATAGCTGGCCCAAGCATAGCTACTAAGCCTTCACGAACAGGCTCATCCGTTTTAGCCGCACCATGTGCCATTGCAGCAGTTCCTAAACCAGCTTCGTTAGAAAATGCACCACGCTTTATGCCGTGTAAAATCGAAGCACCGAGAATACCGCCTAAGAATGAGTCATCTTTTGGGTAGTAATCGGCATTAAACGCATCAGTGACAATTAAAGCTAAGTATCTTGGAACTTCGCTGTAGTTTATTACCAAAATAATAACTACCAAAACAAAATAGAGAACGACCATAGACGGCACCATTTTAGACGCCCAGTTGCTAATACGTTGCAATCCGCCTAAAATGACAATGCTTGTAAAAATCACTAAAATTCCAGCAATAACAAGATTAGAATATAATGACACCTCTACTCCATTAGGAATAAGAATAATATCATTAATTGCCTGTTTCAACTGATTTACATTTACTACTGGTAAAGCGCCAAGCATACCCACAATACTGAATAGAACTGCTAAGAATTTCCAACGTTTTCCTAATCCTCCAACAATAAAATACATTGGACCACCTTGGATTTGGCCTTCAGAATCTTTTCCACGATACAAAATGGCAAGTGTAGACGTAAAGAATTTGGTACTCATTCCAATAACAGCACTAATCCACATCCAAAAAACAGCACCTGGACCACCAATTGCAATAGCCAAGGCTACACCAGAGATGTTTCCCATACCTATAGTAGACGATAATGCTGTAGTTAGCGCTTTGAAATGTGAGATTTCACCTTGATCGTTAGGGTCATCATACTTGCCGCGCAATACTTTTATTGCATGTCCAAGATATCTAAATGGAAGAAATTGTGATCGAATTATAAGATATAATCCTCCACCAACTAAAAGGATAAGCAAAGGTAATCCCCAAGCTAAAGACGAAAAATCACTAAGGAGTTGGTTAAGCTTATCCATGAGTGCTAAAAGTACAAAATGAAATTAAAGGTAGTAACTTTCAAAATGGTATATTTACAATAGATAATACCATTGTGTCTTCCAACCAACGCTTATATTTTATCGACGCTGTGCGTGCTTTTGCCATCCTCATGATGTTGCAAGGCCATTTTATAGACACACTATTAGCGCCTGAATTTCGAAGTGACGATTTCATGGCTTATCGCATCTGGTCTTACTTTAGAGGTATTACAGCACCGACATTTTTTACCATTTCTGGACTTATATTCACCTATCTTTTGTTGAAAGCAAAAGAAAAGGGAAATGAAGGATTCAGAATGAGAAAGGGTATTAATCGTGGCCTTATGCTCATTGGAATTGGTTATTTGCTGCGAATACCATTTTTGAGTTGGATATTTGGCGAATTCAATACCTATTGGATGGCTATAGATGTATTGCAAATCATAGGGTTATCGCTTATTGCTATAGTTATTCTTTATGCTATCTGTTTACGAAATACCATTTTATTTTCTATAATTTCTATCCTTTTAGGACTGACCATCTTTGTTTGCGAACCTCTTTATAGAAATTTAGTTTTAGAAGATGTCCCGATTTTCTTTGCAAACTACTTATCAAAAGCAAATCGATCTGTTTTTACTTTCTTGCCATGGTTTGGTTATATATCTTTTGGAGCGTATATCGCTACTGCATTTTATAGACACTTAGAAAAGCCAAATTTTAAACCAGCCACACTCACAGTTTTCTTTTTAGTTGGAATTGGTCTTATTCATTATTCAACTTGGATCTTATTTTATTTGAAAAAATGGACTGGTATCCAATTATTTTTAGATTCTGCTAATTATAACTATTTATTTACTCGGTTAGGTAATGTCCTACTCTATTTCGCGATTTTCTATGGTTTTGAACGTTATCTCAAGCCGCCATTACTCCTTAAGATTGGGCAAAAGACATTGTCCATATACGTTATCCATTTTATTATAATCTATGGAAGTTTTACTGGAGTTGGTTTGCATCAACTTATCGGTAAAACATTAGTGCCATGGCAAGCTATTATAGGCGCGGCTCTATTTTTGGTTGTTGTATGTATTATTTCATTTTATTATGTACAAACCAATGCCTATGTTTACAATAAATTCCGTCAATTATTTGAAAAATTGAAAGGATTAATCAAGTCATGACGACATATCATAACATGAGAATTAAGCTTAATTTTTTTATCCTATTATTAGTGTCTGTAATTAGCTATGCGCAAACAGAATTTCTTGATGCGATGTTTTTTGCAGAAAAGTCAACGCATACCTATCACAACTTTGATAATGGAGATAGTTTACAGCTCGATATGTATAAACCCAAATTATTCGAAAAAAAATCTCCAGTTCTCTTATATATCCATGGCGGTGGCTTTTCTGGCGGTGAACGTGATGATGAGAACACGATTTATTTTGCCAACAAAATGGCAGAGAAAGGTTATGCTGTAGTTTCTATTTCTTATCGATTAATAATGAAAAAATTAGGTTTTGGGTGTGAAACAAAGACAGAAGACAAAATAAACGCCTTTGATACCGCTGCAGAAGATATAGTTTACGCAGTTAATTATTTAATTGATAATGCTGAATCCTTCAATATAGATACAAATAACATTGTAATATCTGGGACAAGTGCTGGTGCCGAAGCCGCATTACATTTAGCATATGTTTATGAAAGTGATAAGCTACCCAAAGACTTTAGGTTTGCTGGTGTTATTGGTATGGCTGGTGCCATAACTACTTTAGACAAAATAGATGCCCAAAAAGCTATACCGACACAGTTGTTTCATGGTACCAATGATAATCTGGTACCATATCATATCGCGGCTCATCACTATTGTAACCCTGAGAGTAAAGGATATATGATACTTTATGGTTCACGCGCAATCGCAGATAGATTAAAAGGATTAGGGAAATCGTATTACTTGTTCTCCATAAATAGCGGAACTCATAGTTGGTCTGGCATACCATTGAACAGATGTGTAATGGAAGTAACTGACTTCCTCTATTATGACGTTCTTAATAACGCAAAACGCCAAACAGAACGTACCATAGGGTTCTAATAATTTTCATACCAGCCAAATAGGTCGTGAATTAACTTGTCCTTTTCTGAATTAACATATTCCAAATAAGCATTGGCAACTAGTGATAGGTTTTTTGATCGTTGCCAGACTAAATTCCATGTGGTTTTTATAGGTAAACCTTTAAACGGAATAATCTTTAATTCTTTGTCTTTTAATTCATTCTTAAGTCCTATTAACGGCATTATAGAGATTCCTAATCCTGCGATTAATGCTTGTTTAAGAGCTTCATTAGACTTTACGTCCATCTTTTTGTTCACCTTAACTCCGAGTGAGGTTAAAAAATCTTCCATAGCTGCACGTGTTGCTGAGCCATTTTCTCTAAAAAGTAAGCGATTATTTTCAAATACAGACTTTGTTAACCGTGTTTCAGAAATATTCGAGACCATACTACTCACCAAGAATAGCTTATTTTGCATGAGTTCCACTTTCTCTAAATTCAGATGATCTGGCAATACAGATACCATTGCAAAATCAACTTCATTATTTTCCAAACTTCTAATAACACCACCTTTATTAGTTACATCTAATACTAAATCTACTTCAGGATGCAATTCCATAAAACCATTTAAGAAGTAAGGCATAGCATATTTTGCCGTGGACACTATTGCAATTTTCAATTTGCCTGCGAGTTGTCCTTTCTGAGATCGCGTTTTATAATTAATAAGCTCCACTTCATTAAGTATTTTTTCAGCTGCCTCGGCAATTTCTAATCCAAACTCAGTGATATAAAGTTGTCGACCAACAACTTCGGTTAGTGGTATTGAAAATTGATCTTGAAATTTCTTTAGTTGCATAGATACCGCAGGTTGCGATAAAAAAAGAGCCTCCGAAGCTTTGGTTACACTCTTTAATTCCGTGACTTTTAAGAAAATCTGAAGCTGATGCAAAGTATAATTCATAAGGAAAACTTATAGGTATTATAACAAATATATATAAAAACATATGAAATATATATTTCAATTTTGCACCAACAAAAACAGAATATTATGAATAGTAATTACATCCCTAAACAACGTAAAGAACAAATGGAGTTTGTTACGAAGGCAAAAGAAAGTAAAAATGTGACTTCAGCAGAAAAAGAAAAACGTGAAGGTATTGTTGCTACAATAATCTCCTTGTGTCTTATGGCATTCCTTAAGCTTTTCTTTTGGAGTGACAACGTCATTTTGGAGAAACTCTAAATGTCATTATTTATAATTTCTTGTCTACTTCTCGTAAAATTAAGTGGACCATCAAAGCAATAATAAACCTCTAAATTTTCATAACATGTCTTTATTAAAACAAGAAACATTAGTAAAAACTAAACAAGAAGTAAACCTCGTAGAAGGCGAATTTACTTGTTCGGAAGCACAATTTGTAATCAACGAGTTAATCAATGAAAAAATAAACTTTCATAAACTTCAAAGATTGAGTCTGTATGAAGGTGATGAAAACTGCGACACTTCTTATTCTACACGACGTATCCAAGAATTAGAAAATGAAAAGTTAATCGCAAAAAGCTACATCGATAAAGCCAGAAAAGAAGGCTACAATGTATTTATCGACGGTGTTTTAGAAATCAGATTTACAAAAAGAGAAGATAACCTTTAATGGATCTACACTATTTAATTGACAACTTAACTAACCCTGCATTACTTTTTTTCTTTCTAGGAATTATTGCAGTTCAGTTAAAGAGTGACCTTTGTATCCCCGAAAATTCCTCCAAATTTATCTCACTATACCTTTTATTATGTATAGGTTTTAAAGGTGGACAAGAATTATCAGACAGCGTAATTGACATGGAGATTATCTGGTCATTACTCTTGGGTATTCTATTAGCGTTACTTGTGCCCATCTACACCTATTTTATTCTTAGACGAAAGTTTAGTGTAGCAAATGCTGGTGCCATCTCCGCTGCATATGGATCTGTAAGTGCCGTTACGTTTGTCACAGCAATATCGTTTTTAGAATTAGAGCAAATACCATTTAGCGGTCACATGGTTGCCGTTATGGCACTTATGGAAGCACCATCAATCATCATAGGTGTTTTTCTAATGTCAATTTACGACAAAACTAATACTGCAAAAATATCTATGAAGTCTCTACTGAAGCACTCCTTGACTAATGGTAGTGTATTATTAATTATTGGAAGTTTAATCATAGGTATGTTTGCAAGTGAAGCTCAAGCCGAAGGTATTAAACCATTTACAACAGATATTTTTAAAGGCTTTTTAATGGTTTTCCTCTTAGATATGGGAATTACAAGTGGGAAAAAGTTAAATACGTTTTTAAAGAAAGGATGGTTTGCACTGGTATTTGCAATTGTAATTCCGGTTATAAACGGCGTTACTGTTGCCATTATTAGCGGTTGGATTACAGAAAGTATCGGTAACCGATTATTATTTTCAATATTAGCAGCCAG
The DNA here is from genome assembly GCA_965659975.1 of Winogradskyella sp. Lineage (GTDB taxonomy): Bacteria > Bacteroidota > Bacteroidia > Flavobacteriales > Flavobacteriaceae > Winogradskyella. Next base: position 9,171 of record CBFHYD010000042.1, on the reverse strand, counting down.
TGCTTCTTATATAGCAGTTCCGGCAGCGATGCGAATAGCCGCCCCAAAGGCAAATCCGAGTTTGTATTTACCGATGGCATTAGCAATTACATTTCCGTTTAATATTACCTTGGGAATGCTGCTCTACTTAGGCGTTATCAATTGCTTTTAGAATAAAAACCAATCAACTAATTAGATGTCTCTAAGTAGTTTAGCACGTTAGTCTCAATCCGTTGCTGAATATTAGAGACATCTGCTTTTACAAAGGTTTTTCCTGTAATATTTTCGTAGAGTTCTATGTAGCGATCGCTTACGGTTTCGATATACGCATCTGACATGTGTGGTACAGTTTGACCTTCTAAACCTTGAAAGTCGTTAGCAATTAACCATTGACGCACAAACTCTTTAGATAATTGTTTCTGCGCTTCACCTTTGGCTTGGCGTTCTCCATAACCGTCAGCATAAAAGTAACGTGATGAATCGGGTGTATGTATTTCGTCAATTAGAACAATTTTACCGCCTTTTGTTTTGCCAAATTCGTATTTAGCATCTACCAATATCAATCCGCGTTCGGCCGCAATCTCAGCACCTCGTTGAAATAATTTGCGCGTAAAATCTTCTAATATCACATAATCTTCTTCAGAGACAATGCCTCTTTTTAAAATATCTTCTCTTGAAATGTCTTCGTCATGGTTGCCCTTTTCAGCTTTTGTTGCTGGTGTTATAATTGGTTCTGGAAATTTATCATTCTCATTCATACCCTCTGGCATTGGAACACCACAAAGCATGCGTTTTCCTGCTTTATATTCTCTTGCAGCATGACCCGACATATAGTCACGAATAACCATCTCCACTTTAAAAGGCTCGCATAAATCACCCACAGCGACATTTGGATCTGGTGTTGCCACCAACCAATTTGGAACCAAATCTTCCGTGTCTTTCATCATTTGGGTCGCAATCTGATTAAGTATTTGTCCTTTGTAAGGAATGCCTTTTGGCATTACAACATCAAAGGCAGATAATCTATCTGTTGCAACCATCACCAATTGCTCATCATTGATATTGTACACTTCTCTTACCTTGCCCTTGTAGACACTTTTCTGATTTGGAAAATTAAAGTTAGTATCTGTTATGGTATTCATAATACACTTGTTATATAGAATTTGTATTTGACTTTTCTGTTTGCTTAATAATGTCCATAGCTTGTTTTATATATTCAACAACGTCCTTAGAATCATCATTTATATTTTCTTTTTTCGATGCCTTGTGACTCAATCTTGTAATTACAATATTATATTCAGGAATCGAGATGCAGCGTTGCCCTAAATGACCTGATTGATAAAAATAATTTACACCATTATAACTTCCTGACCAAAGTCCATAGTTACAGTTCTTATTATTGAAAGGTAGTGAGGTGATTAATTCTATATCCCGTTCTGACAATATCTGTTGATTATTCCAATTGCCATTATTATTAATCAACTGACCCATTCTTGAAATATCTCTTGCTGCGCCAACCAAACCTCCGAATGCGTATTCTCTTTGATTTTCCTTGCTGTCGATGACGAATAATCCATCATTTTCATAACCCAAAGGTTGCCAGAATTTTTCCTCCAAATACTCAGTAAGGCTTTTGTCCTTGAGCACATTTATGAGTGCTAATCCCAATAATTGCGTACCTCCAGAATCATAATTATGTTCATCTCTAGGGTTGCCAATGGCGTAAAGATCTTCGGTTACGAATTCCTCTATATCACTACAAAAATTAAGCTTTGCTATAAGTGAAAATGGTTGTTTATCCATTTCATCCCAAAATAAACCAGTAGACATAGATGCCAAATATCTCAAAGTAAGTTTTTTATCTTGAGTAACATTCCAATTAGGTACGTACTTGCTTACAGGGTCATCAATACTGACAAATAAGCCATCCTCAACCGCTTTTAATGCTAAAAATGAGGTGTATGATTTTGTAATTGACCATAGTGCAGAAACAGTGTCTTTTCCAACACCTTCAAAATAATGTTCAGTTAGAATTTTGCCATCTTTAAATATCAAATACGCAGTAGACTGCATTTTAGCGTGGTAGTCTTTGGCTTCGCTTGATAAATCAATTTTATTATATTCTTGATATAATTCCCAAGGTTGTGGATTGGTAGCTCGAACAACTTTAGTGTCCTGAACTTTAAAATCAATTATGGTAACACTTGTATTTCCTCTAAGATAAAAGACTCTAACACCTTCAAAAATATAAGTCTTATCTGTAACAAAAAGAATGGCGACAAATAGTACGATTATAATAACCACTATTTTAAGTATTCTTTTCATTTATTAGAAATTCTCATTTAAAATCTTATCGAAACGATTGCTTTATAAAAGACTTAATAGATTAAAGTTGAACGATACTACTGTGTTAATCTCTGTTCTCGATACTCTTATATGCAGCAATAACTTTTTTAACGAGTTTATGACGTATAACATCCTTATCGTCTAGGTAAATAATACCAATTCCTTCAACATTTTTTAATACCAAAAGTGCCTCTTTAAGTCCAGAAATTGTTCGACGTGGCAAATCTACCTGACCAGGATCACCAGTAAGCAAAAACTTAGCATTTTTACCCATTCTGGTTAAGAACATTTTCATTTGGTTATGTGTCGTATTCTGACCTTCATCTAAAATAACGAAGGCATTATCCAATGTACGACCTCTCATAAATGCCAAAGGCGCAATTTGTACCGTGCCATTTTCAATATAATTCGCCAACTTCTCTGCCGGAATCATATCTCTTAAAGCATCATATAATGGCTGCATGTAAGGATCGAGCTTTTCCTTTAAATCACCAGGTAAAAAACCTAAGTTTTCTCCAGCTTCAACAGCTGGTCTTGTAAGGATAATACGCTTTACTTGTTTGTTTTTAAGCGCTTGAACTGCTAATGCTACACCTGTATAAGTCTTACCAGTTCCTGCTGGACCTATGGCAAATACCATATCATTTTTGCACATACTCTCTACTAACTTTCGTTGGTTAGTAGTCTGTGCTTTAATGAGTTTACCGCCAACACCATGAACTATAACTTCTCCACTTTGTTTTGAAGTATCATAATCATCACTCGTCTGACTTGTTAGAACACGCTCAATTACATTTTCATCCAAATTATTGTATTTACCAAAATGATTCATGAGCATAGTAATGCGTCTATCGAACTCTTCTAAGAGTTCCTCGTCGCCGTAGGCTTTGATTTTGTTGCCACGTGCAACTATTTTAAGTTTTGGAAAATATTTTTTTAATAAGGTAATATTGGCATTTTGTGCACCAAAAAATTCTTTAGGAGAAACTTCTTCAAGTTCGAGGATAAGTTCGTTCAAAAGCGTCTTGTATTAAGTAAATATATCAGTTCAATTTTATTAGCTTTGCTACACAACAAATCTAACAATTTAATCAGTCGTTGCATTAAAAAAATATTAACAATCTATAAATGCCAATTATAACTTTAACCACAGATTTTGGAGAAAAAGACCACTTTTCAGGTGCGGTTAAAGGTGCTATTTACAGCGAGTTGGAGAATATAAAAATAGTAGATGTCTCTCACAGTATTTCTCCGTTTAACATTATTGAAGCAGCATATACTATCCAAAACGCCTATAGTAGTTTTCCTAAGGGCACAATTCATATTGTTGGTATAGATTCTGAAATAAGCCCAGAAAACAAGCATATCGCTGTAAAACTGGACGAACATTATTTTATTTGCGCCAATAATGGTATTATGAGTATGATATGCCAAGATATTGCGCCAGAGAAGATTGTAGAGATAAACATACATGACAAGATTGAAACAAGTTTTCCTGTTTTAGATGTTTTTGTTAAAGTGGCTTGTCATATTGCCCGTGGTGGAACATTGGAAGTCATAGGTAAAGTTATTAACAAAATAAAACCATTGAAGTATTTGGTGCCGTTTGTTAATGACGAACAAACACAGATTATTGGTACTGTAATTAATATCGATAATTACGGTAATGTTATAACAAATATTAAGCGTAAATTTTTTGAGAACATTCAAAAAACACGCAGTTATGAAATATCTGCAAGGAATTATAAGTTTAAGAAAGTAAACGAACGTTATAATGATGTCGTTAATTTTGAAATTCCAGAAGAAAAAAGAAATGACGAAGGTAAATCTATGGTCGTTTTCAACTCGTCAAATTATTTAGAAATTGCCGTTTATAAAAGTAATTGCAGTACCGTTGGTAGCGCAAGTACATTAATGGGCTTAAAACCCATGGACACTGTAACTGTTACCTTCAGCAAAACCTAACGAATAATAACAAAAAAGATAGAACTCTAAATCATGTACGCTATACTAAAAAAAGAGATTAATACATTTTTTGCGTCTCCAATTGGATACCTTGTTATAGCAGTCTTCTTAGTATTAAGCGGATTATTCCTTTGGGTATTTACCGGTGAGTTTAATGTCCTGGATAATGGTTATGCAGATTTATCATCCTTCTTTTTATTGGCACCATGGATACTCATTTTCTTAGTTCCTGCAGTTACCATGAGGAGTTTTAGCGAAGAGAAGAAACAAGGGAGTTTAGAACTATTACTAACTAAACCCATTTCGCCCCTGCAAATTGTTTTAGGAAAATACTTTGGAGCCTTTATCCTCATTGTATTAGCATTAATACCGACATTACTTTATGTCTATACGGTATACAAATTAGGAAATCCCGAAGGCAATCTTGATATGGGTGTTATTCTCGGCTCCTATTTTGGGTTATTGTTTTTAGTGGCTGCATATACAGCTATTGGTGTGTTCTCCTCGAGTATTACAGACAATCAAATTGTATCCTTTATTGTCGCAATATTTATATGTTTTTTATTTTATTTTGGCTTTGATGGTATTGCGAGCTATGGACTTTTTGGTTCTAACTTTGATATTGGTGCTCTTGGTATGTCTGCTCACTTTAAAAGTATGAGTAGAGGCGTTATTGATACCAGAGATTTGATTTACTTTATGAGTATTGCTCTGATCTTTATAGTATTAACCACAATGAATATTAAAAGAAATTAACTATGATTATTACTCCAATATTAGTAATAATGATAATAGTGGTTTTTGTACTGCTATTCCTATTCTTAAATACAGTGGATAAACGCAAATGGTTAACAGGACTGATAAGTTTGGTTTTAACGCCATTTGTGTATTTCTATATTTTTTATCCATTTATAAATATTATCAGTAATTACCATCATCAAAAATATTTTGATGCACAAGCGTGGTCAGAAAAACCTCCCTTACGATACGAAATGATAGACCACACTATAGAATCAGATACGCTAATAGGCTTATCTAAAACGCAATTAGAACAGCAATTAGGCAAGGCAGAATGGCTAAGTTGGAATGATAGTCTAAAAACGCATGATAATAACCGTTGGAATTACGGTTTAGGTATTGAACCTGGTGCTTTCACAGAAGAAAAATCTAATTTAGAAATACAGTTCAAAAACGATAAGGTTGTAAAACTAAAGCCATATACTGAAGTAATCACTTATGATGAAGAATAATAAAATAGTATACATCATTATTTTGCTAGTGGGTGTTTTTGCAATAAACATCCTGTCTCATAGTTTCTACAAACGTTTTGATCTCACTAAAGACAACCGATATACTTTATCAAATATTTCAAAAAACATCATAAACCGAATTGAAACTCCATTAGTTATTGATGTTTTTTTACAAGGTGATTTACCGTCGGAGTTCAAACTACTTCAAACTGAAACCAAGCAGTTAATAGAGGAATTTCAAACTTTAAACTCTTTAATTTCGGTCAATTACATCGATCCACTCGCTGACGAAGAAAACCGAGACGCAATTGTGAGAGAATTGACACGGTCAGGTTTAGAACCTTATGTGAACAGCAAAAAAGTGAGTGGAAAGATCACTCAGGAGCTAATCTTTCCTTGGGGATTCGCATCCTATAACGGACGTACTGTAAAAATTCCATTGTTCAAAAAGAGCATTACTGAAGACAAACAAACTCAAGTCGCCAATTCCGTACAGCAATTGGAATATAATTTTGCAGATGCTTTTCAGCAAATAATCAAAGAAAAGTCCAAAACGGTTGCAATTTTAAAAGGTAATGGTCAACTACAAGACCGTAATATTGCAGATTTTATAAAGACTATTAGACCTTATTACAACATTGCACCTTTTACATTAGATTCAGTTGCTTCAAACTTAGAGTCTACGCTTAAAAAGCTTGCAGGATATGATCTAATTATCTCTGCAAAACCAACGGAACCATTTACCGAAAATGAAAAACTTGTTCTTGATCAATATATGATGCGAGGTGGTAAAAGTATTTGGCTGACTGAAGGAGTGTTCATGGATAAAGACAGTTTGTACAATGACAAAGGTGTTTCTGTGAGTACCGTGAAAGATTTGAACCTAACAGATTTTTTCTTTTCATATGGAGTTAGGGTTAATCCTAATCTCGTAAAAGACCTCTACTCTGCTCCAATTCCTTTGGCAATAGGCGAAGGTAACAATACACAATTTCAACCTGTACAATGGCAATATTCTCCATTGGCATCGGCAGATGTAAAGCATCCTATTAGTGATAATATAGATTTGGTGAAATTCGATTTTGCGAGCCAAATAGACACCTTAAAGAATTCAGTTAACAAAACTATATTGTTGCAAAGTACCGAACGTACAAAATTAGAAAGTGCTCTAAAAACGATTTCACTGGCCTCGGTGACACAACCTCCAGATGCCGAAAATTACAATCAAGGTCACCAACCATTGGTTGTCTTGTTAGAAGGTGAATTTAATTCAGCATATAAAAACAGAATTCTACCTTATGAAATAGATGGATTTAAACAAATTAGTAATCCAACTAAAATGGTGGTTATATCCGATGGCGACCTTATAAAAAATGAGGTTTCGAGAAGTGGTCCGTTAGAATTAGGATTTGAGCGTATTACAGGCAGAACCTACGGTAATAAAGAATTCTTGTTGAATACAGTCAACTATTTACTTGATGATACTGGACTTATTAATATTCGAGCCAAATCAGTCGAAGTTGCCTTCTTAGATTCCATAAAGGTTGAAGAACAAAAAAGTAAATGGCAGCTTATTAATGTTGCACTACCATTACTTCTACTCGCAATATTCGGGTTTATTTTCACCACCTTGAGAAGACGTAAATACGCTAAGTAAATCGGTTTTAAATAAAATTCGCAACATGATTAAAGGTGTTGTATGTTGGTATTATGTCGAAAGCGACTTTAAAATCAAGGAATTCAATAATTTAGATTTGATTTACTTAGACCATAATTTAGTGTTGAAATGTTGATAAGTAAGTTTTAATAACATCTAGGATTAAGATATATTTGTAAGACTTATAATGATTATTTATTAATATGAAATTCATAATTTCCAGTACATATTTATTAAAACAACTTCAAGTTCTTGGAGGTGTAATAAACAGTAGCAACACGCTACCAATTTTAGACAATTTTCTTTTTGAGCTTAATCAAACTTCACTTACGGTTTCTGCAAGTGATTTAGAAACTACAATGTCCTCAAGTATCGAAGTTGAAAGTGATTCTGAAGGTAGTATAGCACTGCCTGCTCGTCTTTTACTTGATACCTTAAAAACATTCCCAGAGCAACCATTAACGTTTGTTGTGGAAGAAAATAACACCGTTGAAATTAGCTCAAATCACGGTAAATATGCCTTAGCCTATGCAGATGGTGCTGAGTTTCCTAAGGCTGTAGCATTAGATAATCCAAGTACAACTACTATCGAAGGTGATATTTTAGCAAACGCAATTAGTAAAACAATTTTTGCTGCTGGAAATGATGATCTTAGACCTGTAATGAGCGGTGTATTCTTTCAGTTTTCTCAAGACAATCTTACGTTTGTAGCAACAGATGCTCACAAATTAGTTAAGTACACGAGAGAAGATGTTTCTGCTGATGCCGTTGCTGAGTTTATCATGCCTAAAAAACCACTTAATCTGCTGAAAGGAATTTTAGCAGGGAGTGAAGAAGCTGTTACCATAGAGTATAATGACTCAAACGCCAAATTCACCTTTAATAATTCTGAATTGGTTTGTCGATTAATTGATGGTAAATACCCAAATTATGAAGCGGTTATACCTAAAGAAAACCCTAACAAATTGGTTATTGATAGAATTCAGTTTTTAAATTCTGTTCGTCGTGTGAGTATTTTTTCTAACAAAACCACACATCAAATACGACTTAAGATTGCTGGTGCCGAACTTAATATATCAGCCGAAGATATCGACTATAGCAATAAGGCTGAGGAGCGTTTAAGCTGTGATTATCAAGGTGATGATATTCAGATTGGGTTTAACTCACGTTTCTTAACAGAGATGATTAACAACCTAAGTTCGGACAACGTACAGTTAGAAATGAGTTTGCCTAATCGCGCAGGAATATTAACACCTGTAGATGGATTAGACGAAGGAGAAAAAGTCACAATGTTAGTGATGCCAGTGATGCTTAATAACTAACAATAGACTCAAAAATGTATTATATAAAAAGGCTTTCCGATTGGAAAGCCTTTTTATTTACCTCTTGCGCACTGACTAAAACCTCAGCACAAAATAACTAACTAACAAAATTAAGAGATAAAGGATAGCTTGGCGGTTCGCCATTGCTTGCTTTTATTGCATTTATAATTGGAAATATTATAGATAATAGTCCTATTAATATTAAAAAGAAAATACCTACAATCACAAATATTAAAGGGATACAAATAATGGCATAGACTATAAGACTCAACTGGAAATTAATTATAGCCTTACCATGACTATCCATACCTTCCACTTTATCTTTTTGAGTCGCCCATAGAATCAGTGGTACAATAAGACCACCAAAACCTGTAAGGCAAGTCAATAGTTGACATAAATGTGTAATAACCAAAAACTGGTTATCTTTTCGCATTGAAATTTTGTGATAATTAGATTCCATTTTTTTCTTTTGATTATATGACGCAATTTTATTCAAAATGTTACATGATTAACTTAAAATTAGAGACTATTAAGTTGGTATTAATTCATAAGAAAAAAGTGATTGCGTTCTACAATCACTTTTTTTATAAACTATTATTATTCTTAATCTTCGTCAATATATTCGTAGCCTTGATTAATTCCTTTTTCAATG
>CBFHYD010000041.1:5491-19127 GCA_965659975.1 Winogradskyella sp. | reverse complement strand
CGAAACCCTTTTGAAGCTTATATGACTACCGAATATTTCTTGCTTCATCCAAAGTCGCACTTGGCCTATCATTTGGGTCAAATTAATTACCACAGGCGGTTATTTGACTCGTGAAGATTTTTTAATTTAAGGATTAAAATGCGAATTCTTCTGATGACGTTTAATCGCTTTTTTAGATAAAATTATTGCTACAATGAGCGACACAAATGCTCCTGTTGAAATTCCAGGAATAAAGTTGATAAAGAGAAAGAAATCATAGGCTCCATGAAATAGCGTTGCCAATGCCAAACCAATAAGGTTGAGTTTTATTCTATTATTTGAAAATTTGGCTTTTCCCATATAATAGCCCATTAGGATACCAAATGTAGCATGCGCTGGTACTGCTGTAAAAGCACGTAATAAAGCTACATTGTAGCCACCTTCTAAAACATACATAATATTCTCTGTACAGGCAAACCCCATAGATACCATAACTGCGTATACAATTCCATCATAAGGTTCATTAAAGTCCTTTTTTGGCTGCGCATAATATCTTACGACAAGGTATTTACTAAATTCTTCACTGAGCGCAACCACCACAAAAGCTTGTATAAATTGTTGCCCAACGCTAAATCGATCCGTTAACGGTATTAGATTACCTGTAAATAAATAAAGTACCAATACAAATGCAATACTAAAAAAAGCACCAAGCAAAAAGCATTTAGCTAATAAACCGAAAGGCTCTTTTTCGTATTTATCCTGTAAATAGATATAAAGAATTATGACAATAACTGGTGCAACAGCAAAGAGTAGAAGTGACATTAGCTAATTTTACTTTTAATAGTATCGAGAACAAATGTATAATATTCTAGATTAGTTGAAATAAAGTGAAGATTAGAGTCACTATTTACTAATAAATGTTCAAATTCTTTAAAAGTTACCAATTTAAGTGCTTCAACTTCGTCGGGTTGAGGCAAAAGATTTTCTATATCTGTCGTCAGCTCTGCAATAAAGACTTGGTGAAATTCAAAATCTTTAATAGCACCGTTATCATATATGGTTTCGTGAAGATGTGTTCCAATTTTTTCTAAATCATTTTCGGTAATTGCGAGACCAATTTCTTCCTGGGTTTCTCTAATTAAAGCTCTTTCAAAAGATTCACCGGCGTCTATATGTCCTGCAACCGAAACGTCCCAAAGTAAAGGATGTATGAGTTTTTTATGCGAACGTTGTTGTAAAAGAATTTCACCTATAGAGGTATATAACCATAAATGAATGGTATTATGATACCATCCATTTTTATGGGCTTCGGACTTTAAAGCCGATTTCCCAGTTGGGTTTCCGTGTCTATCTACTATGTCTATAAGTTCATCCATAAACAAAATCCCACATGATGTGGGATTGTTTTATTTGAAATAGCTAAATGTCTCGCCGTCTTTTATCTTTAATACGGTTTCATAGATTAATCTAATGACATTCTTTACGTCATCTTTGTGAACCATTTCTACAGTGGTATGCATGTAGCGCAATGGCAAAGATATAAGTGCAGACGCCACACCACCATTGCTATACGCAAATGCATCGGTATCGGTACCAGTCGCTCTCGACAGTGCCGCACGTTGAAATGCAATTTTCTTTTCTTCTGCAGTGTCTGTAATTAAATCGCGCAGTCTTTGCTGTACTGCAGGCGCATAAGCAACAACTGGACCTTTTCCAATCTCCGCTAACCCTTGTTTTTTAGGATCTATCATTGGCGTCGTTGTGTCATGCGTTACATCTGTAACAATCGCCACATTTGGCTTAATCGTCTCCGTAATCATCTCAGCACCTCGCAATCCAATTTCCTCTTGGACAGAATTGGTCACATAAAGTCCAAATGGAAGTTTCTTTTTGTTTTCTTTTAGTAATCGTGCCACTTCAGCAATCATAAAGCCACCCATACGATTATCTAATGCACGACAAACAAATTTGTCTTTATTCAGGATATGAAATTCGTCTGGATAGGTGATAACACAACCAATATGTACACCCATTTTTTCAACTTCCTCTTTATCTTTTGCACCTATGTCAATACAGATGTTATCTGGTTTTGGTGGTTCTTCTTTTACTCGACTTCTTGTATGAATTGCAGGCCAACCAAAAACTCCAGGTACAATACCTTTTTTGGTATGTACATTAACAACCTTACTTGGAGCGATTTGATGATCACTTCCACCATTTCTAATGACATATAACAAGCCCTTATCACTGATATAGTTCACATACCAAGAAATTTCATCGGCATGTCCTTCTATAACTACCTTGTATTTTGCTTTGGGATTTATAACACCAACTGCTGTACCATACGTATCGGTAATAAACTCATCGACGTAAGGTTCTAAGTAGTCCATCCATAGTTTCTGTCCGTCCCATTCATAACCCGTTGGAGCGGCATTGTTAAGATATTTTTCTAAAAAGTCCATCGACTTTTTATTTAAAATTTTCTGTTTTGCCATTTGTGTAAATTTTTGCTTAAAAATAACAATATTAGTAGTAAAAATAGAGTTATCAGACCTATTAATTCTTAATTTTGATGACCAAAACATTTTAGTTTGGAATGGTTTTGGAACTCAGCAGAAGTATGAAGAAAATTTTATTTGTCTTTCTTTTCTTTTCTACACTCATTATGGCGCAAACAAGGCCTATTGAGAAGGATACTATTGCTGAAAAGTACCTTATCATCGAAGGCGATACAACGCTAAGTAAGACTATAAAACTCAATGAGGTTTTGGTGATGCCTCGTTTGGTGTTCAAAAATCGTGATGAACGTATAGATTATCTTATTCTTCGACGCAAAACACTGAAAGTCTATCCTTATGCAAAGATGGCGGCTGAGAGATTGGTAGAACTGAATAAGGAATTGGAGCAGTTTCAAAAGAAGCGCAAGAAAAAAAGACATGCTAAGAAGGTTCAGAAGTTTATCGAAAAGGAATTTTCTGCAGAATTAAAGAAATTAACCAAAACCGAAGGTCAGATATTAGTAAAACTCATTCATCGACAAACAGGAAAAACAGCCTTTCAATTAATTAAAGAATTACGAAATGGTTGGCGTGCATTCTGGTACAATAACACGGCAAGCCTTTTCAATATAAAGCTAAAACGAGAATTTACTCCAATTACAGTTAAAGAAGATTTTTACATCGAAGACATCTTATTGCGAGCCTTTCAATCTGGACGATTAGAACGTCAAGACCCAGCTTTTGAGATTGACTATTACGATTTAACGGACAAATGGATAAAAGGTAAAAACTAATGAGTGAACAAACCAATCGCGAGGAGATTTGGAATAGTTTGTCTCATGGTGTAGGTGCTTCTTTGGGTATTGTTGGTTTAGTACTCTTAATTATTTATGCCGACAAAGGAAAAGACTGGCACTTGTTTAGTGTCATAATTTATGGTATCTCTATAATTATACTGTTTCTGGCATCCACACTATATCATGCCGTATCCAATACTAAATTAAAACAACGATTTAGAATCGTGATCATATAAGTATTTACTTATTGATAGCCGGTACATACACGCCAGTATTACTTATTTTGCTTAAAGACAGTTTGGGTTGGCCTTTATTCTTTGCAGTTTGGGGAATAGCACTTTTTGGTACTGTTTTAAAATTATTTTTCACCGGAAAATTTGAAATCTTTTCCACCTTGCTGTATTTGATTATGGGTTGGCTCATCGTCATAGATTACACTACATTATCAGCGATAATAGACCCAAATGGTATTTTTTGGTTGTTTGCAGGTGGCTTATTTTACACTGTTGGTATCGTCTTTTATGGTGTGCAGAAAATCCCATTTAACCATGTGATTTGGCACTTCTTTGTCCTTGCTGGTGCTATATGCAACTTCTTTATGATATTTTGGTATGTGATCTAAACGTGCTGATCTATAAGTATCACATTACCATCAGGATCGGTCATGGTAATACTTTCTGTTCCAGTAGTAGATTCGTCCGCTTCTTTGATTAGAGCAACACCATTGTCCTTGAGGTGTTTTTGGATGGCTCTTACATCATCATAATCAGGTAAATCCTCTGCATTCTGATTCCATCCTGGGTTGAAGGTTATTATATTACCTTCAAACATACCTTGAAACAGTCCAACAAGTGCATCTTCATTTTTCATGATGAGGTAGTTGTGTTCTAAGCTTCCGGCATATACAGAAAATCCAAGTGTTTCGTAAAACGATTTAGAAGCATTTATATCCTTATAGCTATCGTTTTTTTCCAAGACCAATCATATTGGCTTAGATTACTTACTGCTCTTTGTTCTGCCTCACTATACGAAGTTGCACTTGCACCAAGTCCAAAGGAAGTAATCATTTTTCCATCATATCTTTTTCTACGTGCTTCTACAACTACCCAGTAGCCACTTTCTAATTTGTGACCTCTTTTTTCTCCACCAGTTAAAGTATATACTTTGGTATATCCCAAATCTTTTAGTTGTTGTCTTGCGATAGACTCTGTCTTATATCCTTGATTCCAAACGACGTTCCATTTTACAGAAGATCCATTTTCATCTTTAGCTACTGCAATTCCGATTTGAGCTTCAATATTTAATAAACCACATAAAACGAAGACTCCTATTAATAAAAATAAATTTTTCATAATTTTAATTTTTATCTTACTAAAATAGGGGAAATTTTAATGTTTAGTTATACCCAATAGCAGGTATTTATTAGCTTATAAAAACCAGTTGACCTATTTATCAACTCTTTATAACTTCCCGATACTCTTCAAAAAAGGCTTCAAATCGGCTCATGTTTTCATTAAAGAACACCATCACATCTTGCCACGTATTTTTGTTATGAATGGACACTTTTTGCTCTAATGGTAGATAGATTCTTGATATTTCTTTGCCATTATCCAGGTAATATTCTTCTTCGTAAATAGCATTTGGTAAGTAATCTGATTGTAAGATGTTTTTAAGTTCGACTAACTTTTCCCAGCAATTAATGCGGTTGTCCAGATCATCTTCCAAATCGAGTGTGATGTAGGCTTTCTTCGTATCAAAATAGAACTTAAAGGACACACCTTTTATTTTGGTATTGTAGAGCAACCATTTACGTGGAAAGGACTTACCAAAGCTTATCCAGAAGTCTTCACGCAGTTTACGGCTTTCCTCTTTGCTAAACATGTTACAAGAAATAAGCGATAAGAATTCCCAAACAAATCAACACTAATTTGGAGAGGTTAAATTTATGACCTTCGGAACTCTCAAAAAGAATCGTTGTTGAGATGTGCAGAAAAATACCAATAACAATGGCATTAATAATATTAATAATAGAAGGCGCTATATCCGTATTGTTAGAAATAAAAGTGCCTAACGGCGTTATTAATGCAAAGACCGTTACAAAACCAATAACCTTAGGTTTCGGAAACTTAGACTCTAATAAAAATGAAGTGATAAGTATAGCAATTGGTATTTTATGAATAAAAATACCATACACCATATCGTTGTGTTGGTGGATTGGAAAACCTTCTAAAAAACTATGAATACACAAGCTTATAAATAACAACCAAGGAAATGCATTGGCGTCCTCAGAAATATGAACATGACCGTGTTCAGCACCTTTGGAGAAAAATTCAAGGATAATCTGCAACAGTATTCCACACATGATGAATAAACCTGTAAGCTTAGCTTCCAAATGCATGTAGGCTTCAGGAAGTAAATCGAATAATGTCAAGGCCAACAAAAATGCACCACTAAATGAGAGTAGGAGCTTAGTGCCAATCGTTTTTTTATTCTTAGTTAAAAATGCGATTACAACTCCAAGAATAATAGCGTATATGGGCAACAGGAACTTATTCACACCTTTAATTATTTAAATATTAGGATTAAACGCTCGGAGGTTTTTGCATGGTATTTGTTGAGTTTGTAATCGCCAAATACTTCCAAAAGTGTTACGCCAGCTTTATCAAAAAGTACTTCGAAATCAGCTAAAGTAAACGCTCTTACACGTTCTTGAAATTTATAATCTTGTCCATCTGCTGTGAATAAGATGTCCTTGATGATATAACCGTTTTCTTCACGGCGTTTTTGCGTGAATTCTATGCCATCAACAGTCTTCACATCCATGGCTACCAAATTATCGATTACAAATTCAGAATTCATAAAATCGATAACTCCAAATCCTGTTTCATTCAATTCGGACTTAATCGCTTCTATTGTTTTTAGATTGCAGTCTTCGGTATCAAAATAACCAAAGCTTGTAAACAGGTTAAAAACTGCATCAAAAGTCTCTGGATACGGTTTGGTCATATCGTGTACAGCAAAGCTTAAGGTGTCATTTTCAAACTGTTTGGCATGCAAAATGCTTTGCTCAGATAAGTCAATACCAGTAACATCGTAACCCAAAGTATTTAAGTAAATCGAATGACGACCTTTACCACAAGCCAAGTCCAAAATCCGTGAACCTTCAGGAAAATTAAGGTACGACGTCAGGTTGTCCATAAAACGCTGCGCCTCATTGTAATCACGATCTTTATACAAAATGTGATAGTAAGGCGTATCGAACCACGAGGCATACCATTTTTCGGTCGTATTATCCAAATTGCTTTTTGTCACCAGTAGAAACTAACATAAAATTAAGTGCAAAAATACTGTATTTTTGTCGTTTGTTAGACGCAATCTATGGACGGAAATTTCAAAATGGTAGCCAAGACCTTATTTGGTTTTGAAGATATACTCGCTCGCGAACTTATGCAACTCGGCGCAATGAATGTAGAGAAAGGTGTTCGCGTTGTCACATTCGAAGGTGATAAAGGCTTTATGTACAAGGTCAACTTGGGTATAAGAACGGCTATCAAAATCTTAAAACCGATTAAGTCGTTTCGTGTGTCAAGAGAGCAAGACTTGTACAATGGTGTTAAGTCTATTGCATGGGAAAAGTACCTTAAAGAAGATGGTTCATTGGCTGTAGATGCAACAGTGCATCACAGTATCTTTACGCATAGTCAATACACGGCGCTTAAGGCAAAGGATGCGATTGTAGATCGTTTTAGAGAGCAAAGTGGGACACGTCCAAATGTAGATTTGCGTTTTCCAGATCTTAAAATTAACGTGCATATCGATAGGCAGCGTTGCACTATTTCTTTAGATACGTCTGGCGAATCCTTGCATCGTCGTGGTTATAAAACGGCAACCAATATTGCCCCGATAAATGAAGTTCTGGCGGCTGGACTTATTCTTATGAGTGGTTGGGATGGTCAATCCGATTTTATGGATCCTATGTGTGGAAGTGGAACCATTTTGGCCGAAGCTGCTATGATTGCCTGCAATATTCCGCCAAATCTGATGCGTAAGGAGTTTGCCTTTGAACGTTGGCAGGATTGGGATGTGGATTTGTTCGAAAAGATTGAAGAATCATTGCTGAAGAAAACACGGGATTTTCATCATAAAATTTATGGGTTTGATAAATCACCTTCAGCAGTAAGAAAGGCGAAGGAGAATATCAAGAATGCACATTTGGATGAATTTATAAGCATTAAGCACGAAGACTTCTTTAAAACGCAAAAAGGAGGCGATAATAAAATGCATATGGTATTTAATCCACCTTATGGCGAACGTTTGGAGAATCTCAATGTCGAAGAATTTTACGGAAATATTGGCACCACACTAAAACATGGTTATCCTAATACCGATGTTTGGTTAATCACTTCGAACCTTGAAGCCTTGAAATTCTTAGGTTTACGACCATCTCGAAAAATAAAGGTGTTTAATGCCAAGTTAGAATCACGATTTGTCAAGTACGAAATGTATGAAGGCAGCCGCAAAGCTAAAAAACAGAATATTTAGATGAAAATCTTCTCCAAAGAACAAATTTATCAAGGTGATAAAAGAACAGAACAGCGCCATGAATTGCCTCCAGCCAAACTCATGGAACGTGCCGGATTGCAAATTTTTAATTGGATGCATGCACGAATGCAAGGTGCTCAAGTGCCTGTTCATGTGTTTTGTGGAATCGGTAATAATGGTGGAGATGGATTAGTATTAGCACGTCATCTTATAACACACGGTTACAATGTTGAAGTTTATGTGGTGAATTGCGGTAATGGTCGTTCGCAAGATTTCTTAACCAGTTACGATAAGATAAAAGAAGTCACTAAAAAGTGGCCGTCCTTGCTAAAATGCGAGACAGATTTTCCAGAAATCCATAGAGACGACATCATCGTTGATGCTGTTTTCGGTATAGGATTGAATCGTGCGATTGAAGATTGGATTAAAGCTTTATTCCGTCATTGGCAGGCTTCACAAGCATTTACCTTGTCTGTTGATATTCCTTCAGGATTGTATACAGATAAGCCTGTTGAAGATAGAGAAGGTGTTGTGAGAGCAAATTATACTTTGAGTTTCC
This sequence comes from Winogradskyella sp., assembly GCA_965659975.1. Taxonomy (GTDB): domain Bacteria; phylum Bacteroidota; class Bacteroidia; order Flavobacteriales; family Flavobacteriaceae; genus Winogradskyella. The sequence goes on along the minus strand of CBFHYD010000041.1, from coordinate 10,752 downwards.
AAACACCAAAAGTTGTTTTCTTTTTACCAGAAACTGCTGAGTATACCATACAATGGGATGTTATTGATGTTGGTATAGATCGCGAGTATTTAATGACTACGGAAACTGAGTTTGAAGTTATTTCAAAAAATGAAGTATTACCAATATACCAGCCACGTCAAAAATTTGCGCATAAAGGAAGTTATGGTCATGGCCTTATTGTCGGTGGTAGTTACGGAAAAATAGGTGCTGTACATTTAGCAACACGCTCTGTTTTGGCCATAGGTGCTGGATTAGCTACGGCATATGTACCAAAATGTGGTTATATACCTTTACAAACGTCATTGCCCGAAGCCATGGTAATAACGGATAATGAGGAACATCAAATTTCGGCAATTGATTTTGCTATAGCACCTCAGGCGATTGGAATAGGTGTTGGGCTCGGAGTTTCAAAAGAAAGTAAAAGTGCATTAGAATCATTTTTAAAAACCAATAAAACACAATTGGTCATCGATGCCGATGCCTTAAACATTCTTTCTGAAAATAAGAAGTTATTAAAATTACTACACGAGAATTCAATACTTGCGCCACATCTAAAAGAATTGAAAAGGTTGGTAGGTGAGTGGACCGATGATTTTGATAAGCTTCAAAAAACCAGTACGTTTTCTAAAAAGTATAAAGTCATTGTTGTTATCAAAGGCGCACATACCATTACTGTGTTTGGCGATAAAAAGTTTATAAATGTAACAGGTAATCCAGGAATGGCAACTGCAGGAACAGGAGATGTACTCACAGGCGTAATTACTGGATTGTTATGTCAAGGCTATGCGCCAATTCAAGCTACGTTGTTTGGTGTGTATTTACACGGTAGAGCAGGCGATTTGGCTATTGAAGAATTTGGATACCAAAGTTTAATGGCAGGTCATATTATAGATTATTTGGGCAAAGCTTATATCGATTTGTTTAAGCAACCCGAACAACCAGAACCTCAGGAACAGGAGGAAGAATAAATAAAAAAAGCGAATAAAACAGTCGCATTTTTTTATTCTTAAGTCGTTCTATTTACTACCCAATTCACTGTCAAATAATGCTTTTAAGGCGTCGTCAGATGGTCTTGGGGCATCGGCGCTTACAATATTACCATTTGGGTCGATTAAAATAAATCTTGGGATACCATCAATGCCGTAATCTTGAACAAATTGAGATTGCCAAGCATTATCTGCTAATAGTTGTGTACCACCTAATTCTTTGTCTACAATCATTGATTTCCACTTGTTGTAGGCCACTGGTGTATCAATGGATGTACTTACAAACTCAATATTCTCGTCATGATAAGCTTTTTCAATTTCTTTTAAAGATGGAATTTCTGCTATGCATGGGCCACACCAAGTTGCCCAAACATCTACATATACATATTTTCCTTTTAAATCATCTAATGACATTGTGCCTCCAGCATTGTTCTCATAATCCACGAATTTAGGAGAAGGCATTCCCTTCTGTAAGTTTTTATTTTTTTCGAATGTTGCTGTGAGTTTTTCTTGCACTTTTTCGCTGGTGGTGTTTGCTGAAAAGAAAGTATATAGTTCCTCCATTTTATCATTACCTGGAGAAATGAGCATTGTACCTACAAAATCGATAACATCATTTTTAAGTGCTGGTATTTTTAAATCCGCCAACTGTTTAATGTTTTCTGGAGTTGCATCAGTAAGACTGTTTAATTCGCTAAACACAGCATCTATCGAAGAATTGATAGCTAACTTTTTGTAAACCTTAGAGTTTTCGTAACTATCCACATCATCGAACTGCATGTTTGTTAAAGCTTCTGGAAGAAAATCTTCTGAAACTTTGAAACTTCGATCTTTTGCAAAATACCTGTGTCCGTTCTCGTAATCATTGTATAAGGTCAATGTTTCATAATTGAGATTTTTCTTCTCAAGATCTTTAAATTTTTCATCAATATTAGCGAGTGCATCTAAAGCCTTGATGTTACCGTTTTTAAAATTTTCGACAGCAACTTTAAAATCCTCCTCATTCTTAGAGAATAACTCAGAAGCTCCTGCATCACTGAATCCTATTACACCAATTTTATTGATGATGTAGTTGTTTTCTATGGCGCCTTCACCTTCAAACGATAATTCGAGTTTATCATTTTTTGTTTCAGCATTAATATGTAATGCATCACCTTGATCTATAAATATAGATTGAGGAATACCACCTAATGTAAGATTGTAAAAACCTGGTTTGTCTAATTTAAGGGTGTCACCAAAAGATCCATCTTCTTTTACTTGCATTTCAATGGTGTCATCACCTTTAGAGATGGTCACTTTTTTTGCCTTGCTATTGGTTAATGTGCCCGAAATTAGAGCATAATTTTTTGGTTCGTCTTTACAAGATAAAATACTTAGAGCTATTAATAGGATTGCTATTTTCTTCATGATTTGAGAGTAAGTTCTGATAAAATATTTTGGTTTGATTAGGGTAGTTTAGTTGTTATTCGACTGCTGATTTAGTTTTAGAATTTCTAAAATAACGCTATTTACCACTAATATTAAAATATTGAAGAATTATTAACATTTCTTGCATTGACAAAAACAAATCTTCACTTTTGATTAAAATTATTCCATAATGGCAGAGTATTATGAGATTTCTCCGGAAAAGCTGACCTTGAAGGATATCAATTCGATTATTTTCAATAGTCGAAAAATCAAGCTTTCTCAAGATTCTATTAAAAAAATTAAAGCTTCAAAATCCTATTTAGATAAGAAATTAGAAGAAGCGAATAAGCCATTTTACGGCATTAATACTGGTTTTGGCTCGCTTTACAATGTCGAAATTTCCAAACGTGACCTAACCAAATTGCAAGAAAACTTAGTGATGTCTCATGCTTGCGGAACAGGAGACAAGGTGCCTGAACGCATAGTGAAAATCATGCTGTTGCTTAAAATTAAATCTTTAAGCTTTGGACATAGTGGCGTGCAATTAGCAACGGTACAACGATTAATAGACTTCTTTAATAATGATATTCTTCCATTTGTATATACACAAGGATCTCTTGGAGCATCAGGCGATTTGGCACCATTGGCGCATTTGTCATTACCAATTATAGGTAAGGGAAAAGTGACCTATAAAAAGCGATTGGTAAAAACATCTACGGTGTTGAAGAAGTTTAATTGGAAACCAATAAAGCTTGAAGTCAAAGAAGGATTGGCTTTACTTAACGGAACTCAGTTTATGACGGCTTATGGTGTTTACTGTTTATTGCTTTCTCACAAAACATCGTATTTGGCGGATATCGTAGCAAGTATATCATTAGATGCTTATGACGGTAGAATTGATCCATTTAATGATTTGGTACATATGATTCGTCCACACGCTGGGCAACTAAAGGTCGCAAGACGATTTACAGAATTTTTAAAGGATAGTGAACTTATTAAAAGAGAGAAAGAGCATGTGCAAGATCCATATTCATTTCGTTGTATTCCACAAGTTCATGGCGCCACAAAGGATACAATAGACTTTGTTGAAAAAACCTTTATAACGGAAATTAACTCGGTAACTGATAATCCAAATATTTTTCCCGAGGAAGACGAAATTATTTCCGCAGGAAATTTCCATGGACAACCATTGGCATTAGCTTTTGATTACCTTAAAATTGCGATGGCCGAAATTGGTAATATTTCAGAGCGTCGCATATTTCAATTAGTTTCTGGACTTCGCGGATTGCCAGCATTTTTAGTCAATAATCCAGGATTGAATTCTGGTTTTATGATTCCGCAGTATACAGCTGCAAGTATTGTAAGTGCCAATAAACAGTTGGCAACTCCTGCGAGTGTAGACAGCATTGTATCCAGTAATGGTCAAGAAGATCATGTGAGTATGGGAGCAAATGCAGCGACTCAAGCCTACAATCTCATCCGTAATGTAGAACGTATTATAGCGATAGAGTTGTTTAATGCTAGTCAAGCTTTAGAATTTAGAAGACCACTTAAATCTTCTAAATTTATTGAGTTGTTTTTAAAAGCCTATCGAAAAGAAGTGCCATTTATCAAGAAAGATGAAATTCTACATGATGATATTGAGAAAAGCATCAAATTTTTGAAGAAATATAATATCACAGATTTTGAGCTTTTCCTTAACGATTATGGAGTTAAAGTAAGCCTTTTAGAAAACGATGTAGAATAAAAAAACTCTGCTTTCTCAATTATCACTCGAAATTACAGAGTTTTCTTATTTATCTAAAAGTCTAATTAATTTAAGACTCTATCGTCTTTAAGATTCCTTCGCCTTTGAATTTGATTTTACTTTAATCTTCAGCACATTTTCTTTCTCATCTAAATCCATAGAAATTGTGTCACCCTCTTCAATTTTAGAGTTAATTATTTCCTCGGCTAAAGCATCTTCGATATATTTTTGAATTGCTCTTTTTAATGGTCTTGCACCATACTGAGAATCAAATCCTTTATCAGCTATATAGTCTTTTGCTTTCGCAGACAACTTTAATTCATAACCTAAATCTTTGATTCGGTCAACTAACTTAACTAACTCAATATCAATTATTTTATTTATATCTTCTTTTTCAAGTGTGTTGAATACAACCACATCATCGATACGATTTAAAAACTCAGGAGCGAATGCTTTCTTAAGGGCATTTTCTATAATGCTTTTGGCGTGATCTGCAGCTTGAGATTCCTTCGCTGCAGTACCAAAACCAACACCAGTTCCGAAATCTTTCAATTTGCGTGCACCAATATTAGATGTCATGATAATGATTGTGTTTCTAAAATCAATCTTGCGACCTAAACTATCCGTTAAGTAGCCATCATCAAGAACTTGCAATAGCATATTAAAAACGTCTGGATGTGCTTTTTCAATCTCATCTAAAAGCACTACAGCGTAAGGTTTACGGCGTACTTTTTCTGTAAGTTGGCCACCTTCTTCGTAACCTACATACCCTGGAGGTGCACCAATCAACCTTGATATGGCAAACTTCTCCATGTACTCACTCATGTCGATACGGATAAGTGCATCATCGTTATCAAATAGCTCGTTTGCTAATACTTTAGCCAATTGTGTTTTACCAACACCTGTTTGGCCTAAGAATATAAATGAACCTATCGGTTTATTTGGGTCTTTAAGACCAGCTCTATTTCTCTGAATTGCTTTTACAACCTTGGCAACTGCCTCTTCCTGACCAATAACGCGATCTTGAATTAAATTAGGCAAATTCGCTAATTTATTCATTTCTGTTTGCGCAATCTTATTTACAGGAATGCCTGTCATCA
>CBFHYD010000041.1:0-5481 GCA_965659975.1 Winogradskyella sp. | reverse complement strand
CATAGACACCACATCCGCGACATTCTCCTCAGTCACAACCTCACGGTGTTGTTTAGTCTCTTCTTCCCATTTTTCTTGAGCTAAGGCTAAATCTTTCTCTAAGCGTTTTTCATCATCGCGAAGCTTTGCGGCTTCTTCATACTTCTGTTTCTTAACAACGCTATTTTTAGTCTCACGAACTTCTTCAAGCTTTTGTTCCAACTCAATGATTTGCTTAGGAACGTCTATGTTGGTGATATAAACACGCGAACCTGCTTCATCTAAGGAGTCTATAGCTTTGTCTGGTAAGAAACGTTCGGTCATATATCTATTGGTCAATTTCACACATGCTTCGATAGCCTCATCTGTATAATCGACATTATGATGTTCCTCGTATTTACTCTTAATGTTATTGAGGATTTCAATGGTTTCTTCAACTGTAGTTGGGTTTATCTGAACTTTTTGGAAGCGACGTTCTAAAGCACCATCCTTTTCGATATACTGTCTGTACTCGTCCAAAGTGGTCGCACCAATACATTGAATTTCTCCTCGTGCCAGCGCTGGTTTAAACATGTTCGATGCATCTAAACTGCCTGTAGCGCCACCTGCACCAACTATGGTATGAATTTCGTCAATGAATAAAATGATATCATCATTCTTTTCGAGTTCGTTCATTACAGCCTTCATGCGTTCTTCGAACTGTCCACGGTATTTGGTTCCTGCAACTAAACTCGCAAGGTCCAATGTAACTACTCTTTTATTAAAAAGTGTTCTTGAAACTTTACGCTTTACAATACGTAATGCTAAGCCTTCTGCTATAGCAGATTTACCAACTCCTGGTTCTCCAATAAGTAAAGGGTTATTCTTTTTACGACGGCTAAGTATCTGCGAAACACGTTGAATTTCCTCTTCACGTCCCACTACAGGATCTAATTTTCCTTCTTCGGCTAATATGGTTAGATCTCTACCAAAGTTGTCTAAAACAGGTGTTTTTGACTTTGATTTGCCCTTTCCTGCATTACCACCAAAAGGATTTTGCTTTTCATTTTCATTACTTTCACTCATATCATCATCTGAATAGGATTCGGCCTTTGGTGTTTCAAAGAAATCGTCTTCTTCGTTTGTTATCATAGATTTAAATTCTTCTTTTGTGTTATCATAATCTACTTTTAGCTTATTTAGAAGCTTAGTCGTAGGGTCATTCTCATTTCTTAATATACATAACAGCAGGTGCGCTGTGTTTATAGCTGTACTCTGAAACAGCTTTGCTTCTAAAAATGTTGTTTTCAATGCACGCTCCGCTTGTCTTGTGAGGTGCAAGTTCTTCTTCTCGTTGGAAGTTGTTGTAATATTTGGGTTTGCAGGACTAAGAATTTCAACCTTTCTTCTTAAGTGATTTAAATCGACATCAAGAGAATTTAAAATTTCAATAGCCTTTCCATTTCCGTCCCGCAATAGCCCGAGCATTAAATGTTCGGTACCAATAAAGTCATGTCCTAATCGCAAAGCTTCTTCCTTGCTGTAGGCAATGACATCTTTTACTCTTGGTGAAAAATTATCGTCCATACTTTACAAATCATTCTGCATTAAAAATACTAATTTCAATATCAAAATAGCAAAAACCATTCCGTATTATGAGATAATTAACGAATTGCCTAAAAGTATAATTTAATTCAAAATTTCGCCTACAATACTTATCAACTATTTTAGTGTTAAAATGTTAATAAATTGAGCTAAAAGAGCCTTTGAAAAGTACTGTAAAACCTATCATTTTGCATATATTAGCACGTTATCACGATTAAGTAAATAAACTAACTAAAATAATATGGCAGAAGGCGAAAAACTAATACCTATCAACATTGAAGATGAAATGAAATCGGCATACATCGATTACTCGATGTCAGTCATTGTGTCACGTGCTTTACCTGACGTAAGGGATGGATTAAAACCTGTGCATAGACGTGTGTTATACGGTATGCATGAACTCGGTGTTAGAGCAAACACTGCACATAAAAAATCAGCAAGAATTGTTGGGGAAGTACTTGGTAAGTACCATCCACACGGAGATACATCGGTTTACGATACTATGGTACGTATGGCTCAGGAGTGGAGTTTGCGTTATATGCTTATCGATGGACAAGGAAATTTCGGGTCAATAGATGGTGATAGTCCAGCAGCGATGCGTTATACAGAGGCACGTATGCACAAAATTTCTGAGGACATGTTGGCAGATATTGACAAAGACACTGTGGATCATAAATTAAATTTTGACGACACACTTCAAGAACCCACGGTATTACCAACGAGAATACCAGGGCTTTTAGTTAACGGTGCATCAGGAATTGCAGTTGGTATGGCTACGAATATGCCGCCGCATAATTTGAGTGAAGTGGTTGATGGTACAATCGCTTACATCGAGAATAATGATATTGAGGTAGACGAATTGATGCAACATGTAAAGGCTCCTGACTTCCCAACTGGTGGTACAATCTATGGTTACGATGGGGTTAAGGAAGCGTTCAATACAGGTCGTGGACGTATAGTACTTCGTGGAAAGGCTAATATTGAAGAGGTGAATGGACGTGAGTGTATTATTGTCGATGAAATTCCTTATCAGGTCAATAAGGCAGATATGATTAAGAAAACTGCTGATTTGATTAACGATAAAAAGATTGATGGCATCTCAACCATCCGTGATGAGTCTGATCGAAATGGTATGCGTATCGTTTACGTTTTAAAACGCGATGCCATCCCTAACATCGTATTAAATAAGCTTTATAAGTATACTGCATTACAATCGTCGTTTAGTGTAAATAATATCGCTTTAGTGAACGGTAGACCAGAATTATTAAATCTGAAGGATTTAATTCATCATTTTGTCGATCATAGACATGATGTTGTTGTTAGACGTACTAAATACGAATTACGTAAAGCTGAAGAGCGCGCTCATATTTTAGAAGGATTAATAATTGCTTCTGATAATATTGATGAAGTAATAGCATTGATAAGAGCTTCTGCAAATGCAGATGAAGCGAGATCAAAGTTAATTGAGCGCTTTAAACTTAGTGAAATACAGGCTAAGGCGATTGTTGAAATGCGCTTACGTCAATTAACCGGGTTGGAGCAGGATAAATTACGTGCTGAATATGAAGAATTGATGAAAACGATTGAAGATCTTAAAGATATCTTAGATAAGAAAGATCGAAGAATGACTATCATCAAGGAAGAACTTCTTGAGGTTAAAAGTAAGTATGGTGACGAAAGACGTTCTAATATAGAGTATGCTGGTGGAGATTTGAGTATCGAAGATATGATTCCGGACGAAAAGGTAGTTATTACAATTTCGCATGCAGGATATATTAAGCGTACATCTTTAACGGAATACAAAACTCAAAATAGAGGTGGTGTAGGACAAAAAGCAAGTACAACTCGAAACGAAGATTTCTTAGAACATCTATTTGTTGGAACAAATCATCAGTACATGTTGTTCTTTACGCAAAAAGGAAAGTGTTTCTGGATGCGTGTTTATGAGATACCGGAAGGAAGTAAAACATCAAAAGGTCGAGCTATCCAAAACCTAATAAATATTGGGCAAGACGATAAGGTAATGGCCTTTATTTGCACTCAAGATTTAAAAGACGAGGATTACATAAATAGTCATTATGTGATTATGGCTACGAAGAATGGTCAAGTGAAGAAAACCTCCTTAGAGCAGTATTCAAGACCGAGAACAAATGGAATCAACGCAATTACCATTAAGGAAAACGATGTGCTATTAGAAGCAAAGCTTACGACTGGAGAGAGCCAGATAATGTTAGCCCTCAAATCAGGTAAGGCTATTCGTTTCGAGGAAGCTAAGACGCGTCCTATGGGTCGTAATGCTTCAGGTGTTCGTGGGATTACGTTACAGAACTCTAAAGATGAGGTTATAGGAATGGTTGCTGTTAATGATATGGAGACAAATATCTTAGTTGTTTCTGAGAATGGATATGGTAAAAGATCAAGTCTTGAGGACTACAGAATTACCAATCGAGGTGGTAAAGGAGTGAAAACCATCTCTATTACCGCAAAAACCGGTAATTTAGTGGCGATTAAGAACGTTACTGATGAAGATGATCTAATGATTATCAATAAATCTGGTATTGCAATCCGTATGGCAGTATCTGATTTAAGAGTTATGGGTCGTGCAACACAAGGTGTAAAACTGATTAATCTTAAAGGAAGTGACTCAATTGCAGCAGTAGCTAAAGTGATGAAAGATGAGGAAGAGCCAGAAAATGGCGAAGAAACACCTGAAAACACTGATGCTCCAGAAAATGGCACGGCAATTGATACTAACGAAAGTGAAAACTAAAAATTAACTAAAATTGAATATTAAAATGAGAAAATTAGCAACTATAATTTGTGCTTTTATTATCAGCACTGCTTCGTTTGCTCAGAAAAATGAGATCAAAGCAGCTGAAAAAGCTATCAAGAGTGGTAGTTATGCTCAAGCCAAATCAAGTATTATGGCAGCGGAAGCTTTGTTGCCAAATATGGATGATAAAATGAAAGATAAATTCTATTATCTGAAGGCGCAAGCTCTTCATGCTGGAGGTCAGATTTCTGGTGATGATATTGATAGTGCAATACAAGCCGTCAACGATTTAGAAGCATTAAAGCAAAAAACAGGTAAGTCCAAGTACTTGGAGGACGCACTCGAAATTAAGAATATGATTTTTGGCTCAGTAGCCAATAATGCTCAAAACGCATTTACTGCAAAGAATTATGAAGTGGCTGCGGTAAACTATATGAAGGCTTACAATTTATCTAAGAAAGACACTTTATTCCTTTATGGTGCAGCTACATCTTACTTAAATGCTCAGAATTTTGAAAAGTCATTACCGATATACGAACAATTATTAGAAATGAATTACGAAGGTTCAGGTACAATACATACAGCAGTATTAAAGGAAACAGGAGTAAAAGAAACGTTTGGTGACAAAAAATTAAGAGATTTGGCTGTTAAATCTGGAAAGTATATTAGTCCTAAAGACGAGAAATTACCGTCTAAAAAAGGTGAGGTCTTAAGATACATAGCGCTAATTTACTCTAATCAGAATAAAGGAGATAAAGCCTTAGAATTAATTGCAGAAGCAAAGACCTATAATCCAGAAGATATCCAGTTAATAATAGCAGAGGCTAAGGCATATTTAGCCTTAGATCAGAAAGACAAAATTAAACCATTATTAGAAGGTTCTAATAGTCTTCTAAAAAATGACCCTCAAAATCTTATGAATTTTGGAATTTTTGCAATGGAAATTGGTGAAAATGATATGGCTATGGATTATTTTGAGAGAACAATTAAAGTAAATCCTAAATATGCGGGAGCGTATCTAAATATTGGTAATTTAATTGTATCTCAAGAAGAGGAAATTGTAGAGCAGATGAATAAATTAGGAAATTCAGCTGCGGACAATGCTAAATACGATGAGTTACGTGATAAAAAGACTCAAGTTTTAA
>CBFHYD010000040.1:0-19237 GCA_965659975.1 Winogradskyella sp. | reverse complement strand
TGTCACCGTTGAGCATTGCTATGTCTAAAGTCTTAGTGAAAATACCTGTAATGCCTAATTCGTAAAGTGGTTTATCAAGAACAATATCACCAGTAGATTTTACAGGAACTAAAACAGTTTTATGCCCTAAATTCTCAAGTTGAGTTTGTACGGTTTTGGCTTGCCATAATGCTAGTTGGCTATCACGGGTACCAATTCGGATAATTCTATCCATTATCTACTGTTTCTAACTGAAATATTTTTTGAATCAGCGAAAGGCTTTCGTCTGAAGAACCTGCATCTTCACGAAGGTGATGCGCAAACTGATTTGTGATTTTCTGAATCAGATTATTAGTTATTAGTTCTGCTTGCTCCTCATTAAAAGCTGAAAGTTTTTTTCTCTGAGAATTGAATTCAGAATTTTTTATGTGGGTGAGTTTATGTTTTATGGCTTGAATCGTTGGTACAAATTTTAGCGTAGCTAACCACGTATTAAATTCGCCCATGATTTCAGTAATGATAGCTTCGGCTTGTGGGATGTAAGATTTACGTCTTGCTAATGTATCATCTGTTATTTTAGCCAAATCATCAAGGTGAACTAAAGTAACATTCTCTCTTTCCAAAACATTCTCATTTACGTTTTTAGGAATAGACAAGTCTAATATTAATAACGGCTGATTAGTTTTAATCATAGACTTGTACACTGTTGGAAGTTGCGCTCCAGTAGCGACAATTACAATGTCCGAATTGTTGACCTCTTCCTCAAGTTGGCTGATGTCTTTAACAAGTAAATTGAATTTACCTGCAATACTTTCAGCTTTATCTTTAGTTCTATTTATGAGCGTTATATGAAGATTTTTAGTGTGTTTCACTAAGTTCTCACAAGTGTTTCTACCAATTTTCCCAGTACCAAATAATAGGATGTTTTTGTCAGAAATATTCGCGACGTTATTCAGGATATACTGCACCGAAGCAAATGAAACAGAAGTAGCACCACTCGATAATTCAGTTTCATTTTTGATACGCTTGCTTGCCTGTATTACCGAATTCACTAAACGTTCTAAATATGAATTTAGTAAGCCCGATTCTTTAGAGCGTTTTGCACTTGCTTTAAGTTGCCCAATAATCTCAAAGTCACCAAGAATTTGACTGTCCAATCCAGAACCAACTCGAAACATATGAGAAACAGCGTCTTTGTTTTTGTGGATATAGGCAACGCGTCGAAACTCCTCAACGGTACCAACAGTATTTTCGCACAAAAGTTCAATAAGCTGACATGGGCGTTCTGCCATACCATAAATTTCCGTGCGATTACAAGTAGAAATTAACAACAAACTCTCAACACCAATTTCATTGGCTTGAGCTAAAATTGCTTCTTTGGAAGATACTGATAAGCTAAAATGTCCACGTACTTCGGCATCTGCCTTTTTGTAACTTAGACCAATAGCATAAAAGTTTGAATTGTTTACTTGCATCTACTCGTTTACCTGACTTAAAATTTTTTACAAAAATAATTTTGACAGCATTCAAAAAATAACGCTGAAAGAACTTTTAATATCGAATTTGGTTTTTTAAGATACTTTTTAAACTGTAAATAAGAAATAGTCTATTTTTGCAGTAAAATCAAGGCTTTATTTCATTATAGTTTAGAGTCATTCTAAATAAAAACAAAATTTAAATGCAGGATTTTAATAAAAAAAATATCGCTAAAAGTTCATTCATTGAAACCTGTCTCGAGGAAGGATTTTTTATACTTACATATACAAACTATACAGATGTCGTTGAGGTCGCTGAACGTCAAATAGATAGTAGTTATATTCAATTTCATTTCTGTGCCAAAGGGCAAGCTGTATTTATGTTTAATAATGGGAATTATCAACTCCCAATACATTCAGACACATCGCTTCTGCTTTACAATCCTCAGAGAGATTTGCCAATACATTTAGAAATATTTCCAAAGTGTAGTATTGTTTCTTTAATTATTTCACTTGATAAATTTCATAATCTGTTCTCTCGAGATGCGTCTTATGTTTCTTTTCTTTCAGAAGAGAATAGAGATAAGAAGTATTATAAAGACGGCACAATAACGCCATCGATGGCAGTTGTTATTAATCAACTATTAAGCTTTAATCTTAATGCGTCTGTTAAGCCATTGTATTTTAAGGGAAAATCATATGAGCTTTTGAGTTTATTCTTTAATAGAAGTAAGGATGCAAATATTGAGCAATGTCCATTCTTGGTAGACGAAACCAATATTGCAAAATTGAAGCAGGCAAAAGATATTATTATTGCTCAAATGGCTGAACCACCAACTTTACAAGAGTTAGCAGATACCATTGGTCTTAGCCTCAAGAAATTAAAAGAAGGATTCAAACAGATTTATGGCGATACTGTTTTCGGTTTTTTATTTGACTATAAAATGGATGTTGCACGCAAATTATTAGAAACAGGCAGTCATAATGTTAACGAAGTTGGATTGAAAGTTGGTTACAGCACGGCGAGTCATTTTATTGCGGCATTCAAAAAGAAATATGGAACGACTCCGAAGAAGTATATAACTGAAACAAATTCGTAAAATCAGCCAATAGAGATATAACTAAAAGTAATATGCGGGCATCACAAATTATTGAATTCAGTTGTATTTTTGTAAAATGAAAATTTAATACTGCTATCAAGCAGAAAAAGCTATGAAAAAAGGAATATTATTAGTTAATCTTGGGTCACCAGCTTCTCCAGAACCAAAAGATGTAAAAACCTATTTGGATGAGTTTTTAATGGATGAACGCGTGATCGATTTTCCAAAATGGGCCAGAACCTTATTGGTCAAAGGAATTATTTTGAATACGAGACCAAAAGCATCTGCTAAAGCTTATAAAAAGATTTGGTGGGAAGAAGGCTCGCCTCTTATTGTATTGAGTGAACGCTTACAAAAGAAGGTTCAAGAGAAAGTCGACTATCCGGTAGCATTAGCCATGCGTTATGGAAGTTTAACTATAAAAAAAGGGATACAAGAATTAGTTGATCAAGGTTGTACCGAGATTAAAACTATTCCTCTATATCCTCAGTTTGCGATGGCGACTACCGAAACTATTGATGTAAAGGTAGACGAGTTAGTTGCTGAATATTTTCCGCAAGTTACCATAACAAGAACGCCAGCATTTTACAAGCGTAAAGATTACATAAAAGCACTTTCTGATAGCATTGCAGAACGATTAGACGGATTGGATTACGAGCACATTTTATTTAGTTATCACGGAGTTCCAGAACGACACATAAGAAAAAGTGATATTACTAACGGTAACTGTAAAATGAATGGGAAATGTTGCTTTAAAATGGGAAGCAAACAACATGAGTTCTGTTATCGTCATCAATGTGAAATAACTACCGTTAACGTGGCTAAGGCATTAGGATTAAAGAACAGAACGTACTCTACCACATTCCAATCACGTTTAGGTTTCGATCCATGGTTAAAGCCTTATACTGATAGAACCATTGAGCGCATGGGTAAAAATGGAACTAAAAAAATGGCCATTGTTACACCAGCTTTTGTTAGTGATTGTTTGGAGACGTTGGAAGAAATTGCCATGGAAGGCGAAGAGATATTCCACGAAGTTGGTGGTAAAGAATTTACAGTAATTCCATGTCTGAATGATCGTGATGATTTTGCACAGGTTTTAACCAACATGATTACAGAATGGGCTGAAGTAAAAGAGGAGCAAATAGCCTAATGGCAAAGGTATCCTCTCAAGAATTAGGCAATCAGCCAATAAGCAGCTTACTTATTAAACAGGCAGTGCCTGCTTCTATAGGCATATTGGTAATGTCTCTTAACATTCTTGTGGATACCATTTTTGTGGGGAATTGGATTGGTCCAACGGCCATTGCGGCCATTAATGTTGTACTTCCAGTATCTTTTTTTATTGCTGCATTAGGTATGGCTATCGGTGTTGGAGGTTCTTCGATAATTTCAAGAGCTTTAGGAGCCAACAATGAAGAGAAAGCTTTTAAGACTTTTGGTAATCAGATTACCCTTACCATATTATTTACCGTTGCGTTTGTTGCATTCGGTCTTATTTACGTCGACGACCTTATTCCTGCTTTTGGAGGAAAAGGAAATATTTTTGATCCAGCAAAAATCTACTATAAAATAGTCCTTTACGGAGTTCCTGTATTAGCACTTTGCATGATGGGAAATACTGTCATTAGAGCCATTGGTAAACCAAAATTTGCCATGTACGCCATGATGTTTCCTTCAGTCGGTAATCTCATATTGGATTACGTTTTTATTGAAGGATTTGATATGGGAATGGCAGGAGCTGCTTGGGCGACTACAGGATCCTATATTTTGTGTTTTCTTTTTATCCTCTGGTTTTTTTATTCAAAACATTCCGAATTAAAAATCAATCTAAGTCACTTTAGATTAGATATGCCAATTCTAAAAGAGATTGGGTCATTAGGATTTGTAACACTTTCCAGACAAGCAATTGTTAGTTTTACATATCTATTAATGAATAATATATTATTTGAACTAGGTGGCGAATCCTCAGTCACAGCTTACGCTATAGTTGGTCGAATGCTCATGTTTGCATTATTTCCAGTTTATGGAATAACTCAAGGATTTCTTCCTATTGCAGGATACAATTACGGCGCGAAAAAATTCCGACGTGTACGCGAATCAATACTTACAGCTATTAAATATGCAGCTCTTTTAGCTGGAATCGTTTTTATCTTTTTAATGCTATTTCCAGGAGCTATAACAACCATTTTTACAGATGACGAAGCTGTTTTGCAAGAAACGCCAAGTGCTATGCGTTGGGTATTTGCGGCAACACCAATTATTGCAATTCAATTGATTGGTGCAGCATACTTTCAGGCTGTCGGAAAGGCAATTCCAGCGTTATTATTAACCCTTACAAGACAAGGTATCTTCTTTATTCCGCTCATCTGGATTTTACCGAAGTTTTATGGAGAATTAGGCGTTTGGATGGCATTCCCAATCTCAGATGTACTTTCTACTATTGTAACGGCACTTTTTTTAAATCGTGAAGTGAAGTTAAATTTGTTAACGGAAGAAGAAGAGTGATTATTAATTATTAATTTTAGATTTCTAAAATCATTTATACTAACTAACCATGAGAAATTCAACAGTATTTAAATTAGTTTTTCTTTTATTTTTTTCACTTAATCTACAATCGCAAGACTTTGATGAGTCACATTACTCATCCTTAGAATATCGATTAGTTGGACCTTTTAGAGGTGGAAGGAGTGCTGCGGTGACTGGAGTGCCAAACCAACCAAATCTCTATTATTTTGGAGCGACTGGTGGCGGTATATGGAAGACAACGAACGGCGGACGCCAATGGGAAAATATATCCGATGGATATTTTGGTGGAAGTATAGGTTCAATCGCCGTTTCTAAAAGTGATCCTAATGTTATTTATGTAGGTGGTGGTGAGAAAACAGTTCGTGGAAATGTCTCTTCAGGTTATGGTATGTGGAAAAGTCTTGATGCAGGAAAAACTTGGGAGGCTTCTGGACTCACAAAATCGAGACATATACCAAGATTAGCAATTCATCCAGCGAATTCAGACGTTGTTTATGCTGGTGTTATGGGAAATATTTACAAACCAACTCAAGAACGTGGTGTTTATAAAAGTACTGATGGTGGAAAAACCTGGAGAAAGACATTATTTGTAAACGAGAATGCTGGGATTGTAGATTTAATAATGGATCCAACAAACCCAAGAATTTTATACGCATCTTCATGGAGAATACAACGTACACCTTACAGTCTTAGTTCTGGTGGAGAAGGTTCGGCATTATGGAAAAGTACCGATAGCGGAGAGACTTGGACAGAAATATCAAAATCAAAAGGATTCCCAAAGGGCATTTTAGGTATTATCGGCGTATCAGTATCTCCTATAAATAATCAACGTGTATGGGCAATTGTTGAGAATAAAGATAAAGGTGGTTTGTATCGAAGTGATGATGGTGGCGAGACGTGGTCTCAAGTAAATAGCGAACGTAAGTTGCGTCAACGTGCGTGGTATTATACTCGTGTTTATGCAGACACAAAAGATATCAATACGGTCTATGTGCTAAACGTAAGTTACCATAAGAGTACAGATGGCGGAAGAACATTTGGTAATTACAGAGCACCTCACGGAGATCATCATGATTTATGGATTGCACCAGAAGATCCAAATAGAATCATTATTGGCGATGATGGTGGCGCACAGGTTACTTATGACGGTGGCGAAACATGGAGTACCTACTACAACCAACCAACATCCCAATTTTACAGAGTAACTACAGATAACGCGTTTCCTTATAGAATATATGCAGCGCAGCAAGACAATTCAACTATAAGAATTCCTCACCGAACAGACGGTTTCTCTATTGGAGAAGACGATTGGGAATCTACCGCAGGTGGTGAGTCAGCACACATTGCTATTGATCCTGAGGACAATGATATTGTTTACGGTGGAAGCTACGATGGATTTTTAACTCGTGTCAATCATAAAACAGGAACGGTTAGGGCCATTAATGTATGGCCAGACAATCCAATGGGCCACGGTGCAGAAGGCATGAAATACCGTTTCCAGTGGAACTTTCCGATTATATTCTCTAAGCATAATCCTGATAGAATGTATACGTTTTCACAGCATGTACATGTAACGGAAAATGAAGGACAATCATGGGAAATTATAAGTCCAGATTTAACTCGTAATGATCCTGAAAAGTTAAAATCATCTGGAGGACCAATAACTCAAGACAACACGTCAGTAGAGTATTATTGTACCATTTTTGCAGCTCAAGAATCACCTTTAAAAGAAGGTTTACTTTGGGTTGGAAGTGACGACGGTCTTATTCATGTTTCACAAGATGGTGGTCAAAACTGGGAAAATGTTACGCCTAAGGGAATGCCAGAATGGATGATGATTAATAGTATTGAGCCAAGCTCTTTTGACGAAGGCACATGTTATGTAGCAGGAACAAAATATAAAACAGGTGATTTTACGCCATATTTATACAAAACTACTGACTATGGTAAGAGCTGGACAAAAATTACCAATGGCATAAATAACGAACATTTCACACGTGTGCTTCGAGAAGATCCAAAGCAAAAAGGATTGTTATACGCCGGAACTGAAACAGGAATGTATATTTCTTTTAACGATGGAAAAAATTGGAAACCATTTCAGCTCAATTTACCAATCGTACCAATTACAGATTTAGCCATAAAAGACAATAATTTAATTGTAGCAACACAAGGTCGAAGTTTATGGATTATTGATGATTTAACCGTAATTCATCAATTATATGGTGCTAATTTGAATGAGAATATATTATTCAAACCAAAGGATACATACCGCATGCGTGGTGGAAGTAGAAAAGGCAGTAAAACAAGCGGAACTAACCATCCGAATGGCGTGATTACGTATTTTAATCTTAAGGATTTAAAAGAGGATGATAAAGTGTCCCTAACGTATTTCGATAAAAAAGGAGATACCATTAAATCCTATTCTAATTCAAGTACAAAGAACAAATTAAAAGTCAAAAAAGGCACAAATGAGTTTGTTTGGAATATGACTTACGATGGAGCAGAACGTCTAAAGGGAATGATTTTGTGGTGGGCAAGCTTAGAAGGTCCCAAAGCAGTACCTGGAGAATATAAGGTAAGTCTCGATGTTAATGGAGAATTGCAATCTCAGAATTTTACAGTTTTGGCAGATCCAAGGGCAGAAAGCACACAAGCAGATATGGAAGCTCAATTTAAGTTTATAGAAGCTGTAAACGAGACCATGGATAAGGCGCATAAATCAATAAAAAAGATTAGAAATATAAACAAGCAGCTAAGTGCTTTTCAAGGTCAATACAAAGACGATGAAGGTGTTAAAGACTTAGTGGAGAAGGCAAAAGAACTCCAAGAGAAACTAGGTGAAATAGAAAAAGCTTTATATCAGACTAAAAACAGAAGTGGTCAAGATCCATTAAACTTCCCAATACGACTCACCAACAAATTAGGGCATTTGAATTCGTTAGCGCGTATGGGTGATTTTGCACCAACTGCTCAGGATATAGCTGTTAAAAACGAATTAACCGCCAAAATAGAAAAGCAACTTTCGGCCTTTAATACAATCTTGAGTGACGAGGTGAAACTATTTAACGAAGCCTTCAACAACAAACAATTAAACTACTTGTTCGTCGAAGATTAGTGGAAAATTTCTTAGCACAATACTACCAGTATATTAAGTCACTACATATCATTTTTGTAGTGACTTGGTTTGCTGGTTTGTTTTACATCCCAAGATTGTTTGTATATCAGATTGAAGCCTTTCATAAACCATCACCGGATAAAGAAATTCTTGGGGAGCAACTTAAACTTATGGCAAAACGACTGTGGTTTATTATTACATGGCCATCTTCGATTTTAGCCATTCTGTTTGGTGTGCTTTTAGTCTGGTCGCGTCTATTCTACTTAACTGATGCGTGGATGCAGGTTAAATTAGGTTTTGTTTTGTTGTTTATTGTTTACCACATAAAAACACATATTTACTATAAACAGCTACAAAATGATATTGTAAAAAAGTCGTCAAACTTTATGCGCGTCTGGAATGAAGGCGCAACATTTGTGCTTTTCGCTGTTGTATTTTTGGTGGTTTTAAAAAATGCTATTAACTGGATCTTTGGGGTAATAGGTATTGTAGTATTGGGTGTTTTACTGATGTTAGGATTTAAAATTTATAAAAACATTCGAGCTAAAAACCCAAATGCTTAGTTGGCTTGATTATTGCTATATTTAAAATCAATTAAAAATTACCCAAACGTTTGGGTTTTAAATGGCATTCAAAAAATTATCGCTTCGTTTTAGAATTTTTATAGCTATGATACTTTTGGTATTATTAGCTTCGATACTTATTGCCGCTGTTACAATTCATCAATATCATGAAGAATCAATTGATTATCATCGAGACCGATTAGAGCGAAAAGAAGCTGCAATTCGCCGAAGTATCGATTTAGTAATTGACGAAACATCATTTCCTGTTACTACAGAGAATATGACATTCATATTTGCAGAAGAGATTTTCAGCATTGCGAATATTCATGGTTTACAACTTAATCTTTACGATTTAGATGGTGGTCTTATCAGATCTTCAAAAGCTGCACTTCAAAAAAAGACGGAACAAATTTGCTTAGAGGCAGAAGTATTAAATCAACTATCCAATACTGCAGAGCATCGATATGTTTTGAAGAATGAAATTAATGGTAAAGTATTTCAATCTTCATACTCCTATATAACAGATCCAAAATTTAAAAACATAGCGATTCTAAATATTCCTTATTTAGAAGATGATGATATTTTTAATAGAGAACTCAATGAGTTTTTATTGCGCTTGGGATATGCGTATTTAATCATGATTTTGGCCGCAATAGTACTGGCATATTTCATATCACAATACATTACACGTTCCTTAAAAACTATCAGTGATAGGATGAAAGAAACACGTCTTGAGAAACGCAATTCAAAGATTGATATCGAAACATCGAGTGCAGAGATTGAAACACTTGTCCAATCCTACAATAATATGATTGATGAGTTAGAAGAATCGGCTGTACAATTGGCGACAAGTGAACGAGAACAAGCATGGCGCGAGATGGCAAAACAAGTAGCGCATGAGATTAAAAATCCATTGACGCCAATGCGATTAAGCGTGCAAAGCTTTCAAAGAAAATTCAATCCAGACGATGAGAATATTCATCAAAAAGTTTCTGAGTATAGTAATACACTTATTCAGCAAATAGACACTATGAGTTCAATAGCTTCTGCCTTTTCTAATTTTGCAAAAATGCCCGCGCAACAAAGTGAAGAATTGGATGTTGTGCATGTGGTGAAATTGGCCTTAGATATATTTAATGAGCCATACATAAAGTACGACTTCGATAATGAAGAAATCATTGCGAATTTCGACAGAACTCAACTCATTCGAGTCGTAACAAATTTGGTAAAAAATGGAATTCAGGCGATTCCTGAGAATGCTGAAGACCCAATGATTGAAGTAAAGGTTTATTCCGAAGACAATAATGTAAATATTTCAGTAGAAGACAATGGATCTGGTATTACAGAAGAGAATAAGTTGAAAGTTTTTGAACCAAAATTTACAACTAAGACTAGTGGAATGGGACTTGGGTTGGCCATGGTTAAAAATATCGTAGAAACCTATAATGGAACCATAACTTTTTCCTCTGAATTCGGAAAAGGCACTATCTTTACAGTATCATTTCCAAAGAAATGACTTGTTACCCTGAATTTATTTCAGGGTCTTTTTAATAACATACAACCATGAATTACGAGAACATTCTTTCAGAATCAAATAACGGAATTACAACTATTACCATTAATAGACCAAGCAAATTAAATGCGCTTAACAGAGATACTATTCAAGAATTACACGAAGCTCTTAATGTTGCTAATCAATCCAAAGATATAAAGGTCATAATTGTCACTGGAAGTGGAGAAAAGGCGTTTGTAGCCGGTGCAGATATAAGTGAATTTGCAGATTTCAATATTGAAGAAGGTGGAAGACTTGCAGCAAAAGGGCAAGAGTTGCTATTTGATTTCGTAGAGAATTTAGGCACACCTGTGATAGCGGCTGTTAATGGATTTGCTCTTGGAGGTGGATTAGAATTAGCTATGGCGTGTCATTTTAGATTGGCAAGTGATAATGCCAAAATGGGGTTGCCGGAAGTATCTTTGGGTGTCATTCCTGGTTATGGTGGTACGCAACGATTACCGCAATTAGTAGGTAAAGGTCGCGCTATGGAAATGATAATGACAGCAGGAATGATAGATGCTAATACAGCGTTAAACTATGGACTCGTCAATCATGTTACTACGCAAGATGAGTTGTTAGCTACTGCTCAAAAGATAGCCAGTAAAATAATGCGAAACTCTTCAGTAGCTATTGCTGAAGCTATATCAGCAATAAATGCAAATTACAAAGATGGTGTCGATGGATATAAAGTAGAAATTGAAGCCTTTGGTAACTGCTTTGGAACGGCAGATTTTAAGGAAGGCACAACAGCATTTTTAGAAAAGCGAAAAGCTGATTTTCCAGGCGAATAAATTACTGAAAACTCACTTTCACAAATTACTGAAAGACCTATTTGTATTACGTTTCTCCTTGAATTGATCTAATCTGATTTGAGTTCAAAAGTTGTGGAATGGTTCAATTATTTGAGTATATTTAAATGCTCAAATTTTGACTAATGCGATTAAAATTATTACTACTTTTTTTAATAACACTTTCTTCTTGTGATAAAGCTACCGAATCGGACACACAGGTTTTTCAAACGGAAGATTTAAATTATGCGAATACTATTCTGTTGGAGGCTGTTATGGAAGATGCCTTTTCTCCACCAGTTGCAAGTCGCATGTATTCGTATGCTCACCTGGCACATTATGTGACTTTACAAAGTTTTAGACAAGATAGTTTAGTGGGTATAACAGAGCTGATTAATGGTTTAGAGGATTTTGAAGTAGAACCATTAGAGGATGTCAATCCTGAATTAGCCGCGCTTTTGGCTTTTTCCAATATTGGAAAAAAACTGATTTATTCTGAACAATTTTTCAACGACCTCAGAGATAGTTTGTTAAACAAGGCCATCATTCTTAAGCTTTCAGGAACGACTATAAAACAATCAGAAGTTTACGCTCATAATATTTCAAAACAACTTTCTGAGTGGATTGATAAGGATATGTACAAAGAAACCAGAACTTATCCGCGATTCACAAGTACAAAAAAGCCAGAAAATTGGAGAGAAACGCCTCCAGATTATGCTACAGGTTTAGAACCGCATTGGGATAAGATAAGACCAATGGTTATTGATAGTGCCAACGTATTTCCATACAAACCTTTACCCAAATACAGTGTAGATAAGACTTCCGATTTTTATAAAATGGTCGATGAAGTGTATCAAGAATCATTGAATTCTACCGAAGAGAAAGGAAAAATAGCTTGGTTTTGGGATTGTAACCCAATTTTAACCGTACATAAAGGACATATGGTAACTACGATTCATAAGTTTACACCGCCAGGACATTGGCTTAATATTATAAACCAAATTACGACTAAAGAATCTTCCGATTACAACACGGCTACTAAAACTTATACCTTGACATCGATGGCAATGTTTGATGCTATTATTGCTGCTTGGCATGTGAAATATAAAACCGATTTGGTGCGTCCTGTGACCTATATTCAAGAAAATATAGATCCTGAATGGAAGCCTGTATTACAAACGCCACCTTTCCCAGAGTACACTAGTGGGCATAGTGCAACATCAGCATCGGCAGCAGAAATTTTAACCTCTATTTTCGGAGAAAACTATTCATTTACGGATAATACACAATTACGATTTGATCTGGAAGCGCGTACTTTCGAATCATTTAAGTCTGCAGCTAATCAGGTAAATTTAAGTCGTTTTTACGGTGGTATACATTATATGCAAGGTGTTGAGGAAGGCGCTAGACAAGGCCAATATATCGCCAATATAATTTTAGAAAGACTTCATTAAGGTGAATTTAAAACAATTAAAAATTCTATTCGTGGTATTCACTTTCATCGCTTTTGGATGCAACGAGAATAATGATACAACTTCAGAGGCAGAACCGGAAAAGCAGGAGGCCAATTCAGTCAATAAAGGACCAGCATTATTTGAATTTATAGATGCTTCAGAAACGAATATTTCGTTTGTAAATACAGTAGAAGAAACTGAAAATTTTAATATTCTCACGTACGAATACTTATATAATGGTGGTGGCGTTGCAGTAGGAGATATAAATAATGATGGATTAGACGATATTTACTTTAGTGGTAATATGGTCAGTAATAAACTTTACCTTAATCAAGGTAATTTTAAGTTTAAGGACATTACCAATACGGCCAAGGTTGGTAACCAAGAAGGTTATAAAACCGGTGTTTGTATGGTGGACATCAATAAAGATGGGTTGTTAGACTTGTATGTCTGTCGGTCTGCAAATGCGTCGGCAGATCTCAGGAAGAATCTGCTTTACATAAATAATGGTGATTTAACTTTTACTGAACGCGCATCAGAATATGGATTGGACGATTCAGGATATTCCGTACAGGCTTATTTTTTCGATTCTGATAATGATAACGATTTGGATGCTTATGTTCTAAACCATCCTAAAAACTTAAAAGAAGCCAATAGTCTAAAATTAACTCGAGACGATAAAGGTAATCTCGTACCTGCGAAATTGGCCGATTATACCAACTTAAGTAATAGACTTTACGTAAATAACAATTCAAAATTTGAGGATATTTCTGAAAAAGCCGGTGTTCTAAATGACGCTTTCAGTCTTAGTGCGGTGATAGGCGATTTTAATAATGATAATAGACCTGATATATACGTTTGTAATGACTATGTCAAAGCCGATAGACTTTTAATAAACCAAGGCAATAATGTTTTTGAAGACGAAATAGATAGTTATCTAAGTCATACAGCTTTTTCTGCTATGGGTTCTGATTTTGCCGATATAAATAATGACGGATTACAGGATTTGATAACGTTGGATATGTCACCATTCAAAAACAAACGTCGTAAGATGATGATGATGATGCAAAACTATGACAAGTTCGAAAAGATGGTAAAATATCAATATGGGACACAATATGCATCTAACACATTACAACTAAATAATGGCAATGGTACATTCTCAGACATATCACTTATAGACAATGTTGCGCAGACAGAATGGAGTTGGAGTGCGCTATTGGCAGATTTTGATAATGATGGTTACAAGGATATACACATAACAAATGGTTATAGAAGAGATGTTACCAATAATGATTATGCGCGTTATGGTATGGATGCGCTACAAAAAAGATTAAATGCTAATGAGATAAACTTAACCGAATGGACAGAAGAAATCCCAAGCATAAAGGTGCCTGCATTTTTATTCAAAAATCAAGGAGGTAATCAGTTCAAAGACATGTCGCAAATCTGGGATAGTGGACAAGCCGAGTTTTCTAATGGCGCAGCTTATGGAGATTTTAATAATGACGGATACTTGGATATAGTAGTTAATAACATCAATAGCGCTCCATTCGTTATGAAGAATAATGGAAAGACCCAATTATCCAATGATTTTGTTTCTATTAATTTTTCTTCAGAAACTAATATCCTAACCACTGGAACAAAGGCTAAATTGACCTTGTCTAACGGAGAAGTGTTAACTGAAGTTTTAAATCCCACACGAGGATTTCTATCATCCAGTCAATATCGATTACACTTTGGTATACCAAAAGATACAGAAATAGAAAAAATAGAAATTATTTGGCCTAATCTTAAATCACAAACTATTACAAATCCAGAACTTAATCAGAGGATTTCTGTGGTTTATAAACCAACTTCCGACTACTCCACAGATAAGATGGAGACCGTGTATTTTGAGAATAATTCAACATTACTTGGAAGTGGCTTTACACATAAAGAAAACGATTTTATTGACTTTAAAAGAGAACCTTTATTGCATAGAAAATTTAGTGAAGAAGGACCTGCAGTAGCCATTGCCGATGTTAATGGTGATGGATTAGATGATATCTATTTTGGCGGTGCAATGAATAATAGAGGGAAATTGTTTTTACAAACCACATCTGGAAAATTCACTGAAAAGACCGTATTGGACTTCGAGGTCGATAAGAACTATGAAGACACCGATGCTATATTTTTTGATTCAAACAACGACGGGAATCTCGATTTGTATGTGGTTAGTGGCGGGAATGAGTCGAGTTTAAATTCTCAAAACTATCAAGACAGATTGTATTTAGGTGATGGCAATGGTAATTTTATAAGGATAAGAAATGTCATCCCTAATAATTTTGATAGTGGTTCTGTTGTCAAAGTTCATGATATCGATGGAGATGGTTTCTCAGATATTTTTGTTGGATCCAGAGTCGTTCCAGGACGTTATCCAGAAGCACCTACAAGTAGAATTCTGAAGAATGAAAACGGTGTTTTTAAGGATGTGTCAAATACATGGGGAAAAGCAATTAAAAATATCGGTATGGTAACTGATGCCGAGTTCGAAGACCTTGATAATGATGGAATATTGGAGCTAATCATTGCTGGCGAATGGATGCCAGTTTCCATTTTTAAGTTTGAAAACAATACCTACACTAATAAAACAGATGCCTTTGGAATCGATGATAAGATTGGCTGGTGGAATGGGATTACCATTGCAGATGTAAATGGTGATGGTTTTAAAGATATTCTTGCTGGTAATTTAGGGTTGAATTCAATTTTTAAGGCTTCAACATCAGAACCAGTAGAATTGTATTACAAGGATTTTGATAACAATGGTAGCTTAGATGCGGTAATTACTAATTATAATAACGGCGTGAGTTATCCACTTCATAGTCGCGATCGTATGTTGGATCAAATGGTCATGTTAAAGAAGCGATTTACACGTTACGAGCCATATTCAACAGCAACCTTAGATGATATTTTTACAACGGAAGAATTAAAAAATGTAAAGTCATTAAAGGCAAATCATTTGCAACATACCTTATTTCTAAATGATAGTGGTAAGCGATTCAATTCATCAAATTTACCTTCGGAAACTCAAATTTCTGTAGTTAATGATGCGGTCGTGTTTGACTTAAATGCTGATGGCAAAATGGACGTCGTTACCGGAGGTAATTTCTATGGCACGGACGCAGAGTATGGAAGATATGATGCGTCAATCGGTAATACAATAATAAACCAAGGTAATGGAGACTTTAAGAGTTTTCCAGCTTCAAAAAGTGGTTTAAAAATAGGTGGAAATGTTCAGCATATTAAACGCATTAATATTGGAGAACAACCGCATTTATTGGTTATTAGAAATAACGAATCTGCAAGCTTAGTTAGGATTAATTAGTATTTGAATTATTTTTCGCCATTCCATTCAGCATAGAATTGGTCTAAAAAACTAATCATATAATCATGACGTTCTTGGGCCATTTTTCGCCCTGTATTTGTATTCATCAGATCTTTGAGTAATAATAGCTTTTCATAGAAATGATTAATGGTTGGTGCATCAGACTTTTTATATTCGGCTTTAGTCATATTAAGATTAGGTAGTATTGCTGGGTTGTATAACAATCTGTTTTTAAAACCACCGTAATTAAAGCACCGTGCTATACCAACTGCACCTATAGCGTCCAAACGATCTGCGTCCTGTACAATCTGTAATTCAATAGAATTGAAAGCTTCTTCTTTGTCAAATGTGTTTTTAAAGGACATGTTTTCAATGATAGAAACGACATGTTCAATGATTGCACTGTCCACATTTTCTGAAAATAAAAATTCGCGTGCTACTTTTGGCCCAACAGTTTCATCACCATCATAAAATTTACTATCAGCAACATCATGCAAAAGTACTGCTAACTCAACAACAATTTCATTTGCGTCTTCGGTTTCAGAGATACGTTTTGCGTTTTTCCAAACACGTTCGATATGAAACCAGTCATGACCACCTTCGGCATTAGTCAATTGCTTTTTTACAAAGGCGGCGGTATTTTCAATAATTGACATAACTAAACTTTAATGCTGTTGGTTATAGTTTCTTCTATTGAGGTAATTAGAGCTAACTTATCCTCAAATTGATTGAGCTCAATAGGTTCATGGACATCGTAGGTTATTCTGGCTCCAATGCCCATAGGAAATTGACCATATCGCAGAGTTTTCCACGAATTATTTATAGTAATAGGTAGTACAATTGCATCTGGGATTTCTTCAAAAATAGACAATAAACCTTTTGTTTTAAATGGTTTTGGATGTCCGTCTCGACTTCTTGTGCCTTCTGGGAAAATTGCTGCTGCCCAATTATTCTCTCTTACACGTTGTGCAAACGATTTAATGGCCTTAATTGATCCAATTGGATCTTTGCGATCTATTAAAACAGAACCACCATGACGCAGATTATAGGACACACTTGGTAAACCTTTACCCAATTCTTTTTTACTCACAAACTTTACATGATGTCGTCTTAGATACCAAATTAATGGTGGAATGTCGTACATACTTTGATGATTAGACACGATAATCACAGGACGCTTTAGAGGTATTGTATGAGAGTTTCTGAAAGTAAATGTAGTCCCCAGAATATTTAGGCAACGCATCAAGAAAAACTGTAGCCAATCTACACTTATTTTATGTGCTCTATATCCAAATACATTAAAACAAAACCATTGAATACCGTGGAATATCACGAGCGTAAGACCAAAGCTTAAATAATAGATAACTGATAACGGATATGCTAAGAGTTTTGCCATGGTGTAAAAATAAAAAACCACGATAAAAATCGTGGTTTTAATAATACTTTAATTAGCTTTTTAGCAATGCTCGTTATAAGCGTCTACTAAGTTTTCTGCTATTAATTCTGCAGGACGTCCTTCGATATGATGACGCTCTAACATATGCACCAATTCTCCATCCTTAAATAATGCCATACTTGGCGAGCTTGGAGGAAAAGGCACCATATATTCTCTTGCTTTCTGTGTTGCTTCTCTATCTACACCTGCAAAAACAGTCACTAAATTCTGAGGCTTTTTTGCATTGTCTAAGCTTAATTTAGCACCTGGACGTGCATTAGCAGCGGCACAACCACAAACTGAATTCACAACGACTAAAGTTGTTCCTTCTTTTGCAATAGCTGAATCAACAGCTTCTACTGTATGTAATTCTTCAAAACCAACGTTTGTTAAATCTTCACGCATTGGTTTTACTAATTCTGCTGGATACATATTTTTATTTTTATCAATTTCAGACTGCAAAGATAAAGAAATTAGTGGTTGTGATTCCCCAATTCATATTATGTTTTTCAATGCTATGATAGCCAATTAAAGTATTGAATAATAAGACTATCAAATTCTACAAGGTAGGTGTAACAAATCCCAAAACAGTTCAACTAACAAATACTATCTTTACGAACTAAATTAAGAAGACATAGAATGAGTTTTTCAAAATGGATTGGAGCTGTTGTTGGTTGGTCCTTTGGTGGTCCAATTGGTGCTATTATTGGATTGGCATTAGGCAGTATAATTGATAATGCTGCAGACACACCATTGATTGGTGAACCTCAACGCGGCCGAAAAAGAAGCCGTCGAGATACTTATAAAAGACCAACATATCAAAGGCAAAAACAAAAGCGTGCCCAGACAAGATCTGGAGATTTTGAGGTTAGTTTATTAATATTAGCGTCTATAGTTATAAAAGCAGACGGAAAACAAGATCAGCGTGAACTTGATTTTGTGCGTCAGCAGTTTACCAATATGTATGGTAAAGAACGTGCAAACAATGCTTTTAGATTATTTAAGGGTATTACCAAGCAAAATATATCAAAGCGTGAGGTCTGTTTACAGATAAAACAAATGATGGATCATGCCTCAAGATTACAATTACTACACTTTTTATTTGGCATTGCAAAAGCAGATGGATTGGTTACTAAAGATGAGTTAAGTGAAATCAGTACTATTTCTGGTTACTTAGGTATAAGTAATAGAGATTATGAGAGTATCAAAGCCATGTTCTATAACAGCACGGACAATGCTTATAAGATTTTGGAAATAGAAAAGTCTGTAAGTGATGATGAAGTAAAAAGAGCATACCGAAAAATGGCCAAAAAATACCATCCAGATCGTGTAGGTCATTTAGGTGAAGAACACCGCGAAGGCGCTGAAGAAAAATTCAGACAAGTCCAGGAAGCTTACGATCATATTCAGAAAGAAAGAGGATTTAAGTAATTAATAGTATTTGCCATAATTTCTTTCTTAACATATATTTTTAGACAAGTCTAAAAATATATTTATATTTGCAGAAAAAAATTGAAGATGATAGTAAGATTAGTTGTATTTCTGCTTACAATCGGAACTCTTTTTTCTCAAAATAAAACCATAACTGGAGTAGTTCTTAATGGAGACGAGCCTGTTGCATTTACTTCTGTAAACTTTAAAGGTGATACCACTTCATTTGATGGTTATACAGATGCAAATGGGAAATTCAGTTTGCAAATGCCTTATGGGACCTACGAAGTTAGCACCTCGGCAGTTGGTCTTAAGACAACAAATAAATCTATTGTAATCTCAGAAAGCAATGCAGGCAACTTAACTATTCTTTTGGCCGAAGACTATTATGCGGTACGATTTAATGTTGAAACTAATGACACTATAGTTTTTGGAGGTAAAACATT
>CBFHYD010000039.1:0-19920 GCA_965659975.1 Winogradskyella sp. | reverse complement strand
TAGATTTTAGTTGAAAAACATGATGGTTGACTCAAGTTATGCCAACCATCAATTGTTAAATCCTTAAAATTAGACTTAAATACTATTAATTTATCAGGAAATACCGCAATAAAAAATATACATCGTAAAAAACGTATGTGTTTTTTACTTATTTACTAAACAAATGGTCAGAAACCTTTAAATTCAGGGGTTTCTAAATCGTTATAAAAAGGATACACAAATGTTAATTAACATTTGTGTATAGGCAATGTTGTGTTGTTTTTTAGAATTGTAAAGGTGTTATATCTGAATTATATAGTTTGTTAAGCTCTCCTCATGGGGTAGATCTATCTTTTTTCGCAAACGATATCGCTTAACTTCGACACTTCTGTGAGAGATATTTAAAAGCGGTGCAATTTCTTTAGAGGATAGATTTAGTCTTAAATATGCACATAGCTTTAGATCATTAGGCGTAAGGGATGGATGCAATTTTTTAATTTTTTTCAAGAAATCTTTATCTGCATTATTGAACGCTTCTTCAAAAAACTTCCAATCTTCCATATTATTGATGTTCTTATCTATAATTGTAACAACCCTGTTAAGGTCCTTTAATTCTTTTACCTTGTCTAATTCAGTCTTTATATTGTTTAAAAACTCATTTTTACGAATGAGATTCATCGTTGAAATACCGAGTTCTCTGTTTTTACTTTCAATATCTTGTTGTAAAGTTTGGTTTTTAAACTTCATTAATTGTCGTTCATTCTCGAGTTCTCTGATTTCAAATTCTTTTTCCTTTGTGACTAAAAGTTTCTCTTCTTGATTTTTATAATAGCGTCTATTGAGATACTGAATTAATCCTAATAACATTAGAAATAGAATAACATAGAAGGCAATTGCTAATGGCTTTATATACCATGGCTTTTCTATCGAAAATTTAAAACTCTCTATATTTTCAGAAATATTGCTACCAACTCGGCCTCTTACATTAAACTCATAATCTCCATATGGTAAATTTTCAAACAAAACATCAGAATCACTGGACCAATCGCTCCAACTATCATAAATACCAATAAGTTTATATTGATATTGAGATGGTATTAGTTTCTCATAATTAGGAAGACTAAATTCAAAATACACATCATTTTGATTATTCTTTAAGTTCAACTCAGTGTTTAAATCAATTGGATTGCTGTTTTGCTGTAAGGAAGAATAATTAGCAAAATTTAGTCGAACTTGTAAATCATAGCTTATTTGTTCTTCCAAATTGATGATGATATAACCGTCAGATGTTCCTAAAAGATATTTATCTAATTCTACAGCAATTATATTCTCGAAACCTGCCTTACTTTCTCTCAAGTCACTTGGCAAATCGACAGATTTAATTATTGGTTCTTTAGATAATTTACCAGGTGCTGAATACAATAAATTATTATTAAGAAAGGCCCAAAGCCTAGCACCAGTTTCATCGTTAATTAATTTTCCCGAAACATAAGCTTTAGAAGTAAAATAATCTTGAAATAACGAGCTTTGATCAAATCTATTGGCACCCTTATTCCATATGTATATTCCGTCTTCAAATACATAATAAATATCGCCATTATAGCTAATCATACCTGAGCCAATTCCCTTCTTTTCAGTTATTTTATTTACTTGCAATACTTCATCCAAGCTCTCGTTTAACGTTAACTTGTACACACCTTTGTACTCGTGACTGACTAAAATCTCCTTTGAGTTAATAAACTCAAAATAACGCGATGATATATCAAATCCCTTAATCCTATGACTAAATATCCAATCGCCAGCTGATGTCTTCTTAAGTATACTTAAACCATCATAGTTCCCTTGGATAAGAATATCCGAGTTATTTAAAGTGGGTTTTATATTCCAAACACCGTTAATCTCTGAAACAGGGCTAACTCGATTTTCTGAAACTATAAAACTTCCTCGATCATGTCCACAAAAAAGCACATCCTCAATCGTATCCAAAAACCAAACTTGGCCTTCCGTCGAAGGAATGAGATTAAATTCTCCTTGAGAATTCAATGATTTATAAAACAAGCCTTGATTGGTCCCTAAATATAAGTAGTCGCCCAATTTCGATGAGGCATATACGGTACCTAATTTACCATTACCATCTTTAAATATTTTAAAAGGTGAATTAAGATTTAATACACTTATCCCATTATCCAGACCCAACCAGATATTGCCACTTTGGTCCTGGAAAGCAGATAAAACGGTATTATTATGTAGACCAGTTCTCTTATTTATTGTAAATAAAACTTCTCCTTGTGAATTCAACTTTATAACACCGTTGGAAATTGTTCCAAGTATAAAATTGCCATTTCTAAGTTGAATACTGTTATAGACCGAAACACTTTCCAAAAGTTCGCTGGCGCTAATTTTCCATTTAGTAAACTCTTGATTTACGTAATTGAAAAAGCCGTTTGCTTTAGTTTGAAATAGAAGAGAGTCATCCCAATGGAAAACATTTATAATATCGAAATTGTTAATCTCCTGTGACCTTAAAAATAATTCGGCTTTGCCATTTTGAATTTTATAAATATCTAAAGTTGATGCTTGAAAAAAAATGGTCTCATCAACTTTGAATGATTTTTTAATTCCTATTCCTGTGTCTACAACACTAATTTCTTCATTTGAAGAATTATAGATGTATATGCGATCTAATGATTGGAATAAAACAAACTCCTGAGAAGGAATAATTTTCCAAAATTCTTCATCCTCAACTAATGGACTTTTCAAATTTTTCGAAAGCGATGTATATTTTAGCTCTCCAAACGAATTTTTATCCCAAAACCCAAAATCCATATAGCTACCAGTATAGATTTGATTACCTATAACAGATACTGATCTAATAATTGATTGATTCGGTGACTGGTATAGAGTCCATTTTGCTCCATTATATTCTAAAAGACCCTTGTTATTGGCTACATAGATATTTCTATCGATATCCTGACTGATTGACCAGTTCTGATCCCCTGCCATATAATCTTTGGTAGAAAAATCTTTAATTGGTGGGATTTCCTGAGAATTACTAATCCCAGAAAAGAGTAATACTAATGCTAAAATTGATATAAGCGACCTCAACATAAAACAACATTATAAATTTCAGGATGTTAAGGTACAAAAAGTAAATAACCTTAGTGAAAATAATATTTACCCGTAAAACTGATATTCACATGTATAGGTAACTAAACCATATAAAAGGCAGTTATATGGTAATATGAGATTAATAATTTAGTATGGTTTTGCGTCACAAACAGTACTTCTTGGATAAATTTTCTATTTTACATCTATTATAAATCAATCTACATTATTGAAATATGTCAACTACAACACCAGAACATGATGCCCGCGTTGCATCCTTGGTATTTGCCTCCTTTCATCCACACTATGTGACTAAAGTTGAAAAGAAAGGACGGACCGAAGACGAATTGCATCAAGTTATAGAATGGCTAACGGGGTTTAATAAGACTACATTACAACAGTTAATTGACGAACGTATAACTGTACAAGAGTTTTTTGAAAAAGCAACATTAAACCCAAATGCTCACCTTATTAAGGGCGTTATTTGCGGTTATAGAATCGAAGATATCGAAACACCAACAACAAAATATGC
Source organism: Winogradskyella sp. (assembly GCA_965659975.1). Lineage (GTDB taxonomy): Bacteria > Bacteroidota > Bacteroidia > Flavobacteriales > Flavobacteriaceae > Winogradskyella. The sequence goes on along the minus strand of CBFHYD010000039.1, from coordinate 16,304 downwards.
AAGGTATATGGACAAACTGGTGGACGAGTTAGCTAAAGGTCGTAAAATGGAGAAAATATTGAGACAAGGATAATGGTCTACTCCAATAAACAAAAAAGCCGATACAAATGTATCGGCTTTTTCTGTACTGAAGACGGGACTTGAACCCGTACGGCCATAATGGCCATTGGATTTTAAGTCCAACGTGTCTACCAATTCCACCACTTCAGCGTTTGTTGCGGACTGCAACTATATTGGTATTTCATCGTAGAGCGAAAGACGGGATTTGAACCCGCGACCCTCACCTTGGCAAGGTGATGCTCTACCCCTGAGCTACTTTCGCGTAGTTTTTACAAGAACTTTTCGCCATAAAAGCGGATGCAAATTTAAACTATTTATTAAAAATGCAAAGGCTTTTTCAAAAATATTTTAGGCTTGCTTTTTCTTTAAAAGCATACGTTTTATCTCATTGAGTTTCATCAATGCTTCCACTGGAGTCAAGGTGTCTATATCCGTATGTAGTATTTCGTCTTTTATTTCTTCTAACAGCGGATCGTCCAAATTAAAGAAGCTTAACTGTAGATCATCTTTCAATGTTTTTACCTTATCTGTCAACTCTTCACTTGAATGTGATTTTTCTAACTTGGATAAAATCTTATTTGCCCGTCTAATGACTTGTTGGGGCATACCAGCCATTTTAGCCACATGGATTCCGAAGCTATGTTCACTACCACCTTCAATAAGTTTACGGACAAATAACACATTGTCTTTTAGCTCTTTCACCGCTACATTGAAATTCTTTATTCGAGAGAATGTCTCCGTCATCTCGTTTAACTCATGATAGTGCGTTGCAAAAAGTGTTTTTGGACGTGCAGGATGTTCATGTAAATATTCGCTAATTGCCCAGGCTATAGAAATACCATCATAGGTACTTGTTCCTCTTCCTATCTCATCGAGAAGAACCAAACTTCTATCAGAAATATTATTCAAAATAGAGGCTGTTTCATTCATTTCTACCATAAAGGTAGACTCTCCCATCGAGATATTATCACTTGCTCCTACTCGCGTGAATATCTTATCAACTAATCCTATTCTCGCCTCTTTAGCAGGGACAAAACTTCCTATTTGTGCCAATAAAACAATAAGCGCAGTCTGCCTTAAAATTGCCGATTTACCGGACATATTTGGTCCAGTAATCATTATGATTTGTTGTGTTTCTCTATCGAGATATACATCATTTGCGATGTAGGATTCTCCCAACGGAAGTTGCTTCTCTATAACAGGATGCCTTCCATCTTTTATATCCAACTCAAAACTATCATCTATTTGTGGATAGCTGTATTTATTAGCCAACGCCAAACTTGCAAAACCACACAAACAATCTAACTGACCTATTAATTGCGCATTTTGTTGGACTTGGATGATAAATTGATGCATCCATAATACCAATTCAGAAAATAATGTCTGCTCAATAGCCAAAATTCGTTCCTCAGCTCCAAGAATTTTAGCTTCGTATTCTTTGAGCTCTTCGGTGATATAACGCTCTGCATTAACCAAAGTTTGTTTGCGAATCCACTCTTCTGGCACTTTGTCCTTATGCGTATTTCTAACTTCTATGTAATACCCAAAGACATTATTTGATCCTATTTTTAACGATGTAATACCTGTTCGTTCACTTTCGCGCTCTAACATACTGTCCAAATAATCTTTCCCCGATTTGGACAATGATCTTAACTCATCGAGTTCTTTCGAAAAGCCTTCTGCAATTGTGTTTCCTTTTAAAACATTAACAGGTGCGTCTTCATTAAGAGTTTGCTTTATTTTTTCTCTGAGTATATCGCAATTATGCAGTTGTTCTCCAATTACTTTTAAAGCCTCATTCTTGCAATTTTCTGCTGTGGCCTTAATTGGAACAATTGCCTCAAGAGAATTCTTTAGCTGAATAACCTCTCGAGGACTAACCTTGGTAGTCGCAATTTTCGATATCAATCTTTCGATATCTCCAATATGCTTTATCTGCCCTTGTATTTTCTTTTGTGTGGCATCATTATCTAACAAGTATTTTACCACTTCATGACGCTGTTTTATGCGATCTGCGTGCTTAAGTGGTAGAGCTAACCAACGCTTCAGTGTACGGCCACCCATAGCTGAGATTGTCTTATCTATAACACTAATAAGAGTTACCGCATTTGCATTTGTAGAATTATATAATTCCAGATTCCTTATGGTGAATTTATCCATCCAAACATAATCATCTGTAGTAATTCTTGAAATGGTTGCGATATGTTCAAGCTTATTATGTCGTGTTTCACTCAAGTAATGTAATACAACACCAGAAGCTATAATTCCTTCATACAAATCTTCAATTCCAAACCCTTTCAGAGTTTTAGTATTGAAGTGTTTTGTTAAGCTCTCATTGGCATAATCTGCTTGAAACACCCAATCTTCTAAATAGAAGGTATGGAAGTCACTCCCGAATGATTCGAAAAACTCCTTTTTGCATTTCTTAGAAATGAGGACTTCACTTGGATTAAAATTCTGCAGTAGTTTATCAATGTATTCTGCATCACCTTGTGATGTCAAAAACTCACCAGTAGAAATATCTAAAAAGGAAATGCCGATGTACTTTTTATCAAAGTGAACCGCACAAAGAAAGTTGTTGGATTTAGAATTTAAAATATCATCACTCAGCGCTACTCCAGGAGTAACTAATTCTGTAACACCACGTTTTACAATTTTCTTGGTTTGCTTAGGATCTTCAAGCTGATCACATATCGCTACACGTTCTCCAGCCTTTACAAGTTTCGGTAAGTAAGTATTTAAAGAATGGTGCGGAAATCCTGCTAATTCTGTTTCGCTTTCACTACCAGCACCACGCTTGGTGAGTATGATATCTAAAATCTTCGAAGCCTTAACAGCATCACTCCCAAAGGTTTCGTAAAAATCTCCAACTCTAAATAATAATAAAGCATCAGGATACTTTGCCTTGATGGCATTGTATTGCTTCATTAATGGAGTTTCCTTTTTTGGAGATTTAGCCACTGGAATTGTTATTTTTGTTGCAAACCGTTATGGTATTCGCAAGTTTGCTAATGTACTTATAATTTGAGGGTTTTTGAAGCTTAGAAATTAGAAGTTATTTACACCTGTTGATAACCATTTCAATGAAAATATATGCCAAGAAAGTTAAAAAATAGCGAGTTAGACCGTTTGGATGTTTCAGGTTTTAAAGAAGCCGAAAAAACACCATTAATTATTATTTTGGATAATATTCGAAGTCTTAACAACATTGGTTCTGTATTTAGAACAAGTGATGCCTTTCTAATTGAAAAAATTTATTTGTGCGGAATAACAGCTCAGCCGCCACATAACGATATTAGAAAAACAGCACTTGGAAGCACAGAAACTGTAACTTGGGAATATGCTGAAAACACACTTTCGGTTATTAAAAAATTAAAAGATTCTGGAGTAAATATTTTAAGTGTTGAACAAGCTGAAAATGCTGTAATGCTAAATGAATTTTACCCTAAAAAAGACACGAAATATGCCATAGTATTTGGTAATGAGGTAAAAGGCGTTCAACAATATGTTGTTGATCAAAGTGATCAGGTTATAGAAATACCTCAATTTGGGACCAAACATTCATTGAATATATCCGTTAGCGCTGGAGTAGTCATTTGGGATATCTTTTCTAAACTAAATAATCGATGAAAAAAAGAACATATCTGTTGGTTTTGATGGCTATAGTCATAATAACGATTTACTTATTTGCCACAGGAAGCGCAATACTCACAATAGGGATCTTTGGTATTCCCTTTGGTAATATTTTATTATGGCTTGGATTTATTTCACTGCATCTCTTCTTTTACAAGCTCAACAATAAGTATCAAACTAGCGAACTTAAAATTGGTAAAGGATTACATTTTCTGGCAAAATTCCTGTTAGGAGTTGCCATATTTTGGCTCGTTATTGCTTACATATTAGCCGGTAATATAGAATTGAATTTTTCTGGAACTTCTCCAACCTTTTTGGGTAGCGCAAGAGCCTCAGTTGTTCATTGGAACATCATTTATTTATTAACGCTATCTCCATTTATCTTATCAATTTTGTACACCATAATTCGTTTTATCTAAACTAAAAAAAATAGATCCTAAATGTCTAAAACACCATGGCCAACAAAAGCTGTGATGACCCAGATATATCATCAATATCTTTGGGGTGGACAAAACCATGACTTTTATTCTGGAGAAGGTTCTCATTTGCAATCTATAGTTGCACCGTATGTCAAGTCAGTTATTGAGTTTCTTGAAACTCATGGCAATAAATTGATTGTATGTGACTTGGGTTGTGGCGATTTTAATATTGGAAAGCAATTGCTTCCCTACACAAACTATTATTATGGAATTGATATCGTAGACAATCTCATTGAACGAAATAAAAAACAATTTGATTTTGAGAATTTAGAGTTTCGTTGTTTAGACATATCAAAAGATGAATTGCCGAAAGCTAATGTCGTTATCATAAGGCAAGTATTTCAGCACCTATCAAATACTGAAATCAAGTGCATTCTTGACAATCTAAATTATTGTAAATACTTAATCCTTACAGAGCACTTACCACAAGGCAAATTTGTTCCAAATATTGATATCATTGCTAACCTTGGAAATCGTTTAAAAGTGAAAAGTGGCGTAGACATAACCGAATCACCTTTCAACTTTAAATCAAGCACCAATCAGGTTTTAAATGAAGTTTTTTTAGAAGATGGAAACGGAAAAATAGAAACTCGATTATTCACTTTATAGGAATCCAAATCTCTTCTTCGTTGGCCTCTTGCATTGGATTATAATCTGGCGATAATCTCTCAAAATGTGGTCTATCATCCAATTCAAATTCCGACGCTGGCAACCATGTAGAATGGATATATTGCCATTGTTTTATAAACTCAGGGATACTTCCTTCAAAATCAATAACTAAACAGTTGCCGGCAGGAATCTCTAAAGTATCCATACCAGCAGGTATATTGTCAATATCAGCAACTTCCACACCTATCCATTTTTCGAATGGTGTTGTTGAACCGAATGTTTGAAAATTAAAATTGTTGTATTTCTGAAGCGATAATCGAAAACTATCTTTTCTATTCTGCACCTCCTTTAGTCTTGGCATAAACTGCTTCGCCAATCTTGGTGTTACTTCACCATTGGTCGCAAAAGAAGCTTCTGCACAAACACCAATAACAAAAAATTTATCTTTCTTAACTATTCGATACCGCATCGTTGATTTCTTTAAGTAACCACAAATAATCAGTTCTGTTTTTTATAAAATCACGATCTGAAATATCGATAATTTTTACATTTAAATCCTTTTGCGATTTTAAAAAATCTAAATAACCCGAATTAATCTTCTCAAGATAATCGGCTTTAATATCACTTTCGTATTTGCGCCCACGCTTCTTGATATTTTCCTGTAAACGTTCTATATTTTGATACAAATACACATACAAATCTGGCTTGGCAATATCTTTATACACTTGGTAAAATAATTTTCGGTACAAACGAAACTCATCCTCAGGTAAGGTAACTTTAGAAAAAATCAAGGATTTGTTTACATCGTAATCGCTCACCATAAAATCCTTAAACAAGTCTAACTGGCTTAAATCATCACTTATCTGCTGATAACGATCTGCAAGAAAGGACATCTCTAAGGTAAACGCATAGCGTTCTGGTTCCTTATAGAATTTTGGTAAAAATGGATTATCTGCAAAGCGTTCTAAAATCAGTTTAGCGTTAAAATCTTGTGCTATTTTATTAGCCAAACTGGTTTTTCCTGCTCCAATGTTTCCTTCTATAGCGATATAATTAGAAGTTCCAAAACTGAGGGATTTCTTGGGGTTTTTTAGCCATACACCAAGTGCTTCAATTTCGGATTGATCAGAACATTCTTCTAATAAAAATTCGACTGATTTCCCGAGAATTGGATGTTGATACTCTTTTAAAATATCGCACAATGGCTCCAAAACAAATTTTCGATTATGAAGCTCTGGATGCGGAATTATTAAATCCTTTTGCTCAATAACTTCTTCCGCATAGAATATGATATCCAAATCTATTTCGCGAGATTGGTAAGTGCCTTTTGTTTTTTCAGCACGCCCTAAATCGGTTTCGATTTGTTTTAGACTGGCGAGTAGCTTTTTTGGCTTTAACTCTGTTTCTACTTTTATGCAGGCGTTATAAAAATCGTCTCCATCAAAACCAACTGCAGGTGTCTTATAAACCTTGGATAGTTTTTTTACAGCACCAACACGCCTAAAAACAGCATCAACAGCCGCTTGCATATATTGCAGCTTGTTTCCCTTGTTACTTCCAAGGGCCAAATATGCGGTTTTAGCGGTATTCATAGAAGAGACAAATTAACTAAAACAAATTCTTTTCCATTATCTTTAACCCAACAATTTATTAACCGATGTAATGCAGTTAAAAGATAAACTACTTGCCCAACGTATTTATTTACTTCTTGGTGGGCTTTTTATTACATCCTTAGTTGTTTCCAATCTAATTTTTCAAAAGTTTTTTTATTGGTATCCTGTAGAAATTGAAATCTTTGAGAACAAACTTTTCGAAATTTCTGTTGGTATCTTACCATATCCGATTACATTTTTAATTACGGATTTAATAAGTGAAATCTATGGCAAAAAACGAGCTAACGATGTTGTGATAGTTGGTATTTTCGCATCGCTTTTTTCTTTACTAATTATTTCTATTGGATCTGTGGCACCAGCAACTTCATGGTCACCTGTAAACGATACACTTTTTGATACTGTTTTTGGTAATTCAGCAATTGCGGTTTTTGCAAGTATGCTTACCTATTTGTTTGCTCAGTTTGTAGACATTCAAATCTATCACTTATGGAAACGCCTAACGAAAGGGAAACATCTCTGGATAAGAAATAATTTTTCGACGTGGTTTTCACAATTTGTCGATACGTTTACGATAGTTTTTCTTTTATGCTCATTTGGTATTATTGATTGGGCAAATTTTAAGGGTTTGCTCGCAAGCGGATTTTTATTCAAAGTATTAGTTGCCATTTTAGACACACCATTGTTATATCTTGGTGTGTACATCTTCCGTAGGCGATTTAACTTAAAAATCAATGAGGAAGTTGATTTGACCTAATCCAAAACGAAACTTAAAGCTATCCTAAAGTTCATTAAAGAAAAGACAAATTCACATTTGTTTACGTATATTTTGGAGTAAGACTTTATTCAATCAATCATAGAATGAAAAAAATTTTTAAAATCATTGGCATTTTATTTCTTATATGCCTCACTATACTTATCGCAATTCCATTCTTTTTAGAATCTAAAATAGACACGATAGTTCAACGTTATGCTGAAACTAATCTGAATGCAGATTTAACTTTCGATGATATAAGTTTGAGCTTAATAAGTAGTTTTCCAAAAGCTGAAGTTAGTGTGGAAAATATGAAAATTACCACGCGCGTTCCTTTTGAAGATGAAACCCTTGCAACTGCAAAATCACTGGCATTTGAAATGCCAATTAAGCAACTATTTCTGGAGATGCATTAGCTGAAATTTTTACTTCAAAAATATCCACAGACAAGAGTCCATTGCTTTCGAGCTTAGAATCGAAATTAGAAAAAGATATAAAAGCACAACTAAGTTTTGAGGATGGTCAAGTCGCTGTTAAACCATTTGAGATAAAATATGAAGATATTCCTATAGAAGTTTCTGGGACACATAGTTTATCAAACGCGATGGATTACAAAGCTGTATTTAAAGTTCCCGCAAAATATTTAGGTTCTGATGTAAATCGAATCATTGGTAAAATAGGTGATCCAGAGGTCGATAAAATTACAATTCCGGTTACGGCAAATATTGGCGGAACTTTTGCAAAACCAGATATAAAAACTGATTTAGCTTCAGGTATAAAAAACTTAACTAATCAGCTTATTGAAATTCAAAAACAGAAATTAATAGATAAGGGAACAGATAAAGTCGATGATTTATTAGGTGGTCTTTTAGGCGGAAAGAAATCTACTGCAACTGATTCGACTAATACAACAACCGATAGCACAAAATCTACAAAAGGTGATAAACTAAAAAATGGTTTAAAAAATCGAATTGGTGATTTATTCAAAAAATCAAAAAAAGAGGCGGATTCGACCAATAATTAGTGGTTTTTGACTCTTTTTTATTAAAAAATAGCTAAAAACGCGCATTTTTTTGGATTTCTCATATTTTAATTTAAGTTAATAGGCTATTAATATTAAATTCTTTTTATGAGGCAATTGAAGATTACCAAGCAGGTAACGAACAGAGACGATAAATCATTAGATAAATATTTACAAGACATCAGTAAAATACCACTGATAACAGCGGACGAAGAGGTAGAACTTGCACAACAAATTAAAAAAGGTAATCAACAAGCTTTGGAAACATTAACAAAGGCAAACTTGCGCTTTGTCGTTTCTGTTGCTAAGCAATATCAAAATCAAGGATTAAAACTCACAGATCTTATTAACGAAGGTAATGCCGGTCTTATTAAAGCTGCAAAACGCTTTGATGAGACACGTGGATTTAAATTTATCTCATACGCTGTATGGTGGATAAGACAATCTATTTTACAAGCTATAGCAGAGCAAGCCAGAATTGTAAGACTTCCCTTAAATAAAATTGGCACATTAAGTAAAATACGAAAGACCTACGCTTACTTAGAACAGTTACATCAAAGACCTCCAAATGCTGAAGAACTCGCTCGAGAATTAGACATGAGTGTGAAAAAAGTAAAAGCATCTTTGAAAAATCAAGGTCGTCATTTATCTATGGATGCTCCTTTAAAACAAGACGAAGATTATAATTTATACGATCTTATGTCTCAAAAGGAGTCACCAAGACCAGACAAATCTTTAATGCAAGAGTCTCTTACTATGGAAATTGAGCGTGCGTTAGACACTTTGCCGTATAAGGAAGCTCAAGTCATAAAAATGAGTTATGGCATTGGAGAAAAGCACCCAATGACCTTAGAAGAAATAGGTGAAACTTTTGATCTTACCAGAGAACGTATTCGTCAGATAAGAGAAAAGGGAATTAGACGATTAAAACAAGGCAGCCGAAATAAGATATTAAGAACATATCTTGGTTAAATCACTGAGCTTTAAGAAAATTGAATTTTTTAATGAAAAATCGAAAAACTCCTTTATCTTTGCAAACTCTTAAGAACAAAGACTAAGACATACAACATGATAAAAATAGAAATTAAAGAGGGCGAAAACATTGAAAGAGCTCTTAAACGTTACAAGCGTAAGCACAGAAATGTACAAATCATGCAGAATTTAAGAGAGTCACGTTATTTTACTAAGCCTTCAGTAAAAAGAAGACGTGAAATTCAGAAAGCTGAATATATTCAATCTTTAAGAGATGCTGAAAACATCTAATTAAAGAATACACAATATATTTTAAAGCGACCCATTCGGTCGCTTTTTTTATTTCTAATTTCATCAATGCAGATATTTGTAAGTTTGGTTATAAGTCTTCTACTATTATCGCATGACGCTTTACTTATTCTTAGGAGTTGTTACCACTGTTATAGGAGCTTTACCCTTAGGCGCTTCAAATATTGCTGTAATTAATACAACTCTAAAACACAATCTGAAAGTAGCGCTGAGAATTGCTTTAACGGCAGGTGTTGCCGAAGTCATACTATCGGTTTATGCCTTAAACTACAACATGATGGTAAAAGAATTCTTTAGCACAAATCAGTGGCTGCAAATTCTTATAGCACTATTACTCCTGGGAATTGGAGGTTTTTTATTTTTCAAAAAGAATAGTTCTTCAGCAGGCAAAAAGACAAAAGTGATATTTAAATCGCATTATTTTAATGGATTCTTCCTTGGCTTACTTAATCCACCAGTCTTAGTGTATTGGCTTTTGGTATATAGAATAATAAATTCTAATAAAGCTGTGCTAACTATGAAGTCTTCGCTTTCTGTTTTGCTACTTTTCTTTATGGGTGTTTATTTAGGGAAAGTTATTAGCACTATACTTGTACGGGAAGTTTAGCCTTTATCTGCACGGGAAATTTAATAACATCAATGGAGTCATCAACAAATTAACAGGAAGTATGCTGTTTACAGTAAGCATATTTCAATTTTTGAAATTATATTTTATCTAAAACCCTATTTCAACGACTAATCCTTCGTTAGACCTAATATTAAAAACGGTTTCGTCATCGAAAATTAGATATTGGCCCTTAATACCAACCAACTTACCACTATAAGTTTGTACCTTTTTAAGATTTAAGCTTTTTGGTTTTTCTGGATATTGTTGCACCGGAAAATGCAAATTTGTTTCCTCATTACTTTCAATAAAATAGTCCAATGCTTCATCTGGAATATAAGACTTAAGTTTTGCTCTCCAATCCTTTAGATCTTGATCTTCGATATCATTTTTCAGCATTTTACGCCAATTTGTTTTGTCGGAAATATGATCTTTCAATGCAACTTCTGTTATACCTGCTAAATATCTATTTGGGACTTCTACAATCTCGATAGCCTCATGTGCTCCTTGATCTATCCAACGTGTTGGAACCTGAGCTTTTCTGGTTACACCAACCTTAACATTACTGGAGTTAGCTAAGTATACGATGTGTGGTTGCAATTGAACTTTCTTCTCATATTCCAAATCACGATCCTCAATACCAAGATGCGCTGTACTTAACTCTGGGCGCATTATCCAATCACCAGCATTTGGTTTATCGAAAAAGCAGCTTCTACAAAACCCTTGACGGAAAATTGGTCGCTCCAAACCACAACTCAGACACTCTTCACCTACATATTTCAAGTTTATAGCCTTATCTAATAGTTGATTAACATGAATAAAGTCATTTTCAAAGACCAAATAATACTGTATTGGGTCCTGAAATTCGGTCTGCATTTTAGTAAGTACGCCTTTGTAAACCATTTTAAAATTTTACTATTTTTAACCTCGGTTCTCAGAGATTGTATTCGACTGCTCAGAACTTAATGCTAAATCTCGCTTAGCGAGTAAATATAACCAATCTATGCCAATACCTATTGTAAATTCTATTGCGTCGTGGTTTTTAAAGAAACGATTTCACCAGATCGAATTGTTCATAAAATACCCTCATGATGTCCAGAATGAATTATTACTTGGTCTTATCAAAAAGTCTAAGGATACTGAGATAGGGAAGCAGTACGATTTTTCATCGATTAACACCTATCAGGATTTTAGCAAACGCTTACCAATTGTCGATTATGAAGGCATTCAACCTAATATTGAAAGAGCACGGCTTGGTGTGCAAAATATCTTTTGGCCAACTCCGATAAAATGGTTCGCAAAATCAAGTGGCACAACAAATGCCAAGAGTAAGTTCATTCCTGTTAGTTCAGAATCTTTAGAGCATTGTCACTATGCAGCAAGTAAAGATTTGTTGTGTATGTATCTCAATAATAATGAAGATGCACAATTATTTACTGGCAAGAGTTTACGTCTTGGTGGCAGCAAAGAACTCTATAAAGAAAACGGCACCGTATTTGGTGATTTATCGGCTATTTTGATTGATAACATGCCGTTTTGGGCAGAATTTAGTAGTACGCCAAGCAGTAAGGTTTCTCTAATGAGCGAATGGGAATCTAAAATGGACGCCATAGTTAATGAGACTATTAATGAAAATGTAACGAGCCTAGCTGGTGTTCCTTCGTGGATACTTGTTCTTTTAAACAACATATTGGACAAAACAGGAAAAGACAATTTATTTGATATTTGGCCTAATCTTGAAGTCTACTTTCATGGTGGCGTGAGCTTTAATCCTTACATAGAACAATACCGAAATATTCTCCCAAAGAAGTCATTTAAGTTTTATGAAATTTATAATGCTTCGGAAGGATTTTTCGCCATTCAGGATCAAAATTATAGCGGAGATTTACTTCTTATGCTAGACTATGGAATCTTCTACGAATTCATTCCAATGAATTGTTACGGCACAAAAGACCAGAAAATAATTCCATTAAGTGAAGTGGAATTGAATAAAAATTATGCCGTTATAATAACTACAAATGCTGGGCTTTGGCGCTATAAAATTGGCGATACGGTAAGATTTGTAAGCTTAGGTCCTTACCGCATTAAAGTATCTGGACGTACGAAGCATCATATCAATGCCTTTGGAGAGGAACTCATTATCGAAAATGCAGAAGACGCACTTAAGAAGGTGTGCAAGCGAACTGGAGCAGAAATTATAGATTATACAGCAGCACCAATATTCATGCAAGGCAAGGAAAAAGGTGCTCATGAATGGTTGATTGAATTTAAAACACCACCTAGAGATTTTGACTATTTTTCAGAACTTTTCGACAACGCACTCAAAGCACTTAATTCGGATTACGAGGCTAAGCGTTATAACAATATGACCTTGAATGAACCTAAGATTCATCAGGCGCGACCTCATCTATTTTACGATTGGCTAAAACAAAATAATAAATTGGGTGGACAGCATAAGGTGCCTCGCTTGTCAAACTCCAGAGATTACATCGACGAGTTGCTTAGATTGAATAATTAATCTTCAACGAAAAAACAAACCGTTTGACTAAAATGGTTTGATTAGCTGAATTATGCGTTTATATTTATACTCATAATATTGAACCGCAAATTATTAGTATTTAATTTAATTAATCCATAATATAAAACCCAGACAATTGTCTGGGTTTTCTGTTTCAATTATATATGTATTCAGAATCTAAGAAACAGCCTTCAACTTCTTTAGGGTCGACTTACTCAATCTATTTTCGGCATATGATTTCGTTACATTGAGTTTCGACTCTCCAGAACCAGGCAGATTAAACATAGCTTCAGTAAGAATCTCTTCACACAAAGATCTTAATCCTCGCGCACCTAACTTATATTCAATTGCCTTATCTACAATAAAATCTAAAGCGCCATCGGTTATATTTAGCTCAACATCATCCATACTAAATAGCTTTTTGTATTGCTTTACCAACGCATTCTTTGGTTCGGTCAAAATGGCTCTCAACGTTTTCTCATCTAAGGGATCCATATGTGTCAATACTGGTAAACGCCCAATTATTTCAGGAATTAGACCAAAGTCTTTTAAATCCTTTGGAATGATATACTGAAGTATATTATCATTGTCCACATTATCGTCAGAATTTATAGAACTGTAACCTATAGCCTGCATATTGAGACGCTTAGTTATTACACGCTCTATACCGTCAAAGGCACCACCTGCAATAAACAAAATGTGCTCTGTATTCACTTCAATAAACTTCTGATCTGGATGCTTGCGCCCACCTTTTGGCGGAACGTTGACTATTGTTCCTTCTAAGAGTTTTAATAATGCTTGTTGTACACCTTCTCCAGACACATCTCGAGTAATTGATGGATTATCACTTTTACGCGCAATTTTATCTATTTCATCAATAAATACGATTCCGCGTTCTGCTTTTTCTAAGTTATAATCTGCAGCCTGCAGTAACCGCGTTAAAATACTTTCTACATCTTCACCTACATAACCAGCCTCTGTTAAGACTGTAGCATCTACTATAGCTAAAGGAACGTTAAGCATTCTAGCTACAGTTTTTGCCATTAAGGTCTTTCCTGTACCTGTTTGCCCAACCATGATGATATTACTTTTTTGTATTTCAATATCATCATCACTTGGTGGCTGCAATAAACGTTTGTAGTGGTTGTAAACAGCAACAGACATTACGCGCTTTGTATATTCTTGTCCTATGATATACTCATCTAAAAAAGCCTTTATTTCTTTTGGCTTTTTAAGCATCAGCTCAGCACTCAATTCTGCATTATCTCCTTGTTTTGACTCTTCTATAACAATACCATGTGCTTGCAGGATACATCTGTTACAGATATGAGCATCTAACCCAGCGATAAGTAAATTGGTCTCTGACTTTTTTCTGCCACAAAAACTACATTCTAATTCTTCTTTGGCCATGATGTTTTAAATTATAACTTTTGTCGTTTTATATAATATTACTTACGACCTAATACTTCATCTATCATTCCATACTCTAAAGCTTCGTCAGCTTTCATCCAGTAATCTCTGTCAGAATCCTTCTCCACATCTTCGTATGGTTTTCCTGAATGTATTGATATGATGTTATAAAGTTCTTCCTTAACTTTAATCGTTTCGCGTACTGCAATTTCCATATCGGAAACTTGCCCTTGAGTACCACTCATTGGTTGATGAATCATAACACGAGAATGTTTCAGTGCAGAACGCTTACCTTTTTCTCCAGCACATAATAATACAGCAGCCATTGAGGCAGCGATACCAGTACAGATTGTTGCAACATCCGGTTTCACAAATTGCATGGTATCATAAATACCTAATCCAGCATATACTGAACCACCTGGTGAGTTGATATATATTTGAATATCCTTTGATGCATCTACACTTTGTAGAAATAACAACTGTGCTTGGATAATATTTGCGACTTGATCATTAACACCTGTTCCAAGAAAAATAATACGATCCATCATTAGTCTTGAAAACACATCGAAAATTGCAATGTTCATCTGACGCTCTTCGATAATGTTAGGCGTCAAATTTGTAGGATACATACTCTGTATAATCTTGCTGTAATAGTTACTGTTTATACCCTGATCCTTTGTTGCAAACTTTTCAAATTCTTTTCCGTAATTCATATTTAATCTTTGTTTTTTGAAAAATAAAAAAAGCGTAAATCTATTCTGATTTACGCCTTAAAGATACAACTTATATTGTAGAATGATTATTTGTAAACCTCTTTTACAAAATCATCATAGGTTATTTTCTTCGTCTTTAAATTGGCTTCTTTTTTGTATAAATCTAAAAGCTTTTGACTCATCATTTGCTCATTAATTCGCTTTACTTCATCTTGATTTGATAAAATACGAGCTGCGATATCTTCTAACTCTTTGTCTGATGGATTCATCTGACCAAACTGTGCCATTTGACCTCTTATCATTTCCATAGCAAATGCCTTAAGCTCTTCAAATTGAACCTGAAGCTTATTTTCAGTTATTAATTTTGCTTCAATTAACTGATAACGCATTGCTTTTTCAGATTTCTCATATTCTTCTTTAGCCTGCTCTTCTGTCATTGGTTCTTCGCCAGCAGTTTGCATCCATTTCTGTAAAAACTCAGCTGGTAAATCAAATTTAGTACTATCTACTAAATACTCAGTAACATCATTTAATAATTTCTGATCACCTTGCTGCCTGAACTGTCTTTCAGAATCTGATTTGATACGCTCTTTAAGCTCTGTAACAGTTTTTAAGTTATCCTTACCGTATAATTTGTCAAACAAGTCCTGATCTAAATCTGCTAACTCACGCTTATTGATTTCTGAAACTTCGAAAGTTACTTCAACATTTAAGTCTTTAGCTTTTTCGCTATCTACTTTTAAATACGTCGTTAAGCCATAATCGACATCGAACAAATTCTTAGTTTTTAAAGTAATAACATCACCTGCTTTTCCGCCTACAAACTTCTTAAGGTTGGTCTTACCCTTGATTTTGTCTAACGAAAAAGTTGAAACGTTTTCTATACCTTCAGCTTCATTTGAAAATTTCCCTGTAACTTCAGATTCTTCTGTTATCTCATCTTGAGAAACGATTATACCGTATTGTTTCTGGATATTTTCAATTTGGTTGTCAATCATCTTATCATCTGCGATGATATCATAATGCGTAATGGCTTTTTTACCTTTTAACTTCACCTCAAATTCTGGTGCAAGACCTAATTCAAATTCAAATGAAAAATTATCTGCATTCCAATCTAAATCATCTTGAGGTTTCGGTAAAGGGTTGCCTAAAACATCTAATTTCTCTTCTACTAAATACTTACCAAGTGCATCCTGTAGTAATTTATTAACCTCATCTACTAAAACCGCTTGACCATACTGTTTCTTAACCATGCCCATTGGCACATGACCTTTTCTAAAACCTGGAATATTAGCTGTTTTTCGGTAATCTGAAAGGATTTTTTCTACCTTATCGCTGTAATCTTCCTTAGCGATATTTACCTTAACTACTGCGTTTAACGCATCGATGTTTTCTCTTGTAATGTTCATTATTATACAACCTAAAATTGGGCTGCAAAAATACATATTTTTTCACAACCCAACAATACTTTTAAACTCTTGATTTTTAGCTCTTTTTATTGTCTGAGAATATAGAATACAAAATTGATTGCATTAAAGATAACAGGACACTAAAAATAATAGCCGTCCATATACCATTTACAGCAAATCCATCAATAATCTTATCCGCTAAA
>CBFHYD010000038.1:0-20419 GCA_965659975.1 Winogradskyella sp. | reverse complement strand
CACTACCACGGCTATGACCGATAAGATATATCTCTTGAGTATTCACAAAAGATTTCTTTGAAAAGTTATCTATACTCCAATCTATGACGTCACTAAGATCATCAAGTTCTTTGGTATAGTTGTTATTCCCAAACGCTTCTAAATCTGGGAAGTCAATAGGTTGTTCTATAGTGCCACCATTATGTGAAAAATTGAATTTAATGACGCAATATCCAGTATTTGCAATTTGCTTCGCCATAATATCCCAAGCGCCCCAATTTTTGAAACCTTTATAACCATGACTAAAAATTACTATTGGTTGATTTTCCGCTTTATCCTTAAAAAACGTATCAATAACAATTGGTTTATTGTCTTTTCTTCTGAGAATTATGTTTTTGTCAATGTGCATTAATTAATTTCCTTTTCGATAAAATTAAGATCTGGATTACAGATTTCAATAATTAGTTTTTTGAGTTCTTTTTCAAATTCAGTAAGCACTTCTGTCGTAATAACAGTATCTCCTTTTCCTCTATCACTATCTTTTTTTCCGAACTTCATAAAGCCACTTTGTAAATTTTTAAAGGATATTATTCCGGCTTCTAACGGCAAAGAGACTTTATTTTCCTTATGCATCATATAGGCATAAGAAAGTACCTGGAAGGATTTACTGTATTTATCATAGTCTGTCGTTATGTAGATCCAGTCTACAATCTCCACCTTATTTTTCTCGACCTTTCCAGATTTATAATCTATGATTCTGGTAACACCATCAAGGCTATCTACACGATCTACTTTTCCTTTTAGCCTTACTGAAAAATTAAGTTCAGGAATATCAATCTCAACTTCATTTTTGGTTTCTATTGCCAATATTTTTAATTGTTTACCTGACTTAATCGTCCTTAATTCAGCATCCAAAAAATTTGAGATATAACGTTTAGCGATTTCAAAAATGATAAGATTTTTTCCGGTTGATATATCTCCTTTCTTGAATTCTTGCTGAAAATGATACATTACCGTATTCTCGATTGAAGACTTCATAGTCTCAATGTCTTTTACTTGCAAAAACTTACCTTCATAAGGTTTGTAAAAGTTTTCTAAGGTATTGTGAAGAATTGTTCCCAAAGTATTGTATGCTACTGTTTCTTCAACTTCTAATTCATTTTTTACTCCTAATACTTTTTCATAATAAAAGTCCAATGGATTTCTAAAATAATTGGTGAGTGATGACGGAGAAAAGCCGCTGGATGCTATCAATTTGAGTTTGTTGACTACAGCTCCTGTTTTCTCAATTTCGATAAGTTGAGTCTCTATTTTTGGGATAACTGCGCTCGCAGTTTTATAGGAAAGATTGTGAATTCCTTCTACATCTAATTGTGTGATAAACCGACTCTTTTCACCTCCTTGGAGCGCATCTACTTCAGTATTGTAAAGGATATATACATTTTTAGCACGTTGAATGAGATTATAGAAATGATAGGTGTATACAGCATCTTTTTCACGGTATGTCGGAAGCTTTTTATTGAGCTTAAAGTCAAATGGAATAAATGAATTATTGGTTTTTCCACCAGGCAGAATTCCTTCATTGACAGAACTAATTATTACAGTTTCAAAATCAAGCACTCGTGATTCCAACATACCCATTATTTGCAGTCCTTCTAGTGGTTCACCTCTAAAGTCAAGGGTTTCAGAGTTAAGAAGTTCTTTGTAAATAGAATGCAATGTCTTTACATCATTAATATAATTATAGGTGTCGTTAAGGGTTTTGATTTCAAGAAAAAGTTCGTTGAATCTATAGAGATATTCAAGCTCTAATCCATTCGTATCTTTGTCTTCTACGAGTTGATTACGCAGAACTTCTACAATATCTAAGCACTTTTCTATGCTGGAAGATGTACTGCTCCAATCTCCAAAAAGAAGATTAATAAGGTTATTCTGATTGGGAATTAATTCTAAAATTCCCTCTTTGGAAATATTTGTAATATTATTCTTTTGAATATGGGCAATAGCTTTTCTTGAATCTTTAAGAACGAATTGTAAAATCTGATTAGATAGTAGTGCTATGACGTCCTTGTAATAATATTTTTTGGATTTGAGTTGGTGAATTTTAAACAAATACTCAAATAATGACGCCAAAGGAACTAATTTAAGAGGTAGCCCCATGGTAATATTTATGTTATCTACTCCTTCAGGGATCGAGTTTAATACGGGCATTAATAGGCTTTCATCTCCTAATACCAAAGCTGTATTTTGAATGGTGTTAGAGTTACTTAATTTTTTCAATAAATGACCTATATGCTTGCTCTGCCCAACAGATTTTGTGCAAGCAATTACCTCTATGTTTTTTGGTTTTGAATAGTTGGAATTGATCCATTGAAAAGGGTTCTCCTTATAAAAGCTCCAGTCATTTTTGTAAGTTCGGCTAAATAAACCAGCGCTATGATATGGATTCTCCATATAAAGCGATTCCATATCCCAATACAAGACTCCTTTAGCTTTATTTAATAGATGCTGAATGATTGATTGCTCTGCAGAATTCAAGGCATTAAACCCAAGGAATATATGTTTTTTGGAGGTTTTTTTGGCGTATGCTTCAACCGCTTCACTTGCCGAACGGTAGATTAGTCCTTGGTAGCCAATACGGTCGGAAATTAATTCTGAATTATAGCTATAATAGTAACTCTTGATGCTCTTCCAAAATTCAATGTAGTTACTAATAAGTTCTGTCTCGTTAGTTTCTAAAGACCATCTTTTTATGAGTTGCGATGCGCTCATGTAGTCAAAAACGTCATCCGCATTTATAAGATATCTATCTATTTCATTAAAGTCTTGAAGCAGTGTTTTTGACCATTTAGAAAAGTGGTCAAAGGATTCGACATCTTTGGTAACGTGGCTATCCTTATAAACTGTATATAGCTTAAATAATAATTCTAAAGAAGTAGCTTGTCTTAGTCCAGATATTTGTTCTACAAATTCTTCTATACTTAAAACTTCAGGCGAGAAGGATGTGCCGTCAATATAATTTTGAAGTTTGCTTTTTAAAAATGTACCTGCTCTTTTACTGGGAAGGATAAAAATGGATTCAGAGAAATTAATTCCCTCATTCTTTATTTGATTTAGAACTTCCTCTATAAACGATTGCATTATTAAAAATAAAAAACGCTTCGGAATTCCGAAGCGTTTTAAAAAATATTATTTGATTAAAATTAATCTTTCTTAAGATTAATTTCAACACGTCTGTTTTGTTTTCTTCCGTCTCTTGTTCTGTTAGAAGCAATAGGGTTAGACTCACCAAAACCTGTTGAAGATAATCTAAATTGATCTACTCCGTTTGCCACTAAGTAATCTTTTACTGATAAAGCACGAGACTCAGATAATTTTTGGTTAGTAGATTCTCTACCAACACTATCAGTATGTCCTTCTACTGTAAATTTAGCAGATGGATATTTATTTAAGATTGCAATGATATCTGCTAATACTTGCTTAGACTCATCTTTGATTGAAGACTTACCTGTATCAAATAAGATGGTTCTTGCATATTCATTTAATTCAGCTTGTACTTCTTCAGTTACTTCTGGACAACCTTTGTTAGCAACAGTACCAGCAAGTTCTGGACATACATCGTCTTTGTCTAATACTCCATCACCATCAGTATCCGGCCAAGGGCATCCGTTGTTAGCAGCAGGACCAGCCTCATTAGGACACTTATCGTCACTATCTGCAATTCCGTCACCATCTGCGTCAGGACATCCGTCTAAAGACTTAAGACCTGGTACAGTAGGACATTTATCGTTATTGTCAATTACACCGTCACCGTCAGTGTCAGGGCATCCGTTATATTCAGCTAAACCAGCAACCTCTGGACAGTCGTCTTTTGAATCTTGGATTCCGTCATTGTCAGAATCTGGACAGCCCATGAATGCTTCTAAACCAGCAACCTCTGGACAAGCATCTTCATGGTCATAAATACCATCACCATCAGTATCAGTACCACCAAATTTGAACACCATACCGAATGAATGTTGCCAGTGCGTCAATAATCTATCCTCGAAAGAGTGCTTGTAAGATGTTCTTGCATTTAAAGCTACTTTGTCAGAAATCCAATATTTAACACCTAAAGCTCCATTAAGAGTTCCAGCACCTATGTTTTCAATCCATGTGTAACCGCCACCAACACCTAAATAAGGGTCAATTTTGTTCGAATTGATTAAATCTTTGAAGCTGTAAGTTACAGTACCATCAACAGCATAGTAAGTTAAGTCGTTTACACGGTTTACTTCAGTCGCTCCCAATCCACCTAGAACTAATTTCTCACCAACTTTATTAATTCTGTTTACAGAACCAGCTACAGAGAACGTAAATCCTTCGTCTAAATATCTTGAAACCTCTATTCTTGATAAGAAAGGAAGGAAATTGTAGTGATCGTTTGCATTGAAGAATTCATCAAGAAAGCCTCCTTGAGGTAAATCGTCTCCTACAGGCCAAAAGTCAACTGCATTTGTACCAATTTCGAAAGCCCACGGATTGTTTTTGTCCTGAGCGTCAACAGTAGCAAAACCTACAAGAAGCACAGCTACAAATAATAATCTGCTAAGATTTTTCATATTCTAAATAATTTAATTTTAAGTGTTAATTGTTAGCAAATGTAAGTTGTTAAATATTATTAACAAAGACAAATATAAAAAAATGTTAATAAAAACCGCATAAATAAAGAGTTTCGAATAAATGCGACCTTTTTTATTAATCTATCAAATGATTTCTAATTTTTTTCCAACTTTTATAAAAGCATTTACAGCTTTGTCTAAGTGTTCCTTGCTATGAGCTGCAGAAAGTTGGACTCTAATTCGGGCTTTTTCTTTTGGCACAACTGGATAAAAGAAACCAATGACATAAATTCCTTCTTCCAATAGCATATTAGCAATGGTTTGTGAAAGCTTAGCATCATACAGCATTACGGGTACAATGG
Organism: Winogradskyella sp.; assembly: GCA_965659975.1. Lineage (GTDB taxonomy): Bacteria > Bacteroidota > Bacteroidia > Flavobacteriales > Flavobacteriaceae > Winogradskyella. The sequence goes on along the minus strand of CBFHYD010000038.1, from coordinate 15,477 downwards.
CAGAATTTCCATCGATAATATCAAAGCCAGCATTTTTAAGTCCAGATTTAAAGTAATTAGTGTTCTCTTCGAGTTTGTCTCTTAGAGAAGTATCACCAGACAACATATCAAAAACTTTAATTGATGCCCCGACAATTGCAGGTGCTAAGGAATTAGAAAACAAATAAGGTCTTGAACGTTGCCTTAATATTTCTATGATTTCTTTTTTTGCGGTGGTATAGCCACCCATAGCTCCACCTAAAGCTTTTCCTAATGTCCCGGTAATTATATCAATACGACCAAGTACACCTTTTTCTTCTAAGGTGCCTATACCAGTTTCACCAATAAAACCCGTAGCATGACATTCGTCTATCATTACCATGGCATCGTATTTATCGGCCAAGTCACATATTTTATCCAACGGTGCAACCAAACCATCCATAGAAAATACCCCATCTGTAACTATAATCTTATGTCTTGCTCCATCAGAATTGGCTGATATGAGCTGCGCTTCTAAATCTACCATATCGTTATTTTGGTAACGGTAACGTGCCGCTTTACATAGGCGAACCCCATCAATTATTGAGGCATGATTTAAGGAATCCGATATAATGGCGTCTTCTTTTCCTAATAAGGGTTCAAAAACACCACCATTTGCGTCAAAAGCTGCAGCATATAATATGGTATCTTCAGTTCCATAAAAATCTGCTATTTTTCTTTCGAGTTCTTTGTGTATATCTTGAGTACCACAAATAAAGCGTACAGAAGACATTCCAAAACCATGAGTGTCCATAGTTTCCTGTGCTGCTTTGACTACTTCTGGATGAGACGATAGACCTAAGTAATTGTTGGCACAAAAGTTTAAAACTTTTTGACCACTACTTAAGGTAATTTCTGGTCCTTGAGCAGAAGTTATAACGCGTTCCTCTTTAAAAAGTCCTGCCTCTTTTATACTCTGGATTTCGTTTTCTAAGTGTTCTTTTATTGCTCCGTACATTCTTGAATAAGTTTGACACAAAAATACTACATAACTTCCACAATTTTCAGATCCTCATTGGTGTAAATCAAGAGTTTTTTTTCAATTTGAAAATTCATTTCTTTCAAGACATTGGCATAGAAATTTATTTGATCGTTATGTTTCTTATCACTACTACCTGTCTTGTAGTCTATGACAGTCAATCTTTCATCTTTAATTACCAATCTGTCGGGTCTAACGAATTCTCCATTTGAAGTGATTATTTCCTTTTCGTTATAAACTTCGATGTCATTTGAAAAATATTTCGATAATTCAGGATGCTCCACAATCCTCTTAGCATCCCTAATAAGTTCTTCACATTTTTCAGAGTTTACAGCGTTTAATGTTCTCAAGAATTCAGATGCTGAATCTAAATCACTTATTGTCTCAATTTTAGACATGATCAAATGAAGTAAATTTCCGTAGAGTATTGCCTTTTGTTGATCTGTTCCCCATAGGCTTCCGTTTTTTGTGACAATATTCAAGTTGTGATTTTCTTTTGCTACGGATTCAAAAGCGAAATGTTCGTCATGGATATCTTCTACAAGCGCATGTTCTTTCTTTTGACTTTCTCCGAAACTGTATTCTAACAGGCCTTCTCGCCACATATTTTTGTTTTCCAAATAACGAATGATCAAAGCCGCAATAGACTTATAATCAGACCTCTCATTGGCACTGATATTTGCTTTAGGTATGATATACAATTGCTCTTCGGCTCTTGTAAGTGTAACATACAATAGGTTTATAGCGTCGAGCTCTAATTGAGATTTATTTTGCGTGTGAATGTATTCTCCAATGTCACCATAATCTGCTATTTCTGATTTAGAATTCAGTAAGGCTTCATCGAAACCAAAATACTTTTCTTTATCCAAAGGAAACCACAACTTACCTTTTCTATCATCATATATGCTAAAGTCCGCAAAAGGAAATATAACAACCGGGAATTCCAAGCCTTTGGACTTGTGAATGGTCATTATAGACACGGCATTGAGGTCTTTAGGAACAGATACACTAAAGGTATCCTTCTTTGTATCAAAATATTCTAAGAACTCCATAATATCTGAAGGTTGCTTATTGCTAAAGTCCAAAATTACATCTAAGTAAAACTGTAAAAATGCGTCCGATGAATTATTCCATAAATTACAACCAATAACAATACTTTCGGCGATTTCATAAAGTGGCAACTTAATTAAAGTTTTATAATTTAATTCTACACTGTATTCTTTTAATTTTTGTAAAATATCAGGTGTTGTTAGATGCAGATACAATTCTAAGAAATCATGTGTATTCTCGATTTCTAAAAGTGACGTGATGTTGGATAAAAACTTGAGCTTTAAGTTTGCATTTTCAGGGTTTATCAATAGTTCCAACAACGCATTAATGAGTTTGATTTTTGGTGAATTTTCCAATAATAACGTCTCAGAAGAAATAATTGGAATACCACGACTCGTTAAATAATCCGATATAGCATTTCCTTCTTTTTTCTTTCTCACCAAGATACAAATGTCATTTAAGCGATAACTTTGTTTTTGACATTCAAGTATCTTCAAATATGTCTCATGGCAATAACTTTCAGTGGCCTCATCGATATCTTGATATTCTATAAATGAAATATTTACAAATCCATCTTGCTCACTGGTTATATTCTGGTTGGCATCGTTATATAAACCACTATAATCTGAATTTGAGAAAAAGTTTTGTGCGATGTACGAGAAAAAGGAATTATTAAACGCTACAATTTCCTTTGCACTTCTGTAGTTCTCTTGTAAACTTTTTTGACTTAAAGGTGTTTGAAATATATTCGTTCGTCCCTGATATAAATCAATAAATTGATTCACATTTGCGCCGCGCCATCTGTATATGGATTGCTTGGCATCTCCAACCAACATCGTAGATCCGTCAGCGCTCGATAATGAGTTGTCTATTAACGGAATGAGATTTTCCCATTGCATTTGTGATGTGTCTTGAAACTCATCGATAAAATAATGTCTAAACTTTTCACCTAAACGTTCGTAAATAAATGGCGTTGGCTGCTCTTTAATTTCATCACTAATAATAGAGTTGAATTCTGAAATAAGAACTTTATTTTCGTCAAGCTTTAGTAGGTTTAATTCCTTCTGCAAAGCGCTTAAAACAGAAAGTGGTGTTACATTTTTAAGTATTGCCTTATTAAGCTTTATTTCGTTAATCAAATCCTTTGTACTACTAAAGTATTCGGCGATTTGAGGTTGGATAGCATTTATTATCTCTCCGATATCATCAGAAACTCTTTTCGGATAAAGCCTCTCACCATCAAGTAATTTTTTTTGCCATAAGAGTGTAAAATTCAGATTGAATTTTCCGTTAGATAAGTTTATAAAGTAATTAGGTAAAAATCTTCTGTCAAAATCAGAATGTTCGAGACCTACCTCGTCTATGAGTGTAAGTACTGTCTCCCCTATTGTTATTGTTGTTGATTCTAATTCTCGAATGGAAGTTCTTAGTCCCTTTTTTAAACGTTCAAAATCTTCAAGAGTTTTATTCTTTAATTCCGCGATATGATCCAAATCCTTCTCATTAAGAAGCAGTTTACCAATGTCAAAGAAATCTCTACTAATGTCCCAGCTTTTATCGTCATCTGCTTTTTCAATAGCAAAATCAACAAGCGTTTTTGTCAGTTTTGTTTTGGTTCCGGCTTTAGCAATTAAATTGTCTACAGCTTTATTGAGCATGTAGTCTTGATCTAATTCTACTTCAAAATTAGTTGGCAACTTAAGGTCCATTGCAAATGTTCTAATCACGCGATGCGTAAAACCGTCAATGGTGGATATTTCAAAAACACCATAGTTGTGTAGAATTTTTTGAAGGACAGTTTTGGACTTTTGCTGTAATTCGGTACCTGAAATACTAAGCTCATTACAAATATCGTTAAACATACTGTCTTCACTAGCGGCAGGTTCTTCTGAAGCAAATAATCTTAACTTCGAGATTATGCGCGTTTTCATCTCTTCTACCGCCTTATTGGTAAAAGTTATTGCTAAGATGTTTCTATATGGTTCAGGTGTTTTTGAGCTAACAAGAAGCTTAATATAGGCCTTTGCTAAAGAATAAGTTTTGCCGCTTCCTGCAGAAGCACTGTAAATTTGAAATGCCGAACTCAACAGATTATTTTTATAGCAAAATAGGGAATCTTAATATTTTATTTAGATTTTCTACTGTTCTAAATCGTAAATTTGTTAAAATTTTATACTAATCTTTAAATTAACATAATAATGGCTTTTGAATTACCTAAACTAAGTTATGCATACGATGCCTTAGAACCACATATTGATGCGCGTACAATGGAGATTCATCACTCAAAACATCATAACGGCTATACAACTAAGCTGAATAATGCAATTGCAGGTACAGATTTAGAAGGAAAGTCTATTGAAGATATATTAACTAATCTGGACATGTCTAATTCTGGAGTAAGAAATAATGGTGGTGGTTTTTATAACCACTCTTTATTCTGGGATGTTTTAAATCCAGAAGACAGAGGATATTTGTCAGGAGAATTAAAAGACGCGATAGAAGATGCGTTTGGATCTAAAGATGCTTTTATCGAAGCCTTTAGCAAAGCTGCAGCAACACAATTTGGCTCAGGTTGGGCATGGTTATGTGTACAAAAAGGTGGAAAAGTAGAGGTTTGCTCAACTCCAAACCAGGACAACCCATTAATGCCCGGTGTAACTTGCGGCGGAACTCCAATTTTAGGATTAGATGTTTGGGAGCATGCTTACTACTTAAATTACCAAAATAGAAGACCAGATTATATTGAAGCATTTTTCAAAGTAATTAACTGGAATGAAGTAGAGAGACGCTATGCTGAAGCTAAGTAAGTAGGCTTAGAAGATATATTTATTAGAAAACCTTGGGTAATCACCTGAGGTTTTTTATTTGTTATAAAATGAAAAAGGGTAAACAGATGTTCACCCTTTTTGCCCCAAATCTACCATAAACTTAACCTACTTATGTTATGGTTCTTCTAATATATATCTTGTTATATAATTTCTATCAATTAATAGACTAACGACTACTTTTTCGGCTAAAGTGTTGAAATCATTTGTTTTAGATAATGATTTTCTTAATACGCGCGTTCTTTGTTGCCTTCGTAGAAATTAATGAAAGCACGATTTACTACACGATTTCCTCCAACAGTTGGGTAATCTCCGGTGAAGTACCAATCACCAAGATTTTTTGGACATGCTTTATGCAAATTATCTACGCTCTGAAAAATGATTTTCACTTCGGCATTAACATCTTTATCGCTTAGTAATTCAGATATTTTGTCTGATAATTCTTCATAAGTAAAATTGGCATATATCTCTTTTACAAAGTTCTTTACATCTTTGTCTTTGAGATTGACTTGAGCTTTACATTTCTTATAGACGTCTTCTACTAAACCATAGTTGTTGTTGTCTTTAAGAAGTTCTAATGCCGCTCGGAACGCCACTAAACTTTCTAAATTTGCCATATCTATACCATAACAATCTGGATAACGTATTTGTGGCGCTGAGGATACAACTACGATCTTTTTTGGTTCAAGCCTATCCATCATTTTAATGATACTTTTTTTCAAAGTAGTTCCTCGTACAATACTATCGTCAATAATAACCAAGTTGTCAGTTGGTTTAATCACACCATAGGTTACATCGTAAACATGTGCGACCAAATCATCTCTACTACTATCTTCCGTGATGAATGTTCTTAACTTCACATCTTTAATAGCTATTTTTTCTATGCGTGGACGCTCAGATAAAATTTCGGTCACTCTCTCAGCAGAAAGCTTTCCTTCTCCAGCTAATATGGCCTGAGTCTTGCAATGATTAAGATGTTCTTCGACTGTATCTATCATCCCATAAAAAGATGTTTCTGCAGTATTTGGGATGTAAGAGAATACAGAGTTTTTAGTATCGCCTTCAATAGCCTCCAATACTTTGGACATTAATAAACGACCTAATTCCTTACGTTCCTCATAAATCTCGGCATCACTACCTCGTGAAAAATAGATGCGCTCAAAAGAACAAGCTTTTCTTTCTAATGGTTCAATGATTTTATCAATAGAGACTTCTCCAGATTTTTTGGTAATAATTGCATGACCAGGATCAAGCTCTTTTACATCATCAAAATCTACATTAAATACGGTTTGAATAACAGGTCGCTCAGAAGCCACTACAACTACTTCGGCATCATTATAATAGTAAGCTGGTCGTATACCTGCAGGATCTCGAAGTACAAATGCATCACCATGCCCTAAAAGTCCTGCCATTGCATAGCCTCCATCCCAATCTCGAGATGCTTTACGTAATATTTTTGCGATGTTAAGTCGTTCTGCAATTAATGGAGAACATTCTGCTTTACTGTAACCTTCTTTCTTTAAGGTCTTGTATATTTTAGAGACTGCATCATCCAAGAAATGACCAATTTTTTCCATGATGGTAATTGTATCTGCTTTCTCTTTTGGATGCTGACCAAGTTTCACAAGATTATCAAACAACTGACTTACATTGGTCATGTTAAAGTTACCAGCGACAATAAGATTTCTATGCATCCAATTATTTTGTCTCAGGAATGGATGAACACTCTCTACACTGTTTTTGCCAAACGTACCATAACGAACATGACCAAGAAGCAGTTCACCTATGTAAGGAATATTTCTTTTCTGAGCGGCAACATCGTTTTGATATTCAGGATGCTTGGAAAGCTCTTCATTTATTCGGTCATTTATTTGACCAAAGATATCCTGGATTGGTTGTTGCTCTATAGACCTAACTCTACTAATGTAGCGTTCACCGGGCTGAGTATCTAATTTTATACTCGCAAAGCCGGCTCCGTCTTGCCCGCGATTGTGCTGCTTTTCCATCATGAGGTACATTTTATTTACACCATAAAATGCACTTCCGTATTTTTCTTTATAGTACTCTAAAGGTTTTAAAAGCCTAATTTGTGCTATACCGCACTCGTGTTTAAGAGCATCACTCATTGTAGTTGTAAACGTGTTAGGTTGTTGTGTCTTTCAAAAATACTGAAATAAAAAACGCGCCAAATCTTGGCGCGGCTATATTTATAATAATTCTATTTCGAATTGTGTTAATTGTTGAAATTGTCTTAATCGTTTCTGTACTTCTTCGTGACTTAGATTAACCATGCGCTCAGTCCCAAATTTTTCCACACAGAAGGACGCCAATGTTGATCCGTAAATCACTGCTTTTTTCATGTTCTCAAAAGAATAGTCTTCCGTTTTTGCTAAGAAACCTGTAAATCCACCAGCAAAAGTATCACCAGCACCAGTAGGATCAAAAACTTCTTCTAATGGTAATGCAGGGGCATAAAATACGTTGTCTTGATTAAACAATAGAGCACCATGTTCACCTTTCTTGACCACCACATACTTAGGGCCCATGTCATGAATCTTCCTCGCTGCAACTACCAGAGAATATTCGCCAGTTAGCTGTCTTGCCTCTTCGTCGTTAATTGTAATGACATCGATATGTTTTATAACTTCATGAAGTTCCTTAAGTGCACAATCCATCCAGAAATTCATGGTATCTAAAACCACTAATTTGGGTTTTGTAGTCATTTGTTCTAAAACACCCATTTGTACTGATGGGTGCAAGTTTCCAAGCATTACCACTTCAGAGTCTTTGTAATCATCTGGAACCACAGGATTAAAATGCTCTAAAACGTTTAACTCTGTTACCAAAGTATCACGTGAATTCATATCGTTATGATATTTTCCACTCCAAAAGAAGGTTTTACCATCTTCAACGATTTCTATTCCAGAAACATCGATATTTCTTTCTGATAATAAATCTAAATATTCTTGAGGGAAATCGCCACCAACGATTGAGACGATAGAGGAATCTATATTGAAGTTGGAAGCCGATAGTCCTATAAACGTACCAGCACCACCTAAAATTTTATCTGTTTTGCCGAAAGGTGTTTCAATAGCATCAAAAGCAACCGTTCCAACTATTACTAATTTACTCATTAATTAAGTGTAAAATTTAAAGCGCAAATTTAGGTAAAATAAATTCCTTAGAAAACAGCTTATTTTCTTCCAAAGTCTGCAGGAATTTCGCCCCAAGCTTTGGTTTCCCACTTTACAATTGTGGTTTTGTAGCTGTTTTCATTAAGCCACTTAATGGCTCTATCTACGAGCTCAAAAACAGGTTTGTTTTTGTCGTTACGTTCCAACTTGCTATTGCATGCCTTTTTTCGCACCCAACTCATTGCTGTTTTACTGTCTGTATAGATGATGCGTTCGCTATTTTTCTGTTTTAAATAAGCCAATCCATGTACAATGGCCAAAAACTCACCTATATTATTGGTCGCCTCTTCAAAAGGTCCTTGAATGAACAATTGCTTTTTTGTTTTGGTGTCGACGCCTCGATATTCCATTTTACCAGGATTACCACTTGATGCGGCATCCACAGCTATTGAATTGTAGTTGGGTTGCCCGATTTTTTGTAACTGAGCTTCAGAAAGTTCGCTTTTAAACGTTTTTGACTTTCCTATATAGTCTTTTGGCCCATCCTTGTAGGCTTGTTTTGCAGCGTCGAATGTTGAAAATGATTTGTACTGTGCTCCTTTAAAGTCTTTGACTTGAGCTTTGCAATCATCCCAAGACTCAAAAACACCAGTATTATGGCCTTTCCAAACGATGTAATATTTCTTTTTTTTAGCCATTAAGGAGTTTTTTAACGACTTCAGGAAAATGTTTCATTTCCAACTCATGAATCTTAGCTGCAACGTCTTTGAAAGTATCCTTTTTATTTACTTCGCATTTTGCTTGAAATATAATTGCACCTTCATCATAATTCTCGTTGACGTAATGTATGGTGATTCCGGTTTCTGACTCATTATTTGCTACGACAGCCTCATGTACATGCATACCATACATGCCTTTTCCGCCATACTTTGGCAATAATGCTGGATGAACATTAATTACTTTATCCGGGAAAGCCTCTAAAATATGTTCTGGAAATTTCCACAAAAACCCCGCTAATACTATTAAATCAGGTTTTGTTGCCTTCAATAAATTGAGAACGTCATCAGTTTTAGTAAATGCCGTTCTATTAAACGAAAAAGCGGAAACTTTCAGCCGTTTACAGCGATCTAATACTTTGGCATGCTGATTGTTAGTCAAAACCTGAACGACCGACGTAGAGTCACTGTTTTGAAAAAACTTTATCAAATTTTCAGCATTACTTCCAGAGCCGGACGCAAAAATTACAATTCGCTTCATAAACAGTTGTTATTACGTAGTTTGTTCAAACAAAAAAAAGAATAATAATTAACAATTAGGCTCAAAAATCGATTACTTATTTCTAATTTTATCCGTAAGGTGTACATTTTATGGGTAAAACTATTTTTTAAAATAAAGTTTTTTATTTTTGCCCTCTAATTAAAACTTAAAACTAAAAGATTATGTCAGACATTGCATCAAGAGTAAAAGCGATTATTGTAGACAAATTAGGTGTTGATGAAAATGAAGTTGTTACAGAAGCAAGTTTCACTAACGACTTAGGAGCAGATTCTTTAGACACTGTGGAATTAATCATGGAGTTTGAAAAAGAATTTGATATTCAAATACCAGACGACCAAGCAGAAAATATTGCGACTGTTGGTCAAGCTATCTCTTACATAGAAGAAGCAAAATAAGAAAACCTTTATGGAATTAAAGCGAGTTGTAGTTACCGGTTTAGGTGCACTTACACCGATAGGCAATACCAAAGATGAATATTGGGATGCTCTTATTAATGGTAAAAGTGGTGCTGCTCCTGTGACACATTTTGATGCTGAAAAGTTCAAAACACAATTTGCTTGTGAAGTGAAGAACTTCAACGTTACTGACTTTATTGATAGAAAGTTAGCCCGCCAAATGGATAAATTTTCGCAGTATGCAATGGTGGCTTCTGATGAAGCAATTGCAGATTCGAAATTAGATTTGGAGGCTTTAAATAACTACAGAGTTGGTGTAATTTGGGGTGCTGGAATTGGTGGCTTAGAAACTTTTCAAGAAGAAGTTTTAAGTTATGCTGCCGGTGATGGTACACCTAGATTTAGCCCAAGATTCATTCCAAAAATGATTGCAGATATAGCTCCCGGAAATATATCCATTAAGTATGGATTTATGGGACCTAACTATACTACTGTTTCTGCATGTGCATCCTCCGCAAATTCAATGATCGATGCTCTAAACAATATCCGTTTAGGACATTGTGACGTTATTATTACTGGTGGAAGCGAAGCAGCAGTTACAATTGCGGGTATGGGTGGTTTTAATGCTATGCATGCAATGAGCACACGTAATGATAATCCTGAGACAGCTTCACGACCATTTGATGCAAATCGTGATGGATTTGTATTAGGTGAAGGAGCTGGCGCGATCGTATTAGAAGAGTACGAACACGCTAAAGCGAGAGGAGCAAAAATCTACGCAGAAGTTGTAGGTGGCGGCTTATCTTCTGATGCGTATCATATGACGGCGCCACATCCAGAAGGAAAAGGTGTTGTAGCGGTAATGAAAAACTGTTTAGAAAATGCAGGACTTAATCCTGAAGATGTAGATCATATTAATACACATGGTACATCAACACCATTAGGTGATGTTGCCGAACTTAAAGCTATATCTGAAGTATTTGGAAGTCATGCTAAGAACATCAATATTAATTCTACAAAATCTATGACAGGTCACCTATTAGGTGCAGCTGGAGCAATTGAGGCTATTGCATCAATTCTGGCTTTAGAGAATGGAATTATTCCACCAACTATCAATCATGAAACAGTTGATGAGAATATTGATCCAGAATTAAATTTGACGCTCAATAAAGCAAAGAAACGTGATATCAAAGTAGCAATGAGTAATACATTTGGATTTGGCGGTCACAACGCTTGTGTATTATTCAAGAAAATAGACTAAATCCTGAATGAGTTTCATTCGTAACATATTAAAAAATTCCCGTTCTGATGAAGGCGGGAATTTTTTTTTACAGCTTCAACAAATTTTAGGCTATAAACCTAAAAAGAAAAGCGTGTTCATTAAAGCCTTTACGCATCGGTCTATGAACATAAAAGACAAAAAAGGCAATCCTATTAATTACGAAAGACTGGAGTTTGTTGGAGACGCCATGCTAAGCTCGGTAATAGCGGCATATTTATATGATCAAGTACCTCAGGGTGATGAAGGTTACCTAACCAAAATGCGCTCTAAGGTGGTTAGTCGTCAGCATTTGAATGAGCTTGGTAAAGAATTAAATCTTATAGATTTAGTGACCAGCCGAATTCCAAAAGATAATTTCGGGAATAACATTCACGGTAATTTATTCGAAGCTTTGGTTGGTGCCATCTACTTGGATAGAGGTTATAAGGCCTGTGAAAAATTCATATTCAAAAATGTCATTAATCCGCACGTGGATATTGAGAAGTTAGAAGGCAAGGTTATTAGCTACAAGAGCTTACTCATTGAGTGGTGCCAAAAAGAAAAGAAGACTTTCAATTACGACATCTATGAAGATACCGGTGCAGATGCTATTAAGCACTTTTCCGTAAAGCTATTTATTGATGGTAAAGTGGTATCTAAAGGTAGAGCAACTTCAAAAAAGAAAGCCGAAGAGAAGGCATCAAAACGTGCGTTTTTTGCTTTCCAAAGTCAAATAAATAGACAGTCCTAAATCCTTTAGGTTAATTCGTATATCGCAAACGTTTTCGTAACTAAGCAGCGTTAAGTTTCATATAAACTTAATATCTCAACGTCGATAAAATACTATATTTACGCAGTTATTTTATGTGATTTTATGGCTTTACATAAGCTTTTGGTAGACGATTTTAATGATGATACCTACGCGCTTATAGCGATACATTGCCGTGTAGAAGATTACCGTATGGCGTATCTAATTAATAAGCAATTAGGTGTTAATTTGGTACGTAGGTCAAAGGATTTGGATCTAAATTATACATCATCAAACTATGCGCTTTTTGATTGGTATGATGAGCCAAATGACGAAGATTGGTATTTAGTTGCCAATGTATGTAAAAAGGAGGAAGAAAGTTTAAGTAGTACAGGCATGCTTTTTAGTGATGACCTAAAGGTTACAAAGACTTATAATTTAGTGCCAGAAATGAGTCAGGTAGATTATTTTCTGAAAATATCTAACGACAGATGTCAGGTGAACACAAAGTTGATTGGCGATAAATTACAGCAAATACCACAGGTAATTACAAATTATAATGTAGAGTTATCTAAGGTAAAATCTAAAGAACATTTAATTTTTTAGCCTTAAATAGGCATTGAATAATTGGTTGTTAAGCGACAAAGATTATGGTAAATAAAAAGACAAAAATAGTAGCAACATTAGGGCCTGCAACAAGCAGTAAAGATGTCTTAAAACAAATGTTGGAAGAAGGCGCAAATGTTTTTAGAATAAACTTCTCTCACGCAGATTACGAAGGTGTAAAAGAACGTATAAAAATGATTCGTGAGCTAAACGATGAATTTGGATACAACGCAGCGATTTTGGCAGATTTACAAGGGCCAAAATTACGTGTCGGCAAGATGAAGGAGGACATTGTTGTTAATCCTGGTGATGAGATTATTTTCGCTACAGGAGAGCGTTTTGAAGGCACTAAGGATCGTGTTTACATGACCTATGACAACTTCCCTCAAGATGCAAAACCAGAAGAGCGTATTCTATTGGATGACGGGAAGCTAATTTTTGAAGTTGTTTCTACGGATGGAGAATCAGAAGTAACTGCTAAAGTTATTCAAGGCGGTCCATTAAAGTCTAAAAAAGGTGTTAATTTACCAAATACCGCTATATCGCAGCCAGCGTTAACAGAAAAGGACATTGAAGATGTCATATTCGCTATTGGACAAAAAGTAGACTGGATAGCCCTGTCTTTTGTGAGACATGCTGAAGACCTAATGCAACTACAAACATTAATTAGTGAGCATGGAGACCATAAAATCCCAATCATCGCAAAGATTGAAAAACCTGAAGCGGTAGCAAACATTGATAAGATTGTTGCGTATTGTGATGGACTTATGGTTGCCCGTGGTGATTTGGGTGTAGAGATACCTGCTGAAGAAGTTCCACTAGTTCAAAAGAAATTAGTACATCGCGCTAAACGTGCTCGTATTCCGGTGATTATTGCAACACAGATGATGGAAACTATGATCAGCAGTTTAACACCAACACGTGCTGAGGTTAATGATGTTGCTAATTCCGTTATGGATGGTGCTGATGCTGTGATGCTATCTGGTGAAACATCAGTTGGTAAGTATCCTGTGCAGGTAATTAAGCAAATGTCTAACATAATAAAAAGTGTTGAGGATTCTACACTTATTGAAGTGCCTCAATCGCCACCTCATATACGTACCAAGCGTTATATTACTAAATCAATTTGTTATCATGCGGCTAATATGGCCAATGAAATTAATGCAAAGGCCATTTCGACCTTAACAAATAGTGGTTATACAGCGTTTCAGATTTCAGCATGGAGACCTTCAGCACATATTTTAGTTTTTACATCTAACAAGCGTATACTTACTCAACTGAGTTTACTTTGGGGAGTTACAGCTTTTCATTATGACAAGTTTGTAAGTACTGATGAAACTATAGAAGATGTAAATGCTATTGCCTGTAAAAAAGGATATCTCGATGTTGGCGATATGCTTATCAGTTTGGCTGCAATGCCTATCCAAGCCAAAGGAATGGTAAACACATTACGTGTTACGGAGATTGAGAGTTGTAGTTTTTAGGTCATATATCCTGAACAATAAATACTGAATTTTTATTTAGATCATAGAACCCAAACTCATGGGTTTGCCATGGTGTGTTTTCTCTCAACTTATCCTTAGAGATGGTTTTTCGATCCACAAACTCTTGAAACAATGGTCTTATATCATCGACAAAAATTTTGATGACTGAACCACCTAATAAAGGATCGTCATCTGTATCGGCATGCCACTGTAGATGAATACAAATTGAATTGCGACGCATTACGGCATACATTTCGTCTTTATGTAAGAGCTTAAAGCCAATATATTTTTCATACCAGGCAACATCTCTGTCTATATTCTGACTTGGCAGAATAGGCGTGATTTCCATGAGTCTAATTTTTGAGAATTTTATAGAGAACAAAAAGTAACAAATAGACGATTAAATAAAAACGATAGAAGTTTCTAAACTTTAAATAGTCTGAATTATTTGGAAGCGTATTACCAAACAGAGCTTGTAATTCTTTCTTAAACAGTGGTTTTATATTAATCTTCCAGTCATCGGTTTGATACACTATTTTTCGGAATTTACTCCGGTAATAACCCATAGGTAATCCCCAAAGAATGAATAAAATCAGCCATATATGTTTTTGCAAAAACTCCATATTATTTCTTTGGAAACCAAGGAATGAAGGCACTCGTTTTTTTAATATAATCTTGATACTCTGGTTTAGTAACCTTCAGCGTCCGTTCTAACATTGTAACACCTGAGACTTTCAATATTAACAAAACCATGATAATACTGCCAATAACTGGCCAGTAGCTTCCTGAGGCTATACAAAAAAGGGCATAGGCTACCCAAACAGTAGCATCGCCAAAATAATTTGGATGCCTTGTATATTTCCAGAAGCCATGTGATAGTACTTTGCCTTTATTCTCAGGATTACTTTTAAATTTTGCCAATTGGTAATCGCCACCTGCTTCAAAGACAAAACCAATACACCAAACGACAATAGCCAAATAATCTAATGCATTTAGAGTATTTGCTGTCGAATTAATGGCGAGTAGTGGTAAGGATACAATAAGGATAAGACCGCCTTGTAATAAAAACACTTGGAAGTAACTAAACCACCAATAACGTTCTGGACCATAGTCTTGTCTAAATTGCTGATACCTGTAATCTTCGGGCTTTCCCCAATTTCTCCAACCCAAATAAATAGACAGACGAAGTCCCCAAATTGCAACGAGAACTAAAACAATTAGTTCCCGTGTTGAAGGATCTTCTGAATAATAAAAATAAATTGAATTGACAATTACAAAGCCCAATCCCCAAAAAACATCTACAATACTGACATTCTTCAAATAGACACTGTAAAGCCATAGCAAGGTGACTAAGACAAAAATGACCAAAGCGCCTTGAGAAAAGAGATGTAGCATTTAAAATCAGTGATTTTATCTAAAGATACGAATATTAAAACTCAAATTTTAGCTGAACACTTATTGGGTCTTCCTTTTCTTTTTCAGTTTTTTTTGGATCTTTCTTTTCTGTATTTAGATTGGATAATGAAATACCTAAAAGCCGTACGGAATTATAGAGTTTTTCTTGGTATAATAAGCTCTTCGCTGTTTCTAAAATTATCGAGGTATCATTGACAAAATATGGCAATGTTTTACTCCGTGTCTGTAAGGTGAAATCACTGTATTTTATTTTTAGCGTTACAGTTTTGCCAGCGACATTACT
>CBFHYD010000037.1:0-20545 GCA_965659975.1 Winogradskyella sp. | reverse complement strand
ATTATTTCTGTTATTGACAAGGAAGAACTTGTAAACGGTGAAATTATAAACTTAGGTACTGAAGTAGAGCATACCACTCAAGAAGGTATTGAAGCTGTAGAAAAAGTAATTGGAAAGTCTATAAAAATTGAGGTTAAACCAAAACGTCCTGGCGATCAATGGCGTACTAAAGCCAATATAGATAAAGCCAAAAAGCTACTTAATTATAATCCACAAACGTCATTATTGGAAAGCGTAAAGGCGCAAGTGGATTGGTTTAAGAAGAATTTCTAATTGATGAGTTGTTATGAACTTAGAAAAACGAAATAAAGAAATAATTGATCGTTTTCAAATCTCTTGGATAGATACTAAGCTTAAATACAAGGATTTAATGGAGAACCATTCGAGTTTTGATTTTGCTAAACAAATTTTAAGCCTCATAGAAAGATTGAGATATTTAAAATATGATAAAGTATTAAGACTTGGCACATCAATGCATACTTTGGTATTATCGAGGTCAGTTGAACATGGATTAAGAGAAGATCAAAAAGAAATAAGAATAGAATGGGCAAAGGAAAATCTATTCAATATAGTAATGAAAGATGTTGGGAAAGTATACAGGGAATATACGCTTATTGACTTAGAGGATTACAAATTATTGAGACTTGTCGAGACCCTAAAAAATACTTTAGTAGACTAAAATTCTTATAAATTCAACAAATACTCTGCAGCACAAAACGGTGTTGTTTTACCCGCTTCAATAAGATCTATTTGTTTTTGCAGTTCGGATTTAATGTCTTTCCTGTTAAAAAAGTCCGATTTTAAGCGATCTTCAATGGTTTGTAATAGCCAAAATTTATTTTGTTCGGTACGATGCGTTTCAAAATAATTAGAAGACTTGGCATCAGAAACGTAGTCTCCAATCATGTCCCAAATATCTGAGATGCCTTCATTTTTGAGTGCGCTACAAGTTTTGGTTTTCGGAATCCAACCAGAAGCTTTTTCAGGATATAGATGTAATGCACTGTTAAATTCTACTTTGGCTGCTTTCGCACGTTTTATATTATCGCCATCGGCTTTATTAATTACAATGGCGTCTGCCATTTCTATGATGCCACGTTTAATGCCTTGTAGTTCGTCACCAGCACCAGCCAATTTTAATAATAAGAAGAAATCTACCATACTATGTACGGCAGTTTCGCTTTGGCCAACACCAACAGTTTCTATAAGAATAGTATCAAATCCTGCGGCTTCACATAGAATTATAGTTTCACGCGTCTTACGTGCAACGCCACCTAAAGAAGTGCCGGAAGCGGATGGGCGAATGTAAGCATTGGAGTTTTTTACCAATTCTTCCATACGTGTTTTATCACCCAAAATGCTGCCTTTACTTAATGTACTACTTGGATCAACCGCCAATACCGCTACTTTCTGATTCTGGTTGGTTATGTGTTTTCCTAAAGCTTCTATGAAGGTGCTTTTCCCAACACCAGGAACTCCTGTAATACCAATTCTAACCGATTTGTTTGCATGTGATAAACATTGGGTGATAATGGAATTGGCTTTTTTTGTGTGTATGGGCTTTGTACTTTCAATTAAAGTAATAGCCCTGCTCAGACTCGTTACATTTCCTTCTAAAATTCCGCAAACTAAATCATTGACCGAAGGTGTTTTTTGGCGTTTTGACTTAATAGCATTAGCCGGTATAGAGCTCATAATTTCCGGAGCTTTGATGCCTTCTTTTTCATTTAAGGCAGAGGCTTTATCTTTTTTAGGTGTCGTCAAAACATTTAATTATCTAACGATTAGGATTATCATGAATTATGAGTTGAATTGGTATTTCTATCATTGTGTTATCCCAAGCCAAGGTCATCTTAAGATTGCCAGTAGCATTATCGAAAGATATGGTGAATTTTTCTACAACCGATTCTAATTGCTTTACTGGGACTTCTAATTCAATAACATCATAGTTGGGATCCCACATAGGTTCCATTTTCTCATCGACGCCCCATTGGTATTGTCCGGAATTAAACATCACTTTCCAACGTTCTTCCATAGGTACGGTCCATAAGGTATAATCGCCTTTAGGTAAAAGCATTCCTTGAATGATTAAATCTTTATTAGTTGAAAAGGTCGTCGCTTCGTTCGCACCTGTACGCCAAACTTTATTGTAAGGTACCAATGCCCCAAAAATATCACGCTCTCGTTTCGAAGGTCTATTGTATTCGACCTTTAATTTCAAATCATTTAATTCTATGGCAGCAGAATCTTTTGGACTTAACGGCCAGAAAACTGTTTTAAGACTACCAAAAAATACAGAATATAATAAGAAGGCTAAAGTAACTACAAAAAGCGCGATTAGAATGCGTTTAAGCATAAGGGCAAATATTTTTAATTGATGTTATTTCCAAAATCTAAAGATAATTGAAATCCCTAAATTTAAGCGTTTAAGGTATTTTAAATTTTAACGCGAAAAAATTTTTAAAATTTTTGTCACACTCAATTTTTGGATTCGTCTTTAAAGCGAACCAATCTAAAAAACAAAGTCAACCAAAGCATGTTTCAAATAAATAGTATTGAAAAGTGCAAGCAAAACAATCGGAAAGCACAGCTAAAGATTTACAATCAGTACTGTAATGGTATGCTTGTAGTTGCCAATCGTTTTATCAATAATACAATGGAGGCCGAAGATGTTGTTCAGGAATCTTTTATCAAAGCATTTACTAAAATTGAACAGTACAAAGGCGAAGTGACTTTTGGAGCATGGCTAAAACGAATTGTCATTAATAAAAGTATCGATTTGTTGAAATCTAAGAAGCAACGCTTGGTGGATATTGAAGAGACACACTTAAAAGTGGTTGATGAGAGTAATGAGGATTGGACAGTACAACGTGAAGTTTCTGTTGATGATGTCAAGGCAGCGATTGAATTATTGCCAGAAAAATACAAGTATGTGGTGATGCTTTACTTAGTAGAAGGATATGATCATCACGAGATTTCAGAGATATTAAATATCACACAAGTAGCATCGAGAGCACAGCTCTCACGAGGAAAGAAAAAATTAAAAGAACTTTTAATCTTAGATAAAAATGGGACAGAATCTTAAAGATTTATTCAAAAATCAACCAGAAGATCAGACAGTAAAAATGTCTAAAGGACATGAGGCTCGTTTTTTACAGAAATTAGATAAAGCCTTACCTGAGGAGAAGAAATCAAGCCATTTTGGGTTTCTAAATATTGCAGCAAGTGTTGTAGTGCTTCTTGGGTTGTCTTTTGGTGCTTTCAAATATTTTAATAATCCTGATATTGAAGGAGATGATCCAGAGTTAGTTAAAACTGAAGAGCTTAAAACCATGGGTGATATATCTCCAGACCTTAAAAGGGTTGAAGACTACTATTTAGCAAGTATCAACCTTGAGTTGTCCAAAGTAAAATTAACGCCAAATAATAAAGAATTGGTAGACGGCTATATAGAGCGTTTAAAGGAGTTAAATGATGAGTATGATAAACTAACCAAAGAGTTAAATGAAAATGGTCCAACAGAGGAAACATTGGATGCTTTAATCAACAATTTAAAAATACGTCTCAATTTAGTTATGAGACTCAAAGAAAAGCTTCAAGAATTTAACGATCCTAAATTCGAAGAAGTAATTATCTAATAAATAATCAAAAAACGAACAGTTTAACAATCAAAAATCACGAACAATGAACAAACTAAGAATTTTAGCGTTGTGTTTTATTACTTCTGTTGCATTTGGCCAGAAGAAACTCAACAAGATAAAACAAGACATCGAAGTCAATAAAGATGTTGTTGTAGATCTTAATACCAATTATGTTGATATAGAAATTGATACATGGAATAAAAATGAAGTTTCTGTAGAGGCTTATATCGAGAGTAGTAAGTTATCTGAAGACGAATTAAAAGAGGCTTTAAAATCATGGAACCTCAATGTAGATGCATCTATGGATAAGGTGTCTATTTCTTCAGAAGGTGCTGCAAGTTATCCAAGAGTGTTTGCATCAGGTTACAACAACGGAAGTTATGATGATATTTTACAAGAATTAGAATTGAATCTTGCCGAGATGCCAAAAGTACCTGAGGTTATTGTAATTCCAGAGCTACCAAATATGGGCTCGTTTCCAGCCTTACCTGAGATGCCAGAAATGCCAGAACTTCCTGAGTTACCAGAATTACCAGAAGGTATCAATACCATAAAATTTGATTATGATAAATATCAAAAAGAAGGCGAGAAGTATCTGAGCGAATGGAGCAAAAAATATGAAGAAAAAGGTGGCAAAGAACTTCAAGAGAAAATGGAGGCTTGGGCAAAGAAATTTGCAGAGTCAGGCTACGAAGAGAAGATGAAAAAATGGGGCGAAGAATTTGGTAAAAAGTTTGAAGGCAAATGGGCAAAAGACATGGAAAAATGGGGTGAGAAGTTTGGTGAGTCTTTTGGCAAAGACATGGAAAAATGGGGCGAAGAGTTTGGAGAGAAATTTGGTGAAGAATGGGCAGAAAAAATGGAAGCTTGGGGCGAACGTTTCGGTAGACAAATGGAAAGACGTGCTGAAGCTATGGAGCGTCGCGAAGAGGCTATGGAGCGCAGAACTGAAAGAATGGTAGAGCGACGTGAGGAAATGGAGAAAAGAGAGCGGGAAATGGCTTTACGTTTGGCGGAAAGAAAAGAAAAAATTAAGGATAGAAAAGAGTCAATCTTTGTAAGAGGTTATAATGAAGGTGCTAATAGTAAAGTAAAGCGCGTTATTAAGATTAAAATACCTAAAAAAGCTAAGCTTAAGCTTAATGTAAGACATGGTGAATTAAAAGTAGCTTCGGCAGTATTTAATGCCGAAGGTAATATTTCGCACTCAAGTTTATTAGCTCAAAGTATTGATGGAAGCACCACTTCCATCAATACAGCTTATTCGGATGTATTTGTAAAGGAATGGAAAAACGGAACTTTAGGATTAAAGTATGTCGATAATGCCATTTTACAGAATGTTCAAAGCTTGACGTTAAACTCAAACTCATCTAATATTGGTATTGATTACTTGTCTGGTAACACGATCATTGATGGGAGTTTTGGAGAGTTGACTATTCATAACATCCTTGATGATTTTAAGAATCTAAATGTAATTTTGGATAATAGTGAGGCTTTTATAAAACTACCAAGTGTAGACTTTAACCTAATGTTTAGAGGCGAGCGTTCACGCCTTAATAATGAAATTACCAAATCTAAAAACGACAACAAAAATTCTGATAAATCTATTATCATCAATGCAAAGTTTAGTAATGTCAATGTGAATTAAATATGCCCTAATTATTCTTTAATGCTTAACTGTTATACTAAGCTTAGCCTGACCTGAGCGTAGTCGAAGGTTCGAAGTGCTTTTCGAAGTGTTGTTTTAGGGACTTATCAGTTTTGTTTTTTGTCCTATGTTTCCATGATATACAATTAGTATTTTTATGGAAATTTTTCGTTTATGACTACCGATAATCTCGAGCGTATTTTATCATCCTTATCTACATTTCCTGTTCTTGGAAATTCCTATACCCAAAAGGACTTTGTGCCTTTGGACTTATCTATTGAAAACAAACAGTTACAATCCGTGAACGTATCATCTTCGGATGACTTAGAAGTCTTTATTTGGAATTATATGAAGGCTAACAAAGCAAAAGTGGCTTTTGGTGGTTATATAGAAACTCGTGGCATTTACAATCGCAGTCGTCATTTTAATAAGTTAGACAAGGCTACGGAGCGTAATATACATCTCGGTCTGGATTTATGGATCGAGGCTAATAGCCCAATTTATACACCTTTAGATGGAAGAGTTCACAGTTTCAATAACAATGATAATTTTGGTGATTATGGTCCAACTATCTTATTAGAGCATCAATTCGACGATTTAAAATTTTATACACTTTACGGGCACTTAAGTTTAAAATCTTTGGAGAATAAGAAAGTTGGAAGCCAAGTTGAAAAAGGTGAGCAGATTGCTACACTTGGCACTGCTGAGGTAAATGGCGATTATCCAGCACATTTGCACTTCCAGATAGTTTTAGATTTACAGGGAAACAGAGGAGACTATCCGGGAGTTTGCAGTCAACAAGATGTAGAATTTTATAGAAAAAATTGTCCTGACCCAAAGTTGCTCCTTGATTTAGTTTAAGAAACGATCTATATCTTTCATTGCAAACGCTTTATCAAAATCATCCTTACCGATGGTATTTGACTCCGACGAGTCATAATCCATTGAAATTTGCCATTCGCCATTTAGCTTTTTAAGAATCACGTGAAACTGACCGTAGTAATTCTTCTCCTTATCAGTTCCTTTATTTCGTGTTAACTGATAAATACCTCTATCACTGGCTATCTCACCATTAGTAATTCGCTCAAAAAACCGTAATTCTATATGATTGGTTTGGTTCGATTGTTTTAGATTTTCGAATTGCATTTCATAATTCGACATGTAATTTTCATGGCTAACGATTCTTCTACCACCTGAAATACGGATTAAATCATTTGTGTGTATTTGTCGTAACAATGATGCGTCTAATGTTTTAAAAGCATCACAGAACTTCTCCCAAGTTTGGTTTATCTCGACTAAGTCTTCCTTAGTTTGTCCAATGGATAAACTTGAGCCCAGTAAGGTGAATAGTAATATTAGTATTGAGCGTTTCATTCTACTGCTGTTATTTGTTTTTGGGCCAGAGATTTACCTACAACAAAACCAACAATAGTAAGGATGCCATCAGATAGTGTAAACCATAATTCTTTTGGTAGCATTACAATATTAAATAAAGTAGCTAATAGGATAAATGCACCAACGATATAAGTTGGAATCATACTGGTTTTAGAGATTTTAGCAGCAGTAAACATACCGACTACAATGCCAACAAAATGTGCTATAACTACAAAGATTTTCGATCCCATTGGGATTTTATCCATATTGTTTTTTATCCATTCGATATCCATTGAATCTGCACCTTCGGGTAAAGGAAATAGACTATGCCCAATTAAACTTTCAAAAACATATATCGTTAAGGATGCGATGATAAGTCCTACAATAGTAGCTAATACATTTCTCATGATGATTGAATTTAGTTAGCTTCTAAGTTAATGAAAAAATAAAATTAGTCGTAAAAAGAAAAATCCCAACACATTGCTGTGTTGGGATTATTTTTGAGATGCTGAATCAAGTTCAGTATGACAATAAGATTAATCATTAACCAAAACCCATTCGCCTTTGTCAATTAAAGGAATGGCTTGCTTATACTTTACGGCTTTAGCTTCACCGCTCATAACATGTTTGATTGTTACACGATCGTTACGTCCTATTTTTGGTTGCTCGCGTACAATGGTTTCCACAACTTGTTGTTGGCGAGAAGCTCCAGCACCTGCAGCACGACTCTGAGCCGCACGTTCATCCATATTAGGGATTTCCTCTTTTTGCTCAGTAGTTTTCTCTCGGCGACGTGTTTTCGCTTCTTGGATGTTATTTTGAGTTTCTTGTGGAATTTCACCCTTAAATAAGAATGAAATTACATCCTTATTAACTTGATCTATCATGTTTTTAAAAAGCTCAAAAGCTTCAAACTTATAGATAAGTAATGGATCTTTTTGCTCGTGAACAGCAAGCTGAACGGATTGCTTCAACTCGTCCATTTTACGCAAATGTGTTTTCCAAGCATCATCAACTATGGCTAAAGTGATATTCTTTTCAAAATCGTTTATAAGCTGTGTTCCTTTAGTCTCATAAGCTTTTTCTAAATCTGTTACAACCTGTAAAGACTTGGTGCCATCAGTAAACGGAACAACGATGCGCTTAAACTTGTCACGTTGTGTTTTATATACATTTTCAATAACAGGATACGCTAAATCCGCAGCGCGTTGCATTTTATCTCTATAATGCTCGAAAGCCGCTTTGTAAATAATTCCTGCTATTTTTTGAGCATCCATTTTTGCAAATTCGTCCTCAGTAATTGGTGACGGCATTGAGAAATAACGGATTAACTCAAATTCAAAATTCTTATAATCGTTAACTTCTTTATTCGTTTCAGAAATAATTTCTGAAGTGTCAAAAATCATATTGGCTAAATCCACACGAAGTCGTTCACCATGTAATGCATGACGACGACGTTTGTAAACTACCTCACGTTGTGCATTCATCACATCATCATATTCTAACAAACGTTTACGAACACCAAATTGATTTTCTTCAACTTTTTTCTGTGCACGCTCAATCGATTTTGAAATCATGCTATGCTGAATTACTTCTCCTTCTTTAAGACCCATTCGGTCCATCATCTTAGCAATTCTTTCACTACCAAATAAACGCATTAAATTGTCCTCTAAGGACACGTAAAATTGAGAACTACCAACATCTCCTTGACGTCCTGCACGTCCACGTAACTGTCTGTCTACACGACGCGAATCGTGACGCTCAGTACCTATAATAGCAAGTCCGCCAGCTTCTTTGACTTCGTCGATTAACTTGATATCCGTACCACGACCAGCCATATTTGTTGCAATAGTTACTTGTCCTGGTTTACCTGCCTCAGCAACGATGTCTGCCTCCTTCTTGTGCAGTTTTGCATTTAAGACGTTATGCGGAATTTTACGCATCGCCAACATCTTACCTAAAAGTTCAGATATTTCTACCGAAGTTGTACCAATAAGTACTGGACGACCTTGATTTGATAAGTTTGTAACCTCATCAATTACGGCATTATATTTTTCACGCTTCGTTTTATAAACTAAATCTTCACGATCATCACGAGCTATTGGTTTGTTTGTAGGTATTTCTACAACATCTAATTTGTAGATTTCCCAAAGCTCACCAGCTTCAGTTACTGCCGTTCCTGTCATACCAGATAGCTTACGGTACATGCGGAAATAGTTCTGTAATGTAACTGTCGCAAAAGTTTGTGTGGCGTCTTCAATCTTTACATTTTCCTTGGCCTCAATCGCTTGGTGTAATCCATCACTATAACGACGACCATCCATAATACGACCAGTTTGCTCATCGACAATCATTACCTTGTTGTCTATGACTACATACTGAATGTCTTTTTCAAATAGTGCATAAGCCTTAAGTAACTGACTTAGTGTATGGATACGTTCTGATTTTACCGAGAAATCACGAAATAAGTCTTCTTTTTCGGCAGCTTCTTCTTCGGTAGATAAACCTTTACTTTCAATCTTTGCAATCTCGGTACCCATTTCTGGCATGACAAAGAAATTAGGATCTTCTTCACCAGATAAGTACTCCAAACCTTTATCGGTTAATTCTACCTGATTATTTTTCTCATCGATAACATAATAAAGTTCTGCATCAATTTTTGGCATCTCTCTATTATTGTCTTGCATATAGAAGTTTTCGGTCTTTTGAAGTAGCATTTTGATACCTTCTTCACTCAAAAACTTAATCAATGCTTTATTTTTTGGTATACCACGATATACACGTAGTAATTGGAAACCACCTTCTTTAGTATCACCTTCAGCAATTAACTTTTTGGCTTCTGCCAATACACCAACCAAATATTTGCGCTGTACATCAACGATACTGCTAACTTTTGGTTTTAATTCATTGAATTCGTGCTCGTCACCTTTTGGAATAGGTCCAGAAATAATCAACGGTGTACGTGCATCATCAATAAGTACAGAATCCACCTCATCGACAATAGCGAAATGGTGTGGGCGTTGTACTAAATCGTCTGGCGAATGTGCCATGTTATCACGCAGATAATCGAAACCAAATTCGTTATTGGTTCCATAAGTGATATCAGAATTATAGGCTTTTCGACGCGCATCGGAGTTTGGTCTGTGATGATCAATACAATCTACACTTAATCCGTGAAATTGAAATAATGGCGCCATCCATGCACTATCACGTTTTGCTAGGTAATCATTTACCGTAACCAAATGTACACCGCGACCAGCTAAGGCATTAAGATATACTGGTAAGGTAGCCACAAGAGTTTTACCTTCACCCGTTTGCATCTCCGCAATTTTACCTTGGTGCATTGCAATACCACCAATAAGCTGCACATCGTAATGAATCATGTCCCAAGTAATTGGCTTACCAGCAGCATCCCAAGAATTTGCCCAAATAGCATCATCTCCATCAAGAGTGACGTAGTCGTTTGTACCTGATATCTCACGGTCAAAAGCAGTAGCTTTTACTTTTATTTCAGTATTGTGTAAAAAGCGTTTTGCTGTTTCTTTAACTACGGCAAAGGCTTCTGGTAGGATATCATTAAGAACATCTTCTGTTACCTTGTAGATTTCATCCTTGATACGATCTATTTCTTGATAGATGTCTTCACGCTCATCTATATCTTCAGTATTTTCGGCTTTAGTATTCAAAGCCTCAATTTCCTCATTGTATGATTTGCGAGCCTCGGCAATTTGTGCCTTGAAGGCATTTGTCTTTTCTCGTAATTCATCATGCGATAAAGATTCTAAAGAAGACTCAAAGGATTTGATCTTCTCTACAATTGGCATGATAGACTTAACGTCTTGTTTGGATTTATCTCCAACAAATACTTTAAGTACGGAGTCTAATAGTCCCATTTTGATTTTATTTTTTAGGTCGGTATGAGAAAAAAAGTCGTGTTAATTCTTTTTTTAGCAGCTCATATAGACTTGTATTTTCAAATTTGTAAGTGATTTCAAATATACGTTTGTAAGGTGTATTTTGAAATGGTATTAAACAAAAAAAGTCTCTATTTTTTACAATAAGAGACTTTCCTTATGTGTTTAATTTTATTAATATTCATCCTCATTCCAGAGGTAATCTTCATCAGTTGGAAAGTCTGGCCAAATTTCTTCGATAGAGTCGTATGAATCGCCTTCATCTTCGATAGCTTGTAAATTTTCTACAACTTCTAAAGGTGCGCCGGTTCTAATCGCATAATCGATTAACTCATCTTTAGTTGCTGGCCAAGGTGCATCACTTAAATAGGATGCTAATTCTAATGTCCAATACATTTGCTATTGCGTTTTAATTTTTTGCAAAAATAATTTTTTCGGTCAGAAACCCAAGAAAAAATTAATTTATTTAGCGTAGGTTAATAATTTAATTGATAATTGTCTTGTTGTCCACTCAAAAATAATGAAGATAAACCATGATGGTATCATCATAATTTGAATGAATAATTCAGTAATAAAAAGAACGTCTTTTTATGTGTTGAATTGACTTAAACCAATTCTCTACTGATTGTTAGGAATTCTTTTTAGGAATCCATTTTACTTCATCAGCGTTCAAATCATGAGACAACTTCCGTGCCAACACAAAAAGGTAGTCAGATAGTCGGTTGATGTACATTAAAGTCTCTGGCTGAAAAGGTTCTAAAGTATTTAAATGACTGGCCAAACGCTCGGCTCTACGACACACGGTACGTGCGATGTGACAGAATGACACAGTTTGATGACCTCCAGGTAAAACAAAATGCATAATTGGTGGTAAAGCAGCATTCATACTGTCCATATTATCTTCTAGAAGCTTTATATCTGCTTCTGAAATCTTTGGAATATTTAGGCGTTCGTTCCCGTTCTTCAACGTTGCTTTTTCGGGATCAGTTGCTAAGATTGCGCCAACTGTAAATAAACGATCTTGAATTTCCATCAAAACGTTTTTGTGAAGTGGATCGATATCTTGATCTCTTATCAGGCCAATATGCGAGTTGAGTTCGTCTATTGTACCATAGCTTTCAATACGTATATGATGTTTAGGAACACGTCTGCCACCAAATAATGCTGTTGTCCCTTTATCTCCGGTTTTAGTGTAGATTTTCATAGATACAAAGTTAAGGAATATAGAGCAAGCTAAAATACTTTGAAGAAAACCTTATCGATTCTTTAACTTTTTATTTTCCTTCTTGAATTTGTAGGAATCTTTAAAACTTCTTCGTTTTCTTATTGAAGTCGTTTTACCAATAAAAAATGTGATTAGTACTATTCCGCCAATTAGTATTAAGAGCATATCTTAATTATATGTGTCACTCTCAATAATTCCATCACGTAAACGAATAACACGTTTGGCATGAGCAGCAATATCTTCTTCGTGCGTTACGATAATAACCGTATTGCCTTTGGAATGAATCTCATCAAAAAGCGCCATGATTTCGGTTCCTGTTTTCGAGTCCAAGTTTCCTGTTGGCTCATCGGCTAAGATTATTGATGGTTTATTTACCAAGGCACGGCCAACCGCAACACGTTGGCGTTGTCCACCAGATAATTGATTTGGTTTGTGGTCCATACGATCTGCTAATCCAACGTCAGTTAAAACCTCTGCAGCACGTTCTTCACGCACTTTTTTAGATTGACCAGCGTAAATCATTGGTAAGGCCACATTGTCTAATGCTGTTGTTCTTGGTAATAAGTTAAACGTTTGAAAGACAAACCCGATTTCAGTATTTCTAATATCAGCTAATTCGTCGTCTGTCATTTGGCTAACATCTTTACCATTAAGCAAGTAAGATCCTGCTGTAGGCGTATCCAAACAACCTAAAAGATTCATCAATGTAGATTTTCCAGATCCAGAAGGTCCCATAATGGCGACATATTCACCTCGTTTGATGTCGAGATCGATACCTTTAAGTACATGAACCGTTTCTTGACCTAATTTAAAATCTCTGATGATGTTTCTGATTTCAATGACATTGTCACTCATACGATGTTGATCTTTTGGTTAAAATCCTGTGCAAGATAACAGAATTCAATTCTTATTTATCTGAATATGACGTTAAAATAGGAGTATTGTTACAGGCGAATTCTAAAATGTTGTTTAGGTTGTTCTCTACGGAAGAAAATACAGCCAAAATTAAATACATCAATGCTCACCGTTACAGAATTATCTGAACAAATATGGTTCCAAGCTTCGGTCATTTCCTTAGACCAATAGATGTCATTAAAAATGAAAATACTATCGTTATGTGCTTTAGTCTTTAGTAGATTGAAATATTCTAATGTGGCCGATTTGTTATGATGCCCATCAAAGAAAATGCAGTCAAAAGAATCTTGAGTGAGATTATCAATGGCGTTTTTAAAATCGGTATTAACTGCGGTTATATTCTCAAGTTTTAAATCTTGGAAATTGGTTCTGGCGAATTCAAGTGTTTCTGGACAGCCTTCAACAGTTATAACTTTGTTGTAGGGATTGCCTAATACCATAGCTTGGGTCCCAACACCAAGAGAAGTGCCTAATTCTAAGGTTGAATTGAGATTAAAGTATTTTGAAATACGAAACAAAAGTTTTGTGTCTTTAATCGAACTACTCGAAGTTTTTACCATTTTGGAAACTTTTCGAAATTCTGAATCCATTGATTTTGAGCCAGCGCCCAAATCTGTGATTTGTAGTTTTTCTTTGGATTGTAATAACTGTTTCCTGTAATTCTCTAAAATTTTATACGCACTGTATTTCGATGTATCGTAAAAACATTTCGTTACTAATTCATAAACAAAAGGCGAATGTACACCATGTTGATTGGTTGATTTTAAAAGGAATTTTATGTAGCTTATAATTTGATACATGTCATCAATTCTCGAACTTTTCTGCCAACTCAAACCAGCGCATTTCTTTTTCCTCTATGGTGTCAATCACTTTTTGAAGCTCTTCAGATAGCTTAGTGATATCATCTTGAGACAAATCTGGATTTAGGAATTTTTGTTCGAGTGCTTTTTTGTCCAATTCTAAACTTCTAATTTTAGATTCCAAATTTTTGTATTCCTTTTGTTCGTTGTAAAATAATTTATTGGCTTCGTTCTTCTTAACACTTTCTGTATTCGTAGCACTCTTTGTTTTTGATTCAATTTTTGGTTGACTGCTCTCGTAAGCTCTGTAGTCCGAATAATTTCCTGGAAAATCGTTGACAATACCTTCGCCCTGAAATACAAAAAGGTGGTCTACAATTTTATCCATAAAGTATCTATCGTGAGATACCACCAAAAGACATCCAGGAAAATCCATAAGAAAACTTTCTAACACATTTAGTGTCACTATATCCAAATCATTGGTTGGCTCATCAAGAATTAAAACATTTGGGTTTTGGATTAACACAGCACAGAGATACAAACGTTTTTGTTCGCCACCACTTAGTTTCTCAACGAAATCATATTGTTTCTTACGATCAAATAAAAAACGTTCTAAAAGTTGTTGAGCACTAATTTGACGCCCTTTTGCCAACGGAATATAATCGCCGTAATCACGAACAACCTCAATAACTTTTTGACCCCGTTTTGCCGTAATTCCACCTTGCGTGTAGTATCCAAACTTTACGGTTTCTCCAATGACGATTTTGCCACCATCAGGTTGAATACTTTGTGTCAACATATTTAAGAACGTAGACTTCCCAGTGCCATTCTTACCAATGATTCCAATGCGTTCGCCTTTTTTAAAGGTGTAATCGAATCCTTTTAGAATGACTTTATTTTTAAAGGCCTTGGAGACATTATGGAATTCTACAATCTTACTACCCAAACGCTCCATGTTAATCTCTAATTGAACCACATGATCTTTACGACGTTGATGCGCTTTTTTCTTTATTTCAAAAAAATCATCGATTCGACTTTTTGATTTTGTTGTTCGCGCTTTGGGCTGTCGACGCATCCAATCCAATTCTTTTTTAAAGAGTTGTTTGGCTTTACCAACTTCACTTTGCTCGTTGGCTATCCGTTCTTCTTTCTTTTCGAGGTAGTACGAATAATTCCCTTTGTAGGTGTATAGTTTGCCGTGATCTAATTCTATAATTTCATTGCAAACACGTTCTAAGAAATAACGGTCGTGCGTTACCATAAATAAGGTCTGCTGGGTTTTAGCAAAATAATCTTCCAACCACTCAATCATTTCAAGGTCGAGATGGTTTGTAGGTTCATCAAGGATTAGAATATCTGGATTGCTTATCAGTGCTTCAGCCAACGCCAATCGCTTTTTTTGACCACCAGAAAGCGAACCTATTTTAGCATTTAAATCTTCTAATTTCAGTTGAAATAGGATTTGCTGAAATTGCGTTTCGAACTCCCAAGCTTGATGGCGTTCCATAGCTTCAAAGGCCGATTGATAAGCATCTGTGTCTTCAGGATTTTTTAGTGACTTTTCATAGGTCTCAATTATTTTGAGAATAGGCAAATCACTCGCAAAAATATGTTCCTCAATAGTGAGTTTGTTGTCGAGATTTGGTTCTTGGTCCAAAAATGCCAATCGCAAACCTTTACGCACCGCCACTTGACCTTCATCTGGTCTATCTTTTACGGAGAGAATATTTAGGATAGAGGTTTTTCCACTACCATTTTTAGCAACAAAAGCAATCTTTTGCTCCTTGTGGATACTAAAAGAAATATTACTAAAAAGTTCTAATTCTCCGTAAGATTTTGATATGCTCTCGACATTCAGATAATTCATAATACAAAGATGCAGAATTAGAAGCAACATTATCTAATTAAAATGGCCATAAATGAGAATTGCGAATTACCGATTAAAGCCTGCAATAGTTTTGATATTACAGACGTTAAACTATAATTATGTGTATAAGCTTTCTTTAATGACTCGACACCTACTATATTTTTTATGTTTAGAGCTTGTGTTTTGCACATCTTGTGTTCCTCAAAAAGATCTTATCTATCTACAAGATAAAGGAACAGATTCGTCTAATTTACCCAAAGTAATAGAACAGCAGCAACCTTATCGTGTTCAGATTAATGATATTCTGAATATACGGATTAAGGTTCTCGACCAAGAGAACGCAACTATTTTTAACCCAACTGGTGAAGGTTCTTTAGAAGCGAGTCCTCAAGAACGTGCTTATTTCGATGGTTTTACTGTGGATTTAAGAGGGAATATTATGGTGCCTCAATTGGGTGAATTCCAAGTTTTGAATTTAACCACAGAAAGCATTGAAGCATTGGTTAAAGAACGATTACTGGACAAGGAGTTTAATGAATTTGCATAGATTTTTGTGACGGTAAAGTTGACAGGATTGCCATACACCACTCTTGGTGAAATTAATAGTACAGGATCTCAAGTTATTTTTCAAGAACGTGCGACGATATTAGAAGCCATGGCAAATGCAGGAGATATACCTATTGAAGGTGATAAAAAGTCGGTTCGGATTTTAAGACAGTATCCACACGGACAAGAAATTCATCGTTTGGATTTAACGGATATTAATGTGATGAGTTCACCTTATTATTACATTCAACCCAACGATATTATTATAGTAGATCCCTTGGTTCAAAAATCATTGTGTATAGGAACCAATGGATTGCAAACAATAACAGCAATACTTGGTGCTATTACAGTAATCACAAGTACCATTCTAATAATTGATAGATTATAGTCTATGACTGAATTAGAAAAAGATTTGTTAGATGATGAAAGTGGAAGGATTACTTTTGACTTCCAAGGATTCCTTTTTAAACTCCTGCGTAACTGGTTGTTTATAGCAATATGTGTTGGTATAGCAATAAGTATAGCGTATTACATTAACGTAAGAAAGCAGAATATCTATCGTCTCAACGCCCTTATTTCTGTAGAAACCAAACAAAATCCTTTTTTTACGGCAAATACTAGTATCTCATTTAATTGGGGTGGTGTTTCTGGTAAAATAGGTAAGATAATGACCATATTTGGCTTATTATTTATGGTCCTGATTTTACCTTTTATTTTTATTGGAAATAGTATAGGTAACAAAGGCCCATTATTCTATACACAAGAACGTATTGGACGTAATAGCTCACTTTTTACCATTTATAAATTCAGAGCAATGGTTGTTACTGCCGAAGAAAAAGGCGCAAAATGAGCAACCAAGAATGACGATAGAGTCACAACCTTCGGAAAGTTTTTAAGACGTTCACGTTTGGATGAGATACCCCAATTTATAAACGTATTTAAAGGTGAAATGAGCATTATTGGACCACGACCAGAGCTACCGTTTTTTGTGGCTGAATTATCCCGTTCCATTCCGTTTTATGAGACAAGACATATAATAAAACCTGGACAACAGGTTGGGCACAAGTTAAAGCACGATATGGTGGATCAGTAGAAGAGAGTCTTGTAAAATTGCAGTACGACTTGTACTATATCAAACACCGCAGTCCTTTCTTAGATCTGAAAATATTATTCAAAACCTTGAGTACTGTGCTTTATTATCGCGGGCAATAGTCTATTCTGGCTTATAGAAATAGGTGAGATAAGCATACCTTGCAAGCAAGGCAATTAAGATGGGTAAAAATGCTAAGGCAAATGATTGTACGCCAATAATCCAGTGTAAACTCATCAAACAAAGCATGATAATTAAAAATTTAATATAGCTTCTAAACCAGTTCTTAGTTGTTTTTTTGAATAATTGACCCATCACAAATAGGTTAAGCGGAAATGCCCAAAGTAAGTTATAATTATATCCTGTAGAGGTGTGATCGGTGCCAAACCAAAGAAATAAGAGTAAAAGCCCTGAGAGACCTGTAATTACGAAGAGCGAAATATCTAACCACTTCGAAATTTTATTGCGTTTATAATCGCGATAGGTGATGTAAATAATCAATAAGCCTATCAGAGACATTATAATAATCGGACTTATGATCAGTGGTGTTTTATAACCTTTAAAATGTTTTGACATGTAGACCATTGTGTTGGTTTTAGTCAAATTAGAACCACCAAGTGCTGCATTATCAAAATGGTTATGTATATATTCCGGAAGAAACATTTGTTCATTATCGGTGGCGACTTTATCCACTAAAGACCCTAAAGCTATGTCTATTCCGAAGCTGCCCCAAGTGTTATGACCTACATTTCTGTGTATTAAATCTCTAAAGCTCTGCTCTTGACTATTCAGCGAACTGTATACGATAGTGTTACTGGTTGCTGTGTTTAAAACATCTCTGATTCTGGTGGCACAGTTGTCATAAAAGAAATCGTACAGATATGTTCTGTTTTCTGGTTTGTAATTATTTACGAGGTAGTTATAAAGCTTTTGTTTTTGTTTCTGGGATAGATTAAGCTTTTGTTCTTCAATCGTCCTGTCATAAAATCTATAGGTCTCAAAAAAATCACTGTAGCGTCTTTTCCCGATGAGGTAGTTCAGTTTCCCTTGTACGAATTTTAGATAGAAATTAGGTGTGTTAAAGTCATAACGGCCGTAATCGTAAACGACATCCAAATTTCGAGATTTATCCTTTATTCTGAATGCGCTGTGACCAAATGCATCGTTAAGATTATCACCTTGACCAACCGTTAAGGCCGAAATCTCAGATTCTGGTGACAATTGAAACTGTTGTGCAAAACCAATGAAAGTAAGAAAGAGAAATAAAGTAGAAAGTTTAGCTTTCATAAAAGTGTCTTGAATACTATCTAAAAATACTGAAATCAATTTTCAATGAGAAAACATTGGAGTAGAGTGCAGCCGACTGATCCCCAATATCTGTAAAGGCGTAGTCGATTTCAAGACCCTTGTACCTAAAACCAACACCAAAGTTGGGTTGAAAGGTCAAATTCTCAGAATTATCAATCTGTAGTTCATTTTGGAAATTACCAACACCAGCTCTTAAAAATACCAAATCCGTGTAGCCAAATTGAAAGCCTAACGCAGGTGCTAA
This sequence comes from Winogradskyella sp., assembly GCA_965659975.1. Classification (GTDB taxonomy): domain Bacteria; phylum Bacteroidota; class Bacteroidia; order Flavobacteriales; family Flavobacteriaceae; genus Winogradskyella. The sequence goes on along the minus strand of CBFHYD010000037.1, from coordinate 1,973 downwards.
ACTAAAATTAGATGTGGAAAAAATATCATTAGTTTGTGCAAAGCGCGCATTCAAATTAAAGGCAGCCAACAAACTATAATCGTAATGGAAAACCCATGATTTTGAGACGCCCAATTCTAGTTTAGGTAAGGTTAATTCCGTTTTTTCTGGTAGCGTTTGGTTTTGTCCTGGGACAGCACCACTAATTTGTTCAAACTTATCCTCGTCTATATTCCAAGTATTGTAAGTGGTGGTTATGTCACGTGCCATAAAACCAAACTTCCAATTATTCTTGTTTTCAAACTGAATACCGGCATCAAAGCCAAAACCCCATGCAGACGCAAATTCACCAATAATACGTCTAATAACCTTTGCATTAATACCATAATTAAATCCGTCTATAGGTAATTTTCTTGCGTAGGAAAGTGTAACTGCGTAATCCGAATTAGAAAAGCGCGGTAATTGTTCAAATGGCACAATATTACCGCCATCGTCAATTAATTGCGTGGTATCTAGAATATCGTCAACCCCAAAACGGATAATAGAAATACCTACAGCACTGCGATCATCAATTGGCATTGCATAACCTATATAATTATAATTTGCGATGTTAGCAAAGTAACTGCTATGCATTAACGCCAGTTCCTTTTGTTCTAATTGCACCAATCCAGCCGGATTCCAATAGCCTGCATTCACATTACTGGTATGTGAAGTCACGGCATTGCTCATACCCAAAGCAGCTGCATCTACACCAATATTTAAAAATTCATTGGAGTATTTTCGAGCTGATTGTCCGTAATTACAAACCACAACAAATAAAAAAAGAATTACAAAATAGTTTTTCATTTATACCTGTCGATGGTTTTTAAATATTAACGTATTTGATTCCGGTTTGTATCATGATAAAGGCCCATTATGGGCTTCAAGAGCAATTTTTTACAAAGATGCACATAATTTTGTTTTTATAAACTCATTTTAGTTGATGTTATTGTGTATTTGTTTGGTCCTGCTCACAATAGTTTTTCTATTTTTACGCATAGAACTAAAGCAATTGATTGCGGTTATTCAATATATATGAAGAAACATATTCCTAATCTCTTTACAGCAATGAATTTATTATCAGGTTGTGTTGCTGTACTCATGGCTGTTCATGACCAATTCATAGTCGCTTCTGGATTTGTGTTCTTAGGAATTTTTTTCGACTTTTTCGATGGACTTTTAGCAAGAAAATTAAATGTACAAAGTGAATTAGGAGTACAATTAGATTCGCTTGCCGATATGGTTACCAGTGCCTTAGTGCCAGGTATTGTGATGTATGGTTTAATTGATGAAGCACTTGGTGGAGATAATATTTTTGTAATGCAAGACGAATGGACACAGTCTATGCATTGGTATGGTGTAGCAATTCGACCAGTTGCTTTAATCGGATTTTTAATTACGGTAGCGTCGGCATATCGATTAGCAAAGTTCAATATTGATAAAGAGCAACAGTCGTATTTCAAAGGTTTACCGACACCAGCTAATACCATCTTGATCTTATCATTACCATTGATTTTACACTTTCAGTATTCTATCACCGTATCTTATTTATTTACTAATGTGTGGTTTTTAATTGGTGTTACGCTTTTAAGTTGTTACTTATTGAATTCTAACATCAAGTTATTGGCACTTAAGTTCAAGACATTTGCCTTTAAGCCGAATGCCGTCAGATATATGTTCCTGATTGCATCAATATTCATATTAATTCTTTTGAAGTTTATTGGAATCCCAGTAATCATTCTCTTGTATATCTTATTATCACTTTTTAACCAATCCACAATTTCATAATTCGTTATGGCTCAAATTATTTTTACATTACTCATGCTTGTAATGCTGCAAGCTGTTTTAGGTTTTGATAACCTACTTTATATCTCTCTTGAATAGAATTTTTCCTGCAGTTGTAAAGCGAATTAAATAAGAACGTTTTTAGAGACATCCCAAAAAGATTAAGTTCT
>CBFHYD010000036.1:364-21634 GCA_965659975.1 Winogradskyella sp. | reverse complement strand
AGAAACTTAAACTTCAAAATCTATTGCCCTAATTGTTTTTTTAATTCTTCAAAGACCTTCTCATTAATAGTAACGTTAAAACGATTTCTTAAATCTTGAAGCCAATCCTTTTCAAATTTATTCTGAAAGTCATTAACAATACTTCCACGTGCTTCCTTAAAAGTTTTTTGTCCAGACGGCATCACCTCATCGATAACGTAAACATGAAATGATTCATTATGTTCGTATATTTCTGAGACACCTTGTTTAAATTCTAAATTCGACGGGATTTTGATATTTGATCTTTCAAAAACTCCATTTGTGAAGATATATTTATCTACATTATTCTCCTTCAATTGTTTTTCTAAAGATTCTATTGAATCTGAAGCATTTATTAGGAGCCTGATTCCTTTTGCATCTTTTTCGCTTTTTGTTGAAATGATAGTTGCTTTAATTCTTTCTTCCCAAGTGTAATTGTCAGAATTTTCGTTGTAATAATTTTTTAATCCCAATGAATCCTTGGACGCTTTATTCCATATTTCTTTTTCCATTAAAGTAAATAGCAATAAGCCATTCTTATATTCGTCAAGGATATCAGAAAATTCCTCATTCTCATTCACTAAATTTTCTTCTCTAAATTTTAAAACTGAATTCTCATAAAAGGTCTGAAATTCTGCATCTAATATATTTTTCACAGACATCTTTTGACGCATATACTTTCGCTGAACAGCCTTTAAATGCTGAAGGAAATCATTATTTGTAAAAGTAACATCGTTAACCTTAACAACAGGCACGGTACCATTATACTCCTTTGGCAATTCAAATTTTCCAGCTAAATAGCCATCTTCGAGAATTGGTCTAAAGTATTGTTTTGCCTGAGTGTTCTTTTCAATAGCGTACTGACTTTCCAACTTTTTGACCATTACACTATTGATTAGTTTTGATCTGGCATCCCTTTTCACCTGGTTCTCTAAAGTCGATTTCATCTCCTCATAAGGAAGTACAGGTTCTTTTTTTAATAACTTAATGATATGCCAGCCGAAATCAGATTTAATTGGTTTTGTTATATCACCAACATTTTCTAATCCAAACGCTGCATTCTCGAATTCAATTGATGACAGATTACCACTCTTAAATGGTCTTAATTTACCACCAACTCTTGCCGAACTTTTATCATCAGAAAACTGCTTAGCTAAGGCATCAAAAGATTCGCCTTTAAGCACCTTTTTATATACATCATCTATGCGCTCTTTTATATTGAGAGTAGTATCCTTTTGTTTATTAGACACCATGATATGAGCAACAGTGACTTTACCTTTAGAAGGTCGCTTTTCATCAATTCGAACAACATGATATCCAAATTGTGTTTTAAAAGGCATAGATACTTCTCCAGGTTTGGTGTTATAAGCCATAGACTCAAAATCATAAACCATTTTGAAAACAGAAAAATACCCTAAGTCCTCAACAAGAACTTTTTTACCATCGTGATACTTTGACTTTGCTCCTTCGAAACCTTCATTTTCGAGCACCTTTCGGTACTCTAATAATTGGTTATATGCGACTAAAGTATCTTCTACTTGTGGATCGTTGAGTATCAATATATGTGAAGCCTTTACATCATAAAGTGATCTATCGTAAGCCTCTTTAACAATTGCATCCGTGACTTCGTTGTCGTTGATGTAATTTTTAGTTAATTGCTTCTTATAATTTTGAAATTCGCGCTTATATGTGGCATCTTCGTCAAAGCCGAGTCGTTTTGCTTCTTTGAGTTTTAATTTATAATCGATGAACAATTGTAAATAATTATCCAACTCCTTTTGAGACTCATCTTTTACTAAATCGAGATTTTTATTGTAGAGTTTCATAAACTCCTTTGTACTCACTTTTTCATCTACAACCGAAAGTAAAACGTTACTATTTTGACCAATTCCAATAGTGGTGAAGCAAATAAAAAATAAGAATGCAACTTTATTTCTAATCATAGTTAAAGCTCTAAGTATTTTGGGAAATATTATAAACCTTTCGAAACCGAACAAAAATAATATAAAACACGAATATCACAACAGTATTATTATAGTATAACTTGAATAAATCCTTTTTATTTTTGCAGTAAAATTCATTTTGAATATAATTATGAGAAAACTAAAACTCATTTGGGATTTTAGAGGTCCAGTAAGCAAAAATACTGCCGAACATCACCTTATTCATCTTAGGGAATTCATCCAGATTGAAAAATACGACATTGAGATTACAGGAGTTGAGACGCTTTCTGAAATGCATAGTCTTGCATACTTGGTCATTGATGAAAAAGATATAAAACCTATAAGAGATAGATTAAAACCTCACAGAGGTCAAGTGTGGAATGGGTAGTCTAAAAAATGCGCTTTAATAAAGAAGTAATAAAGTGCTTTGGAGGTACAGATAGAATAATCTTTAAATCCTCTAAGACTGAAGATTCCTCGTCCAAAAACTTAAAGATTGTTTTGACATTTGTTTTTTTGAACATGCTTGAAAATAATTCAGCACCTGTTTGATTATAATTGGCAAGGACGTCTAAAAACAACAAGTCATAAAACCAAAATTTTGATTTGCCCGAAAATCTTGATAAAGTTTTATTGTGTTTTAAATGATTTATAAGTTGTTTTGTCTTCTTTGTGGTAGACATAAAAGTATAGCCAGTACTGGCTTTTGTCCAACCTCCAGCTGTACCGATGTGGAGCACCTTATCAGAATTAGATTTGTAAAACTCATATACCGTCATGGGTATGGATCCATACTCAGTTTCGCTTATCTCATACTCAGTTATATTCATATTACTGAGATAATCTTTGATTGCATTTTCATATTCAGTTTTATCAAGTAAGTCTTTCGAAAATAAAGTGTACTCAAACAAAGCTTCATTCTTTGAAGATGGTAATACATACATAAATCGTGTATTCCCATCTTGAGGAATAGAAAAATCCATGAATGTTGCTTCGGAATCATTGAAAACTTCACTTTCGGTTTTAATAAACCATCCTAAAAAATGCTGTTGCAATACAGGATATTTATTCTGTTTTAAGTATGACTTACTCGGAATACTGTTAAAAAGAAATTCGCCATGAAAAGTTCCTTGAGCTGTTACAACCTCTACATCATTTGCATTTTCGGAATGGGATTGATACTCAGCTAATTCAAATTCAATATTAGACTTTTGCCTTATAACTTTCCATAACGATTCATAAAATTGCTCACTTCTAATCATCTTATAGCGATATGGCAAAATAGGAGTTGATGCCTGATGAGATTTGCTCCCAAAAAAAATAGAGTCCCAAGATTTATGTAGTGCACTATCCCATTCTCCATTACCTTTTTCCCAATAACACCATGTGCGATCATTACCTTTTTCTGTTTCTCGATCTACAATCAGAATCTTTTTATTATCAAAAAAAGAATCCTTAGCCATTCGATATGCCAACATTAATCCCGATGCTCCTGCTCCTAATATGATGTAGTTATAGGTTTTCATTTAAACAAAGAGAAATGCGGTAAAAAATATTAATATTGAAATAAACACATGCCAAGAAATAGTCCTGTTGGTTTCAACTGTCATTTTTTGGTATAACAAATGAGCAAAAAAAGCAGTACAAAACCAACCTAAGTAATTCTGAACTGGAACAATTCCAGACTCAAATTCCCAAAAATCAAAACGTGGTGCAGAAACTTCTATAATAACGTCCAAACCTGTCATTAAAGCTGCACCAATCGCGGATTTAACAACTAAGTTTTTAGAAAAAGATTTAGCTATATCTGCAGATGCTGCTGTAAGCACGGCCCAATTAATACAGATGGTTAATGGTACTCCGAGAAATTTATAACCTAAATTCTCACCATACGCATAGTTACCAAAAATTAATCCATAATTAACACCTAATGCTTCTGCCAAAAATCCAAAAAGAAACGGAATCGAAAATGCCAAAACTAAGTTCAATCGGTACTTTTCAATATTAGCAATGATTATTATAAAAGTTAGAATAAGATTAAATGGAGTAAAGCTCAAGAACCAATCTGTATGTTCAGGGATTTGGATACCAATGATTCCTGATATCGTGAACAACCACAATAAAAATATGGATAAGTAGTATATAAATTGTCTATCTATCAATTAATTCGATTTTTGAATTAGTTCGGAAACTATTTTACCAGATAATAAGCATAATGGTATTCCTCCACCAGGATGCACGCTTCCTCCACAAAAATATAAGTTTTTTATCCCTTGCTTAAAATTAGGATGTCTCAAAAACGCAGCAAATTTATTGTTACTTGATGCACCATAAAGTGCGCCTTGATAACTTTGTGTTCGACTCTCAATAGTTCTTGGATCCAATATTGCCTCAAAATCAATAAGTTTAGAAATATCTTCATTGAGTAAACGACTTAACTTTTTTAGAATATTCTGCTTCGCATTTTTAATAAGTTTATCCCAATCTTGACCTGTATTTGGTGGTACGTTGATCATTACAAACCAGTTTTCGTGACCTTTTGGTGCATCATCTTCTTCATCTTTTGAAGAGATATTTATGTAAACTGTAGGATCCTCGTAAATAGAATTTCTATTAAAAATGTAATCGAACTCAGTCTTATAGTCTTCTGAAAAAAATATGTTATGCAAATCTAACTGTGGAAATTCCTTAGTTATGCCCCAATAGAATATTAATGCAGAGCTACTTCTTGGTTGTTGTAATATTTTTTCAGGTGCTTTATGCTCCTTGAGCAAATTTCTATAGGTCGGTACCACATCAGAATTAGAAATTACAATATCTGACTTTATAATTTCATCTTCAGTTTTTATTCCAATTGCTCTTTTATTTTCTGTTATAATTCGTTCAACCTTTGAGTTAAAGTTGAAAACCACACCAATATCTTTGGCCAGTTGATAAAGACTCATCGTTATGGAATGCATTCCACCCTTAGGGAAAAAGGTTCCAAAATACTGTTCCAAATGCGGAATCATAGACATAATACCTGGCGTCTGATATGGTGATGAACCATTGTAGGTGGCAAAACGATTAAAAAGCTGAATCAATCGCTCGTCCTTAAATACACCTGAATTATAATCGTTAAGCGTGGTATTTATATCTAAACTATTAATATTGAAAATAGCCTTTAATGTATCCTGAGAAAAATATGTAGAAAATTTATGAAGCGATTTTTCGAGAAAAAGTGATGCTGTTAAGTCATACTTTATTTTACATCTATTGAAATATTCTGAGAGTGTATCTGAATTAACATCAAATGTTTTTGATGCCTGATCAGCAAACTTCTTATTATCGGCCAAGGCAGAAAAGGTTGTCCCATCTTCGTAAAAATAGTTGCAAACAACTGACTTTTTCTTGTAGTTAAAATAATTACTAATATCTCTACCAGCAACCTCAAACAATTCCTCAACAAATTGAGGCATGGTAAATAATGAAGGACCCATATCAAATCGATAACCACTTTCTGAAAATGCCGTTAGTTTGCCACCCGGATATGAATTGGCCTCATAAACTTGAACATTATGACCTTGAGATTTAAGCCGTATTGCTGCAGATAATCCTGCAATACCAGCGCCAATTATGATAATAGTTTTGTTGTCCATCAATAACACAAAGATACTTCTAAAAAATACCTTGCAATACTGACATTAACATTTAATAAAGATTTTAATACTTATCTTGAGTAATTCGGAGCCTCCTTGGTAATGGTAACATCATGAGGGTGACTTTCATGAATACCACTTGCAGTTATTTTGACAAATCGACCAGTGTTCTGAAGTGTTTCGATATCCTTAGAGCCACAATATCCCATTCCTGCTCGTAAACCACCTATAAATTGATGAATACTCTCATATAATTCACCTTTATAAGGTACTCGACCAACAATGCCTTCTGGAACTAATTTTTTAATATCATCTTCAACATCTTGGAAATAACGGTCTTTACTACCTTGTTTCATAGCTTCAACAGAACCCATACCACGATAAGACTTAAACTTACGACCTTCGTATATGATGGTTTCTCCAGGACTTTCTTTTGTGCCTGCTAAAAGCGATCCTAACATTACGGTATCTGCACCAGCTGCAATAGCTTTTGGAATATCTCCTGTGTATCTAATTCCTCCATCAGCAATTACCGGTACACCAGATCCTTTTATAGCATTTGCCACTTCTAACACAGCCGAAAACTGTGGAAATCCAACACCAGCTACAACACGAGTCGTACATATCGAACCTGGACCAATTCCAACCTTAACTGCGTCTGCACCAGCTTCTACCAAATATTTTGCAGCCTCAGCAGTCGCAATATTACCTACTACAACTTCAAGCTTAGGGAATTTTGATTTTATATCTTTTAAAACACCAACCACACCTTTAGTATGACCATGAGCTGTATCTATAATAACAGCATCTACTCCAGCGTTTACTAAAGCTTCTGCTCTATCAACTGCATCACCAGTAACTCCTATTGCTGCGGCAACGCGTAAACGACCATATTCATCTTTATTGGCAATTGGTTTTTGAGTAACCTTGGTAATATCTCTGAAAGTAATTAGACCTACAAGTTGCTCTCCATCAACAATAAGTAGTTTTTCAATTTTATTCTCTTGAAGTATCTTTTCTGCATCCTTTAAGGATGTGCCTTCTGGTGCTGTCACCAGATTTTCACCTGTCATTACCTCAACAATTGGACGTTCATTTCTATGCTCGAAACGTAAATCACGATTAGTGACTATTCCTCTCAATATTCCCGATTCATCAACGATTGGAATACCACCAATACTATGCTCACGCATAGCATTTTTTGCATCTATAACCTTGGCATCCATTGGTAAGGTTACAGGATCTATGATCATTCCGCTTTCTGCACGTTTTACTTTACGAACCTTTTTAGCTTGCTCTTCAATTGTCATGTTCTTATGCAAAACACCGATTCCACCTTCTCGAGCCATAGCAATTGCCATGTGACTTTCTGTCACTGTATCCATAGCAGCAGATAAAATAGGTACATTGATTGTAATATTTCTCGTAAACTTTGACTGAATATTTACTTCGCGTGGAAGAACTTCGGAATAAGCAGGCACTAAGAGTACGTCATCGTAGGTAAGACCTTCTCCAAGAATTTTATTGTCGTGTGCTTTCATGATGCAATTAAGATATAATTGCGTGCAAATATACGACTATTAATCGATAATGAATAACGTTAATTCTTCTGTTGATTCATTCAAAAGAAAAAAGAAGAAAAAAAATTATCTACATAACTAACTGAATACCATTTCACAAGGACGTAGGTATCAAAATTTATTTTTATTTATTCTAAATAAACTTGTCAGAAGTCCTATTTAGTCATAATTTTGCGCCCCGAAAAGAATTTTATTTTTAATCATTCTAAATAAAATGAACAGACAACTTACCTACCTCTTAATTTTAATGGTCATTTTTGGATATGGCCAAGAGACAAAAAAAGAAACAAAACAAGCAAAAGATTCCATTCAAAAATTAGATGAAGTTATTATCGATGGCAACGTCTTATTTGGATCTAAATATGTTGCCAAAAATCGAACTGGCTCTTCCTACTATATTTCGCCTGAAGAATTAAAAAAATTCAACTATACCGATATCAATCGCGTATTACGATCAGTTCCTGGTGTTACTTATTATGAAGAAGATGGATTTGGCTTAAGACCAAACATCAGTTTACGTGGAACTTCTCCTCAAAGAAGTGCTAAAATTTCACTCATGGAAGATGGTGTCCTTATTGCTCCTGCACCATACAGTTCACCTTCAGCCTATTATTTCCCATCGGTTGTTCGTATGGAAGCTGTTGAAATTTTAAAAGGAAGTAGTCAGGTACAGTATGGTCCATTTACAACTGGTGGTGCCATAAACATGGTGTCCGCTCAAATACCAGATGAATTCTCGGGTAAAATTAGAGTAAATTATGGTGCCTTTAATACAAGAAAGATTCACGCAAAAGCTGGTGGCCAAAGTGGACAATTGGGCTATGTTGCAGAATTTCTAAATTATGGATCTGGTGGTTTCAAAGATCTACCAAATGACCGTCATACAGGTTTTGATATCAATGAAGTACTTGCAAAACTGCGTTACAGCAGTAAAGCAGATGCTAAATTTCAACAGTATGTAGAAGCCAAATTTCAATACTCATATGAAGTCTCTAACGAGACCTATTTGGGTCTTACAGAAGAGGATTTTGAAAATGCTCCATATTCTCGATATGCATCTTCTCAAGATGATCAGATGGTAGCAGAACATACTCAGTTTATGCTTACCCATGTAATCAACTTCAATAAGAACTTCAGAATAACAACAAACGCCTACCTGAATAAATTTAAAAGAAACTGGTTTAAACTCGATGACATCGTTTTCAATGGTGATCAACAACCTATAGCGGATGTCGTAGCAAATCCAACAGTTTTTCCTGACCATTTAGATATCGTTCGTGGTGATGTAAATTCTGCCGCAGACGCTATTTTATTAAAAGCGAATAACCGTAAGTACTACTCTACTGGTATACAAACAAAATTCGATTATCACTGGTATGGCGATAATACATTTCATGATTTGGAAATTGGTGCACGTTACCATTATGATGAAGAAGACCGTTTTCAGTGGGAAGATGGTTACACTATTACAGACGGTGTATTAAATAGAACGTCTGAAGGACCACGCGGTGGTCAAGGAAATCGTATTGCAAGCGCCAGAGCTTTTGCAGCATTCGCAATGTATAAGTTGAAGTTTAATGGCATTACCCTAACACCCGGAATAAGATATGAGAACATGGTTTTAGGCCGTGAAGATTTTGGCAGTGCCGATCCAAACAGAACTGGTGCGAACCTATCTACCCGAGAAAATAAAGTCGATATTTTTATTCCTGGTATAGGTGCAAACTATGCCTTCAATGACAACGTTTCTATATTTGGTGGTGTTCACAAAGGATTTTCACCTCCAGGAAGTTCTGATGGTGAGGAACCAGAAGAAAGCATTAATTATGAACTTGGATCACGTTTCACATTAGGAGGATTACGCGGAGAAGTTGTTGGGTTTTATAATGACTATAGCAACTTATTAGGTAGCGATATCGCAGCTACTGGTGGTACAGGAACATTATATCAATTTAATGCTGGTGCAGTTGCTGTTAGCGGATTGGAACTCTTATTGAATTACGAGTTTTTACCAAATAGTCAAAGATTAAAACTCCCAGTAAGTTTTGGTTATACTTTAACCAATACAGAATTTTTAAATTCATTCGATAGTCCAAACGGCATTTGGGGACAAATTGAAGAAGGTGACGAGTTACCATACATTCCAACGCATCAATTCAATCTATCAATTGGTTTGGAGCATTCAAAGTATGAATTAAACTTAAGTGGAAGTTATAATGGCGAATTTAGAACCATAGCTGGAGTTGGCTCTATTCCAGATAATGAACGTGTAGACTCTATCTTCATTATTGATTTTGCAGCAAAATATCATTTGAGCAATAGACTTAGTCTAACGTCTAATATTATTAATCTTTTAGATGAAACTTACGCAGTTTCAAGAGTACCAGCCGGCCTAAGACCAGGTCATCCATTTGGTGCTAACTTAGGTTTGGAATTTAGATTCTAATTATTTTTATTAAGTTAATTATTTAAGCGCTGTCATTAGATAGCGCTTTTTTTTAATGGTATAAATTGAAAATCTTTGAAGCTTCATTATAAGCACTTTCAAAACTCGTGGCGCTTAAATCATATGCCTTTTGCTGCGTAAAGTAAGACAGCATTTTTTCGGTTGGCATATTACCTGTTAATTCGTCCTTAGCCATAGGACAACCGCCAAATCCTTGTATCGCACCATCGAAACGTCGACAACCTGCCTTGTACGCACTATCGATTTTTTCATGCCATGTCGTTGGTGTAGTGTGTAAGTGAGCACCAAACTCTATATCTGGATATTTTGGTATTAAGTTAGAAAAGAGATAATCAATATTTTCAGCATTTGAGCTGCCGATCGTATCGCTTAGTGATAAAATTTTTACACCCATATTGGCTAATTTTTCGGTCCACTCACCTGCTATATCCACGTTCCATGGATCTCCGTAAGGATTCCCAAATCCCATAGAAATATAGACTACAACTTCCTTATTGGTATTATTAGCAATCTCTAATATTTCTTTGAGCGTCTCAACGGATTGTGCTATGGTTTTGTGCGTGTTACGCATCTGGAAGTTCTCAGAAATCGAAAACGGAAAACCTAAATAATCAATAGCTTTATGCTGACTTGCATCGTTGGCACCTCTAACATTTGCAATGATGGCTAAGAGCTTACTTTTAGTTTTGCTCAAATCTAATTGTGCTAAAACCTTAGCCGTATCGACCATTTGCGGAATGGCCTTAGGCGATACAAAACTCCCAAAGTCTATAGTATCAAATCCTACGCGTAATAGGGACTGAATGTACTGTACCTTCTTTTCAGTAGGAATAAAATCTTTAATGCCTTGCATGGCATCGCGCGGACATTCAATAAGTTTTACGGTTTTGTTCATCACCTCAAAGATAGGATTTCATAAGTCGATTTCATAGCAGAAAAATTACAACAAAATAAATATGGCAATCCCAATAAATACTATGATTTGCAACCATTTTAGGACAATACCTGAGCTTTTAGTATTCAATATAAATTCACGAACACTGCCAGCCAATAGAGCTATTGAAGAAAAAATAATAAAAGACACCAAAACGAAAAGAGCACCGAGAACATAAAACTGGATGACTTTACTTAATTCTTGACTGAATAAGAATCCTGGAAAAAATGCCAAGAAAAAAATGGTCACCTTTGGGTTTAAGACATTCATAAAGAAGCCCTGAACAAATAACTTAGATTTGGTTTTCTGAATCTTGCTCTCAGTATTAATTTCTATTCTGGAATCGGAAGAATAGACTTGATAGGCTAAATACAAAAGATATAATGCACCGAAAATTCTAATAATTAAAAATACGGTGTCATTATCACGAATAATTGTAGATACTCCAAATGCTAACAAGGTCGTATGAATGATACAGCCAGTCATTAACCCAGCCACAGTGGCTAAAGCATGTGATTTACTGTTAGTCAAACTTTGAACAAGAACGTAAATATTATCTGGACCTGGAGAAATAGCTAAAGCTGCAGTTGATGCCATAAACAAGAAAAGCGTCTCGTAACTTATCATCTATGTACGCTTTAACAAGGCCTTATTTATAGACTTAATTAAGCTTGGTCCTTCGTAGATAAACCCTGTATAGATTTGTACCAAATCTGCACCGGCATCGATTTTTTCCAAAGCGTCTTCTGCGGAATGAATACCACCAACTCCAATGATTGGAAATGATTTATTGCTTTTGTCGGCAAGATGCTTTATTACTCGTGTGGACATATGTTTTATTGGTTGACCGCTTAATCCACCATTGCCTATTTCTTCAAGAGTCTCCTCAGTCGCCTTTAGACCTCCTCTACTCGTGGAAGTATTACTCGCAATAACGCCATCGAGGTTTGTTTCCTTCACTAAACCGACAATTTCGTCTAATTGTCCATCGTTGAGATCTGGTGCAATCTTGAGCAAAATTGGCCGCTGATTAGCAAACGTATTGTTTGCTTTTTGTACGTCTCCAATGAGCTCCAATAAATAATCTTTATCGTTAAGCTTTGCATGGCTACTCACATTTGGGCAGCTCACATTTAGCACAAAATAATCGACATAAGGATGTAATGCATTAAAACACTCTAAATAATCCTTAGTATAATCTTCGGGCTTGGTTAGGGTATTTTTACCAATGTTTCCACCTATTATAAGCTTACCTTTATTCTTTTTTAATTGCTCAATCGCAGCTTCTAATCCTTCATTATTAAAGCCCATCCTGTTGATGATACCTTTATCATCTTTAAGCCTAAATAATCGTTTTTTGGGATTACCTTCTTGACCTTTAGGTGTTACAGTTCCTATTTCAATAAATCCAAAACCGAAATCGGCCAATTCGTTATACAAAAGAGCATTCTTATCAAATCCCGCAGCAAGACCTACTGGATTTTTGAATTTTAATCCAAAAAGTTCTCGTTCTAAACGCTTATCTGTAACTGAATACATTACTCGGAATAAAGCCGAAATGCCAGGTATTTTGGATAAAGTTCTAATTAAAGAAAATGTGAAATAATGTATCTTCTCGGGATCGAATTGAAAAAGAATTGGACGAATTAGCGCCTTGTACATAAATCCTGTTTTGCTATGCAAAGGTAAGCGAAACAAAACGAATTTTAAAAGAAAGCTCGACCGTCTTGTATACTGTAAAAACCTTAACTATTTTTGAAAAAATGACAATATAAATGATAGACAAACAGCAACTCATAGAACGTTTTATAAGTTATGTAACCATTGATACAGAATCAGATCCAAACTCTGATACAACGCCAAGCTCCGAGAAACAATGGGATTTGGCCAATAAATTAGCCGAAGAACTTAGCGACATGGGAATGAGTGACGTCTCTATCGATGAAAATGCATACGTCATGGCAACCTTACCAAGTAATGTAGACCATGAAGTACCGGTAATTGGATTTATCTCTCATTTTGATACAACTCCAGATTACACTGGTGCGAACGTAAAACCTCAAATTGTTGAGAATTACCAAGGCCAAGACTTAATTTTAAATGCTGAAGAGAATATTGTCTTATCGCCAGATTATTTTGAAGATCTCCTACTTTATAAAGGTCAGACACTAATTACAACAGATGGCACGACGCTCTTGGGCGCAGATGATAAAGCAGGTATTACTGAGATTATGGAGGCAATGAAACACCTCATAAACCATCCTGAAATAAAACATGGTACTATAAAGGTAGGTTTTACTCCTGACGAAGAAATTGGTCGAGGTGCTCACAAATTTGATGTCGAAAAATTTGGTGCGGATTGGGCTTATACTATGGACGGAAGTCAAATTGGCGAATTGGAATATGAGAATTTCAATGCTGCTGGTGCGGTCGTGTCTATTAATGGAAAAATTGTGCATCCAGGTTATGCTAAAGGCAAAATGGTGAATAGCATGTATTTCGCATCTGAGTTTATAAATGCTTTACCAAGTAATGAAACCCCAGAAACAACAGAAGGATATGAAGGCTTTTTCCATTTGTATAGTATTGAAGGTGAAGTAGAAAAAACGGAGTTGCAATATATTATCAGAGACCACGATAAATCAAAGTTCGAAGCTCGAAAAGCGTTAATGCAAAAATTAGTTGGAGATCTAAATTCTAAATATAGTAAAACCATTTTTGAAATAGATATCAAAGATCAATATTACAATATGAAAGAAAAGGTAGAGCCTGTTATGCATATTGTAGATATCGCAGAAGATGCTATGGAATCGCTGGGTATAACACCACTAATAAAACCTATACGCGGTGGAACAGATGGCTCACAACTCAGCTATATGGGTCTACCTTGCCCTAATATTTTTGCTGGCGGACATAACTTTCATGGACGCTACGAATATGTATCAGTGGAAAGCATGATAAAAGCAACAGAGGTAATTTGCAAGATTGCACAATTGACGGCCGAGAAGTATAAGTAACAAATCAATACTTTTTTCTAACTTTTAAGACTAAAGCAGCTTAGCTTGGTGGTGAAGTCCAATTTTCATTAGAATATTAACATTCAAAATCAATTCGTTCAGAAGAATGAAAAAAGTTTATTCAGTTGAAGAATACATAGAGGTCAATAACAATTGGCAAGAGGAATTAGATTTGCTAAGGAAAATAGTTTTAAAAACTGAATTAGAAGAATCTATAAAATGGTCTGCACCAGTATATCATTTAGGGAAAAAGAATGTTTTAGGTATAGGCGCTTTTAAAAACCATTTTTGCTTGTGGTTTTTTAATGGTGTGTTTTTAAAAGGTGAGCACGACCTACTCACTAACGCCCAAGAAGGAAAGACAAAAGCATTACGACAAATGCGATTTAATGATGCTTCAGAAATAAATCAAGATTTGGTTTTGGCTTATGTAAAGGAAGCCATTGCAAACCAAAAAGCTGGTAAAGAAATAAAACCTGAGCGAAAAGTTAAGGCGGTAATTATTCCGAAAGAGTTAGAAGATTATTTAAATAATGATCAAGACCTGCGTTTAGCCTTTGAAGCCTTAACACCTGGGAAGCAAAGAGAGTATTGCGAGCATATTGCTTCTGCGAAACGAGAAGCTACAAAGCAATCACTTTTAGAGAAAATTACGCCTATGATCTTAAATGGTGTTGTACTAAATGATAAATACAAGAACTGCTAATTGTAATTCGGGACTTCAACAGTTATAAAAAACAAAAAAGCCTCTGACAAATGAGAGGCTTTTATTATATACTGCACTAATAAATTATTTCTTCTTTACTGGTGCATTTAATTTTTTACTCATTTCCATTGAAATTGCAGAACGGTCAAACTTTATTTTTCCAGCTAATGTCTCTATAACACAGCTATTGTCCTTATCGTTTAAATCTGCTACTTTGCCATGCATTCCGCTTTTGGTGATAACCTTATAACCACGTTTTAATTCACTGGCAAATTTTCGTTCTTGCTTTGCGCGCTTCATCTGAGGTGCAATCATAAAGAAATACACCACTGCGAACATCGCAATAAATGGTAAAAATGAATTTAATCCTTCCATCTAAGATTAGTTATAACTTAATTAGTTAGATGTTTGAATGATGCTTGTTGGCGTACCTGCTGGTTTAGCATTTGGATCTGCCTCAACAAAAGCAGTAATCCTAACTTGCTCGTTACCTTTAGCTGTATTAGTTGTCATAGTAATAGCCTTAGTCACTTTATTACCATTTCCTTTGCCGTTAAACTTAACCGTAAATTCACCTGATTCACCAGGAGCAACTTGTCTGGTATAGTTAGATGGTACAGTACATCCACAAGTACTTTTTACATTACTTACAACTAACATAGAGTTTCCTGTATTTGTGTAAGTGAATTTTGTTTCAACTGGAGTTCCGTTTGCAATTGTTCCAAAATCGTGAATTTCTTTGTCAAACTTAATCATTGGTAATTCGCCCGCATTAGCGTCACGCTCTGCTGCCTGAGCAACATTGTCAGAGTTTACTTTACTTGCTGCATTTTCCTTACAAGAAGTAAATGCTACTAAACACAATGCACTAAGTCCTAAAATTACTTTTTTCATCACCTTATTTTTAATTATTAATTTATTTTAAAATTCCAATGTGCCAAATGTAATAATATTTTTACCCAAACAAAACTTTTAAGTAGCCCTTAACACAATGCTCTTATAGCAAACCGCGGCCTATTTTGTTGTGAATATTATTGGCTTTATACTCTTTTGTTATTTTATCAAGAATACCATTAATAAAAACACTACTCTTCGGTGTCGAATATTCTTTCGCGATTTCTAAGTATTCATTAATGGTTACCTTAACAGGTATCGAAGGAAATTTCTGAAATTCGCAAATTGCCATCTGCATAATAACATTATCTAAAGTAGCCAATCGTTCCGCATCCCAGTTTGTAGTTTTTGATGCTATTTCATCTCTAAATTTAGAACCATTCAGTAAAGTTTTATGGAGCAAGTCTTTTGCGAATTCTACATCATCTTCATCTTTGAATAGCTCTACGACCAAATAAGATTCTGGCTTAGTCAATTTTAGCTTAGACAATTTTCTAATGATAGTCGTATTGACGACTGGCAAATCATCTACCCAGCTTATTTCCTTGTCTTCAAAGTAATCATATAATTTTTCGTTTGGCGCAATGATTTCTGAGTAAACATCGACAATAAAATCTTTATCTTCTTTAAGATCAGAAGGTCCTTGCCCCATATACTCTTTATATAAATCACTATTTATAATTGATTTATAAATCACATCAACATATTCAAAATCAAGGTCCCAATAATTAAGTTTATGCTTTGCAATATGCTCCTTGATTAACCCATTATTGCTGATATAGTTGAGTACCGCATTATCTGCGAATTTTCGATTCGGATTTATATCCTCATCTGTAGCAAGTAATTTTTTCTGGGAAATCTCCAATTGCGAATTGGCTTTCTTTTGGAGCTCAATTAATAAGGCAAAAATTGAATAATAGAGGTCTGAAATTTTTTCGATGCTTTTAAATAGGTTATTCTCATCCTTTTTAAAATCACCACTTTCGGTGCCTCTAAATGCAAATATGGATTGCATTACCTTAATACGAATGTGTCGTCTATTGAGCATGTACAAAGAACTTTTTAGCCATTAAAAAATGGTGAAACCACAACCGATTTCACCATGCAAAAATACTATTATTAGCTATTTATAAAAATTATTTAGCGTTTTCTCTCTTTCGCGTCTCGATGCGTTCCTTGGCTATATTAAACGCGGCATTATGAGTCGTTAAACTATTCACTTTGGCGTTTTCAAGAATTTCAATAGTCGTATTATAAATATTTTCAGTTTTACGCATAACCTCAGCTCTATCGTAATTCTCCAACTCTGCGTAAACATTTATAATTCCACCAGCATTAATAAGAAAATCAGGAGCATAAACAATTCCCTTGTCCTGAAGCATTTTACCATGCTTTAATTCGTCTGCCAACTGATTGTTTGCAGCACCAGCGATAATATCAGCTTTAATTTTACCAATTGTATCGTCATTTACAGTTGCGCCTAATGCACATGGCGCATATATATCCATTTCTTCAGAATACAAATCCTGACCGCTATAAATAGTCACGCCATATTTTGCCTTAACTTCTTCTAAACGCTCTTGGCTTATGTCAGAAATAGTCACATTGGCTCCTTCATTTACTAAATGCTCTACTAAAGCTTCGCCAACATTACCTATTCCTTGCACATATACTGACTTATCCTCAAGAATTTCAGATCCATACTTAAATTTTGCAGCTGCTTTCATTCCCATAAAAACACCATAAGCAGTTATCGGAGAAGGATTACCAGCACCACCTTTACTCTGTGAAATACCAGTTACAAAAGGCGTAACCTCACGCACTGTATCCATATCTTCTGTAGCCATTCCAACATCTTCTGCAGTAATATACCTACCACTTAAAGAATGTACGAATTCTCCAAACTTACGCATAATCTCAGGCGACTTTTGTGTCTTTGCATCACCTATGATTACAGCCTTTCCACCACCAAGATTTAATCCTGTAATCGCAGATTTGAAAGTCATACTTCGAGACAAACGAAGTACATCATTAAGTGCATCCCATTCAGTTGCATATTGCCACATTCTTGTTCCTCCAAGCGCAGGTCCGAGTACTGTATTATGTATACCAATTATTGCTTTTAAACCAGTATCTTTGTCATTGCAAAAAACAATTTGCTCATGCTCATCAAAAGATAGTTGGCCAAATACAGGGTCTATTTTCACTATGTCTTTTGCGTCTAATACGTCTGTAGTCATAATTTTATTAATTAACTGCTGTTGCGCTAATATAAAAACAGCGTGCAAAAATATATTTTTATTGAAGCATTAGCAAAATATTAACCATTAAATAAGATTATAGCAATAGCTTTGCTTTATTGCTAAATTGAATGAAAGCCTTAAAACACCTCAATAAGTACTTCTACAAATACAGATACAGACTCCTAATTGGGGTTATTATTACTGTAGTTGCTAAAATCTTCGCTCTTTTTACACCAAGATTAATTGGTAAGGCAATTAATATCTTGGAATCCTATATTGAAAATGAAACAACTTTAGAGGCCGCGAAAAGTGAATTAATCACAACCGTACTTTTAATTATTGGCGCTGCTATTGTTGCTGGGCTTTTTACTTTCCTAATGCGTCAAACCATTATTAATGTATCTCGATATATTGAATTTGACCTTAAGAATGAAGTTTACAAACACTATCAAGTCTTATCGCTAAGCTTTTATAAATCGAATCGCACAGGAGATTTGATGAATAGGATTACCGAAGATGTAAGTAAGGTGAGAATGTATGCTGGACCAGCTATAATGTATTCCATAAATACTGTAACCTTATTCGCTGTTGCCCTCACCCAAATGATAAACACAGCACCAAAACTTACAGCTTATACAATGCTGCCATTACCTATTTTATCATTTATCATATACAAGCTTAGTCGTTTGATTAATCAGCGCAGTAAAATAGTTCAGGAATCATTATCCACATTATCGTCTTTCACACAAGAACAATTTAGTGGTATCTCTGTTATAAAATCCTATACCATAGAACAAAACGTTAATGAGAATTTTGAAACCTTGTCTATTGAAAACAGAAAAAAGCAGATTGATTTAGCAAAGGTTCAAGCGTTTTTCTTTCCCTTGATGATTTTACTCATAGGTATAAGTAATATCATTGTGATTTATATAGGTGGTTTACAATATATCAATGGTGAAATTGAAAACATTGGTACAATTGCCGAATTTATCATCTACGTAAATATGCTCACTTGGCCAGTAGCAACAGTTGGTTGGGTCACATCTATTGTGCAGCAAGCTGAAGCTTCTCAAAAACGTATTAACGAGTTTCTCAAAACGGAGCCAGAAATTAAAAACTCTATTTCAGAAGAGACCACAATTGAAGGTGCAGTGGAATTCAAAAATGTAAGTTTTACTTATCCTGATACTAATATCGTTGCACTTAATGACATTAGTTTCAGTATTGAAAAAGGTGAGAAATTGGCAATTTTGGGAATGACTGGATCTGGTAAATCCACAATATTAGATTTGATCGGTAGACTTTATGACATTGAAAATGGCTCTATACATATTGATGGTTCTCCAATTGACAGAATTAATCTTGAAAGTCTTCGCGAAAGTATTGGCTATGTGCCACAAGACGCTTTCTTGTTTTCAGATACCATCAAAAACAATATAATGTTTGGTAAGGAAGAAGCAACTGAAGAAGAAGTTATTGCCGCTGCAAAAAATGCGAGAGTTCATAAAAATATTACAGGATTCAAAAATGGTTACGATACTGTTTTAGGAGAACGAGGTATCACGTTGTCTGGTGGACAAAAACAACGTGTGTCTATCGCCAGAGCTATAATTAAGTCTCCTGAGATATTATTATTTGACGATTGCTTGTCTGCTGTAGATACCGAAACAGAAGAAAAAATCCTTAAAAACCTTGATAAAGTATCAAAAGACAAGACTACAATAATTGTTAGTCACCGGATATCTTCAGCAAAAAATGCTGATAAGATAATTGTGCTCGATGAAGGAAAAATTATACAAGAAGGAACTCACCAAACACTCAAGAAATCAGATGGTTACTATCGTGATCTCTACATAAAACAACGATCAGAAAAAGAATTATAATCACTTTCGTTGCTTACTTTAACTTTTTTTTAGATTTTTGGCTGGAATATTAATCTACTCAAATTACTACTATGAGCAATTACGAAATGATGGACAAGGAAGAAATCTTTTCTAAAGTCCTACGAGCAGGAAGAAGAACTTATTTTTTTGATGTTAGAGCAACTAAAGCTGGTGATTACTATCTAACTATAACTGAGAGTAAAAAATTCACTAATGACGATGGTTCCTTCCATTACAAAAAACATAAGATATATTTATACAAAGAAGACTTCATCGAATTCAGAGAGATTTTAGGTGAAATGACAGATTATATCATTAACGAAAAAGGTCTTGAAGTTATCAGTGAGCGTCATCAAAAAGATTACAAAAAAGAAGATGATAATTTTGTAGCTCAAGAAGCGAAAACTCCAGAAGACACAAATACAGACAGTTTTACAGATATTAGCTTCGAAGATATTTAAAAACTCGTCTTGTTAAATTATATTAAAAACCGTTACAGCAGTAACGGTTTTTTTTATTTTTATATTCTTATTAAACTAACACTTACTCAACTTATGCGACGCATATTTCAACTCCTAATTTTACTCGTTACTTATTTCTCATTTTCTCAAAACAACTTAGATTTATCATATTATCTTCCTTCGGATGTGAGCTACAATTCCAACATTCCAACACCAGAAAGTATAATAGGTCACGAAGTTGGAGAATGGCATATAACACATGATAAGTTAGTAGAATACATGTATGTATTGGCTGAAGCTTCGGATAGAATTGCTATAGAGGATCGCAGCAAGACATTTGAAGATAGACCTTTACTTCTTTTGACCATTTCGTCACCAGATAACCTAAAGAATATTGAAAGCATAAGACAAACACATGTTGAGGCTACAACAACTGATAATGTCACTACCGATAGACCAATTGTAGTTTACCAAGGTTACTCCATTCATGGAAATGAACCAAGTGGTTCTAACGCTGCATTAGCAGTTGCCTATTATTTAGCGGCAGCTGAAGGCACGAAAATTAATGAGTTGCTAAACAATACTATTATTCTTTTTGATCCATCATTTAATCCTGATGGATTACAGCGATTTGCGTATTGGGCAAATACAAATAGAGCACAAAATCTAAATCCAGATCCTAATGATAGAGAATACAGTGAGGTTTGGCCTGGTGGTCGTACTAACCATTATTGGTTCGATATGAATCGTGATTGGTTACCTGTACAATTACCAGAATCGAGAGCGCGAATTAAAACCTTTCACCATTGGATGCCAAATATTTTGACAGACCATCATGAAATGGGAACCAATTCAAGTTTTTTCTTTCAACCAGGAATCCCATCTCGAACACATCCATTAACGCCGAAACTAAACCAAGAATTAACCAAGCAAATTGCGACTTACCACGCTAAGGCACTTGACAAAATAGGATCTCTCTATTATTCTGAAGAGAGTTTTGATGATTTCTATTATGGTAAAGGATCCACTTTTCCAGATATTAATGGTGGTATTGGTATTTTGTTTGAACAAGGTAGCTCACGTGGACATATCCAAGAAAGTGTGAATGGCTTATTAACATTTCCATTTACTATTAGAAATCAATTTACAGCTTCACTATCAACATTAGAAGCTGCATCAAATATGCGTGAAGATATCTTGACCTACCAAAGTAATTTCTATAAAAATGCACGAAATGAAGCCGCCAAAGAAGGAAACAAAGCCATTGTTTTTGGTGACGAAAAAGATGCTGCAAAGACTTTTCACATGGCCGAAATATTAAAGCGCCATAACATTGCTGTTCACGAAATCGCTTCGGATTTCTCTTTAAATGGTAGAAATTATAAAAAAGGATACAGCTACATCGTTCCTAAAAATCAAAACAACACACGTTTGATTAACGCCATGTTTGAGAAGCGCACTAAATTTCAGGATAGTTTGTTTTATG
>CBFHYD010000036.1:0-354 GCA_965659975.1 Winogradskyella sp. | reverse complement strand
GGCATTTCCATTGGCATTCAATTTGGACTACACAGAAACAACAACTGCAAAAGCTGGACCTAAAGTAACTGAGTTAAAACATCAGTATGGCACTGTTTCGGCTCAAAGTGATTATGCATATTTGGTCGAGTGGCACGAATATTACACGCCAAAGTTCTTATACAGTTTGCTGAAACATGGTGTTCGTGTAAAGTCGAGTCAGAAACAATTTAGAGCAAACGGAAAAGCTTACGATTATGGGACTTTGATGATACCTGCCAAGAATCAAAGTAAAACTCCTACTCAAATATATCAACTGCTTGTTAAGCTATCTAAAGAAAGTCATGTCAATGTTGATGCCGTTTCTACGGGATT
>CBFHYD010000035.1:0-22116 GCA_965659975.1 Winogradskyella sp. | reverse complement strand
TGATTTAATACTGTTCTTTGGTTAGTCTCTGAACCTCCAAATTTGAATTCCATATTAATTTATATTAGTTAGTATTTAGTTAGTTATCCTTTAATTTTTAATTTGACTTCATCCTTATTTTCAGGCTTTTCTCTTTTATCACCTAAAGTTTTATGAATAAAGTTTGTCATTTTTTTGTACAAATGTAAACGTGTATTCCCGCCATATATTCCATGATTTTTATCTGGATATATCATCCACTCAAATTGCTTATCTGCCTGCACCAATGCTTCTACCATTCGCATGGTATTTTGTAGATGAACATTGTCGTCTCCTGAACCATGAATTAGTAAAAAATCACCTTTTAGTTTATCCACATGATTTATTGGAGAGTTCTCATCGTAACCACTTGGATTTTCCTGTGGCGTAGTCATATAACGTTCCGTGTAGATTGTATCGTAAAATCTCCAACTTGTTACTGGTGCAACTGCAATGGCCATTTTAAACACATCGTTTCCTTTAAATAAGGCATTACTACTCATAAAGCCTCCATAGCTCCAACCCCAAATTCCAATTCGAGATTCGTCTATATAAGGCAACGCACCTAATTGTTTGGCAGCTTCAATTTGATCTTCGACCTCGTATTTACCCAATTCATTTTGAGTTACTTTTTTAAAATCGGCACCTTTTAAGCCAGTACCACGACCATCAACACAAGCCACTATATAGCCTTCTTGTGCCAGATGCTGATACCAATAATCATTTGCACCATTCCATCGGTTAGCTACCTGTTGTGAACCTGGACCTGAATATTGGTACATGAATAGTGGATATTCTTTATTCGGATCGAAATCCGCAGGTTTTATAATCCACATATTCAAATCATTTCCATTGACGTTTATTGTGCTAAACTCTTTCTTAGACGTTTTGTAATCCGTTAATTTTTGCGCCAAGCGGTCATTGTCCTTTATACTTTTTATCAGACTACCACTTTCAGCATTATTGAGCGTGTATTCATACGGTGATGTAGCGCTACTATGCGTATTTATGTAGTATTTGAAATCTGCGCTAAAAGACGCATTGTTTGTTCCATCGCGCTTTGAGAGACGGGTTTTGTTTTTACCATTAAGTCCAACAGAATAGATATCTCTATTTATAGAACCGTTTTCTACAGATTGATAGAATATGCGCTTGATTTCTTTGTCATAACCATAATAATTAGTGACTTCCCAATCACCGTCAGTAACCTGATTAATCAACTTCCCGTCTTTTGTATAATGGTAAATATGGTTATAACCATCTTTTTCGCTTGTCCAGATAAAACTGTTATCGTCTAAAAATGTAAGATCGAAAGTAACATCAATATAGGCTTTGTCTCGTTCTTCTAATACTATTTTAGAAGTGTTTTTATTGGTGTCAATCATCCATAAATCCAATTCGTTTTGATGACGATTCATGAATTGTGCACTTAAAACATCAGCTTCCTTGGTCCAATTAATACGAGGAATGTAAAAATCTCTGTAAGGCTTAAGGATATTTATTTTTGAAAGCTTATTCTTCTTCAAATCGAAAAGATGCAACGATACTTTGGAGTTAGCTTCCCCTGCTTTTGGATATTTAAAGACTTGCTGTGTTTGGTACAATCTGCTACCAAATACATCCATTGAAAACTCCGGTACTTCAGATTCATCAAATCTTATGAAAGCTATTTTATTGCTATCGGCATTCCAATCAAAGGCACGAACAAAACTAAATTCTTCCTCATATACCCAATCCGTAATGCCGTTAATAATACTATTCTTCTCACCATCAAAAGTGAACTGTTTAGTTTCACCATTGACCAAATCTTTGACGTAAAGATTATGTTCAAAACCATAAGCAACTTTAGATGCATCTGGTGAAAATGTTGGTTCCTGAACTAAATTATCGCTGAGTTTATTAAGACTTTTACTCTTAAGATCGTAGACATAATATTCACCTAATGAAGATCGGCGATAAACTTGTTGTGATTTGGTTACGATTAAAATTTTGGATTCATCTTTACTAAACTCATAACCCAACACGTATTCAATTTCATCAAAGTCTTTTGAATTGAAAGCGGTACTTAGTTTATCCAACGTCTCATAACTGAAAATATCAATAGTACTCGCACGTGTTTCTCTGTCAAAATTCAACACTGAAAAATTATTGCCCTTATTCATTGAATATAAGGCCTGCATTCCTTCTGTTCTAAAGGTGCCGTTCCAAATTTCGTCTAAACTAATTTCTTTATTCTGGGATGTTACTATGGTTGTAACCAAGAAAAATATGAAGGTAGAAAAGTACTTAATTCTCATCAACTATGAAGATTTTTTAGATAAGGTCAAGTTTACTAAAAATTATGCAAAAAATAGCATTTATTAACACCAAATCGGCAATAATATCGGAGATATAATACATATTATGGCATTCGTAGTATCTTTGCTTTTTAAATGAAATTTACATGCAACAGACTGTTTCTGGTTTTTCAAAATTATCTAAAGAAGAAAAAATTGAATGGTTACTTAAAACCTATTTTAATTCTGATAAAAATTCTAAAGCCATTGTAACCCAATATTGGAATTCTGACGAAAAACTTCAGCAGTTGCACGACGAGTTTATTGAAAACACTATCACAAATTTTTATTTGCCATTAGGGGTTGCCCCTAATTTTAATATCAATGGTACGATTTATACCATTCCAATGGCAATTGAAGAAAGTTCGGTTGTAGCTGCTGCCAGTAAAGCCGCTAAGTTTTGGTTAGAACGTGGTGGTTTTAGTGCCAAAGTGATATCGACCACAAAAATTGGGCAAGTTCATTTTTCTTTTAGTGGAGATAAGAATAAACTCAAATCCTATTTTGATGCTATAAAACCGAAATTAATATCTGACACTTCCGATATAACCAAAAAAATGGTACGCCGTGGTGGTGGAATTTTAGATATTGAACTAAGGGACAAAACTGACGATTTAGAAAATTACTATCAGCTGCATGCCACATTTGAAACCTTAGATGCCATGGGTGCAAATTTCATTAATTCGTGCCTGGAACAATTTGCAGATACATTTAAGTCGAATGCTGTGAACCATGGAATTGAAGGTGTTGAAATAATAATGAGCATCTTATCTAATTATGTTCCTGAGTGTTTGGTTAGAGCTCAAGTTGAATGTCCTATTGACGAGTTAAAGGATAAAGACATTTCAGATCCTTCATTATTTGCTGAAAAATTTAAGCAAGCAATTTCCATTGCCGAGGTAGAACCTTACAGAGCTGTAACACATAACAAAGGCGTAATGAATGGTATAGATGCCGTTGTACTTGCTACTGGAAACGATTTTAGAGCAGTTGAAGCTGGTGTTCACGCCTATGCCTCTAAAGATGGAAGTTATTCAAGTCTTACACATTGCAGCATTACGGATGGTATTTTTAAGTTCTGGATTGAAATTCCCTTAGCATTAGGAACCGTTGGTGGATTAACGAGTTTACATCCTTTGGTAAAATTTGCATTAGAAATGCTTGGAAATCCAAATGCTAAAGATTTAATGAAGATTGTGGCTGTTGCAGGTTTAGCGCAAAACTTTGCAGCTGTGAAGTCGCTAACCACGACTGGAATTCAAGAAGGTCACATGAAAATGCATCTTATGAATATTTTGAATCAGTTTGGGGCTACGGCGGAAGAAAAAAACAATCTCATCGAACATTTTAAAACTAATACCGTATCGCACAGCGCGGTAATAACTGCTTTAGAAAAACTGAGAGGCTAATGAAATTTTATAGTAACGGAAAGCTTCTTATTACCGGAGAATATTTGATTTTAGATGGTGCAGAGTCATTGGCATTACCAACAACTTTTGGTCAAGAACTTAATATTGCAGAAACAGATTCTGGTTACATAAATTGGATAAGTAGTGATGAAAACTCTCAAGTTTGGTTTCAAGACTCCTTTTCTTTAATAGACTATTCAGCAAAAACCAAGGATAATGAAATTTCAGAGCGATTGACTCAGATTTTTAAGGCTATTAAATCACTTAATCCAAATTTTCTCAATGCGTCTTCTGGAATTGATGTTATTACAAAACAAGATTTTAATAGAGATTGGGGATTAGGCACCTCATCTACACTGCTAAACAACATGGCCAATTGGGCAGAAGTAGACGCTTACGAACTATTAGTACTGACTTTTGGTGGCAGTGGCTACGACATTGCTTGTGCCCAGAATGACTCAGCTATACGATATCGATTAGTTGATAAAAATGCTATTGTAAATCCTATTAACTTTAATCCGTCTTTTAAGGAACATCTTTACTTTGTTTATCGAAATCAAAAACAAAACAGTAGAGATGGTATCTCTAATTACAGAAAGTTCAATAGTGACTTAGGTTCGGCTATATCAGAAATTAACGCTATAACTTCAGCATTGATTGAATGCGAAACATTAAGTGAGTTTAACCGACTCATTACAAAACACGAAAATATAATCGCAAAGATTATAAAACAGCAACCTGTAAAGCAATCCTTATTCTCGGATTTTAATGGTAGTGTAAAAAGTTTAGGAGCTTGGGGCGGCGATTTTATGATGATAACCTCAGAAGATGATCCTAATGATTATTTTAATAACAAAGGCTATAACACCATTATTCCTTACCAAGAAATGATTAAATCAACTTGATTTAATAGATCATTTTGGATGTTAGTTAAATGAAAAAAGGCTTTGCAATTGCAAAGCCTTTTTCAGAATATAAATTAATACTAAATAGATTTAGTAAACTGTTTTCGCTCTGTTGTCTTCTACTTCCGCAGCTTCTTTCAGTGCATTAAACACTTTAGATTGCGCTGCATTTTTACGAGTACTATTTATTCTACCCATGGATGCGGCATAGTTATCTAATTTAGTTGCTTCGTTTATTTGTGTTACCTGAACAACGTAAACACCTTGATTACCAGCAATAGGCTTAGATAAACCACCTTGTTTTAATCCAAAAGCAGCACCGATGACTTTAGGCTCATCACCAGCTCCTGAGAGATTGGTTGCACTTAAAGTTACTGATCCAGCAGTTCTAACTGTTTGCCCTTGTGCAGCCGCAATTTCATCAATTGTTCCTGTAGCGAAGTTTTGTTTTATTTGCTCAGCTTTCTTTTCTTTTCTTATTGCAGTACTTGCTGCAACTCTTGCGTCATCTACTTTCATTAGACCTGCTTCATTTACATCAACAAGTTGTGCAATTACAAATCCTACCCCTGCAACTGGGAAACTTTTATAGTCTCCTAATTTTGTATCATTTTCATATGCCCATCGCACTATTTGTCTTTGACTACCAACGCCAGGGATATTCTCATCAAGTTCTTTTAAGGTCACCGATTTAACTTCGAGCTCACGGTCTTTTGCCAATTCTCTAAAGTCTCCATCGGCAGCAGCAATTTCAAATTTTTGCTTAGCATTAAAAACATCATCGATTGTTTTCTCTGAAGCTTCTATTTGACGAGCTATTGTAGCCAGTTTTATTGTATTATTAAATCCTGACTGGTCTAAAATTTCAATGATATGAAATCCAAATGCAGTCTCCACAACATCCATATCACCTACTTTATTATCAAAAGAAAACGCTTTAAATTCTGCCGCATAACCTTGATTGTAAGTGAACTCAATTACACCTTCATTTTCATTACTTACTTTGTCAGAAGATAACTCTAAAAGATCAACAAATTTACCTCTGTTATTTTTAAGTACTCCAAAAATACTATCCGCAGTTACTTTAGCTTCTTCACTTGTTTTTACAACATCTGGGGCTGCACTCGCAGAACCTGCGTAAGGGATAAGTATATGACGTACTTTTACAGAATCTGGTCGTCTCTCTGTTTCCAACACTTTAGACAACTTAAAGTACTGATCGTCCTTGTAAGGACCATAATATCCACCAACAGGAGTGTTTAATAAACTATCCTTTGCTGTTCCTAATTGTGATGGTCTTAAAAAGCTATTAGAGAACTTGATGTCTGAGTTTGCATTTACGAAAGCTTCAATATCATCAGCGTTATCAAAACCATAAATAGTATCTGTTCCCTTCGTAACATCATTAAATTCTAATCGGTTTGCTTTTAATGATAAGATTTCTGATTTAAGGTTATTCTCATCTTCTTCTGATGCATCTTCCCTAAACTCTACAAACAATAACTCTCTTGAAGCCTCTACCGTATATGTATCTTCGTTGCGTTTCATGTAGTCTTTAATATCACTATCTGAAACTGTAATTGTACTATCAGCGATAGACGAATAAGGTATCTGAACATACTTTACATTTCTTGTCTCTGCACCAGCAATGTAATCATATTCTGCTTCTGCAACTGTAGCATTAACACCAGCTTTGATTAAATTATAATATTGCTGTCTTATAGCTCTGTCAGCTAAGGCTTGCTCGTTGTTTGTCCACTGCGCGTAGTTGATAGTACTTGACCCAAATGGTGCACCAGCTGGTTGAATATCTTTTAAGTTGGCAATAAAAGCATTCAATTTATTGATATCGAAAATACTATCTTGATTCTGGAATTCTGGATACGTACCAAAGTTAGATTCTAACAATTCACGCATCTTATCTCTCTCGATTGACAAACCTAATTTATCAAACTCCGTATTTAATACGATACGTTCTAATTCTTGATTGTAAACTTGGTTCTTTATTTGAGTATCTGAACTTCGGCCACCACTTTGCTGCTGTCTAAACTGAACAACTCGCATAAAAGGTTCTCTCTTAATATCCTCTCCATTAATGGTTGCCACTATATCTTGTGAGCCACCAAAACCATCAGAATTTCTAAAAACATCGCCAATCACAAAGGCAAATAATGCCAAAGCTATTACTAAAATTAAAACAAGTGATCGCTGACGGATCTTATTTAATATTGCCATTTTTCCTAAAATTAAGTGTGCGAAAATAACATTTTATCCCAAATAATAAAAGGACCTATGTGGTTTTTTAAAGGCTAAAAATGTGCTTTAATCTTCGGAGATAATTTGGAGATGAACATCATCAATTTTTGTAGACGAAACCCCAGTGACTTTAAACTTAAAATGGTCTATTCTTATAGTATCACCGAGCTTAGGAATATCTTCAGTGAAATTGACAATTAAGCCACCTAAAGTTTCGTAAGCTTCATTTTCTGGTAATCCTATTTTATAAGTTTCATTAATATAGTCTACTTCTAATCTTGCAGAGAAGTTAAAACTATCTTCACTTAGCTTTTCTTCTGTAAGTTCTACACTATCATGCTCATCTTCAATTTCCCCAAAAAGCTCCTCAACTATGTCTTCAACCGTCATGATACCTGATGTTCCGCCATATTCGTCTATAACTACTGCAATACTTTTTCGCTTCTTTGTCAAGAGATTTAAAACATCCTTAATAAGTATTGTTTCAGGAACAAAAACAGGTTTGATTAAAATTGATTTAATTGATTTCGGTTTTTTAAAAAGTTCAAAGGAATGCACATAACCCAGAATATCATCTATTGTGTCCTTATAAATCAGAATTTTGGTGAATCCTGTTTCTACAAATGCCAACCTTAAATTTTCAATTGAGTCTGAAATGTCAATCGCAGTAATCTCAGTTCGTGGCACCATGACTTCCCTAGCTTTAACATCGGTGAAATCAAGTGCATTCTGAAAAATTTGAATCTCACTATCTACCTCATCATGCTCCTCGACAGATTCCATTTGCTCAGAGATAAAATTACCAAGTTCCACTTTGGTTAGGGCTAATTCTACAGCATCGCCTTCTGTTTTAAAAAACGTTTTAAGAACAAAATCAGATAGTTTTATAACTAAGTCTGAAATCACTGAAAATATCACATAGAAAATATAAGCAGGAAGTGCAAACAACTTTAATAAACGGTTGGAATAAATTTGAAAAAAGACCTTTGGTAAAAATTCTGCCGTTAATAGAATAATGAGTGTAGAAATTACAGTTTGAGAAAGCAACTGCAATTCTGAAAAAAGGTAATTTATAACGGTATAATTTGAAGGTAATACTTCTTGAAACCACTCCACCAACAAATCACCCATTACAAAACCATAAACAACCAAAGCTATATTATTACCTATGAGCATGGTTGTAATAAATTTGGATGGTTTGGCCGTGAGCTTAGCTAATAATTTACCCAAAAAGCTGTCCTGCTTTTTCTCTAATTCTATATGTATTTTGTTGGATGAAACGTATGCGATTTCCATCCCAGAAAAAAACGCAGAAAGTATAAGTGAGACAATTATTATTAATACGTCGTTAGACATCTACTTTTGGTTATTTCTATCCTGAAATTTTTTCCTGAAATGTTTTCGGAAGAAAAACATAAAAACAGCGAGTGCTGCAAACAGTAGTGATATATAACTTCTGTTTCTATCTATAGACCAATTACTTATAGCATCCCAAGCAAATAGGACCGCAAAAATTATATAAGCGTATTGAAAAAATTTAAGTGCTTTAATCATAATTATGACATCAATAAAGCACAAAGGTAATTAATTATCCACTTCTACAAAGCCTCCTACTTCGAGCATTTCCGGACGGTTAAAATTTCGATCCGAATCAATTCCTCGACCATTTAGATCCGAGCCATCCGTCCGTAATCGAACTGCTTCGTTGGTAAAAACCCATTCGTTTTTTTGATCGTAGTACATTTGAGGTGCAAAAAGCGAGTCTTTTTGGTGTGTCGCAAGAATAACGTTTCCTTGTAAATCTATTAGGTCAGTTTCATTATAAACCATGGCATAGTCAGCTAATATTTTACTTTCATTACCTTGATCATCATAAATTAGAAGTTCTATACCTTCTGGAAATTCTGAAAACCCAAAATCTCTATTTGAGTAATCTAACATTTTTGGACTTAAGAGATTTGCCCTTAATTTGAAGGAATCTGTATATTTTAGATTTATCGTATCCGCAACGCCTACAGGTTCATTCTGCAAAACACCGACTTGCTGTACGTCTTTAAAGTTGTTTTTACATGAAAAAAACACAGTCACAGCTAATACTGTGACTGTATTTAAAATGATATGTAAAAACTTTTTGTTCATTATGGTATTCTAACCGTAACACCTATCCAACAACCGATAGACATAGATTCACCAGATTTTTTACCTTCTTGAAAAATCATACTCTTATCCGGTGCCTTAGCTCTGTAGCTTGCTGCAGCTTTAGAATCTACTTTACCAACTTCTTGCGCTGCTGCCCAGTACACCGCTCTCTTTTCAAAGATTGAGCTACCACAGTTGTTTGCGCTTGTTGCATACATTGCTGCTATACGGTAGTAAGGTGTCTTTTTAGAAGGATTCAACTTTAAAGCCTGACGATATAATTGTCTCGCTTTTCCATAACTTCCTTTCTTTCTTGCTTTTTCTGCTCTACCATAAACAAACTTCCATTTCTTAAGAGGATTTGTTTCTAACTGCTCTGCTTGCTGATAATAACGCTCAGCTTCAGAATTATTGCCTTTTTTCTCAGCATCGTATCCTAAATAATAAGCTGTATTTGCGTTTGGTGCTATACTATTCTTTTGTTTTACAATTTTGATAAATAATGGGTCATCAGAACATTCCTTTGCATACAGTTTATCCATTGCTCTTTGTAACCACTCGGTATCGTTTTTATTCTCCTCATATTTTTCTCGATATAATGGAATTAAATTTTCGCATTTTGCAAATTGCGCTGCCAATCCATCTGTACTTTCTGTAAATGTTTCCAACACACCTAAAGTCTGCTCATAAAATCTCTGGTAGCTTTTCTCCTTTTTAGTTAGAGCTATACCTGCTTCTTCTTTTTCTAAAAGTTTATTCAATTTCTTGGCACTTTCACCTTCTTCAAACTCCATCTTATCCTTTACATCATCGTACTTATTAAATAAGGCTTGGGTATCATTTGTAGTCTTAGGACCTTTTTCATACTCCTTAACATACAAAGAGAAGTAAGTGTACAAAGCTCTTGGATCTTTGAAGTTCTTTAAGTCTTCATTATAACCTTTATCAAAAATGTCGTACAATTCTTTATTAGATAGTCCTAACTCTTTTCTGTATTTATATGAAAGGTTCCCCATATCGGTATACATTTCACCTTTAGGGAATTTTGAAGCATAATACTGATTATACTCTTCGTATAACTTTAGCAAATCTTTTATAAAAGCCACCTGATCTGCACCTGTAGAATTTTTAATTTTATATTCTAATAAATCTTGACCAGCACTTTTCTTACTTTTAGCATATATGGCTCTATTAAATCCTGGACATTGCGTTCTTACCTGCATCCAAGGCTCATAAGCGGCATCATAATTCTTATTCTTAGTATATGAACTGAATATCGATAGATTGTTAATACACTCTTCATTTTGCTGACCATTACTTACACCATAGCCTAAGAATAGTGCTAATAGCAGTAATGTAAACTTCATCTTCATCATTTTAAATTTTTGTTAGTTATATTTTCTTTTCTGGAACCATCTGTCACTAAGTGAAAGACTTAGGTTAACATTAAAGAAGTTTTCTTGTATTAAATTTTGATTAGTTGTTCCTCTTTGCCCATATTCTAATCCTACATTAACCTCTGAAAACAATCCAGTTTGTGGTCCTATTGGCAATCCTAATCCAAAAGATATGCCAAACTCATTTATAGATTCATTATTTACGACTAAACCTGTGTTTTCGAATCGAGCACCAGCTCTGTAAGTCACTCGTTTAAAATAACTTGACAACGATCTGTGACTTGGAATATAAAAACCTCCAATAGCAAATGAGCTCGCATCTTCGAAGGTCGTAATTGTATTTGTATTGTTTAGAACTGGATTACTGAATACACTTGTGTTTTGTGACACATACTCTGCACCAATAAACCATTTACTTGCTTCTCCGACACCTAAACCGAAAGATAACCTATTAGGTAGTGTTAGTTCTGTAACTTCTTGGTTGGTTTGGGTAAGATCTATATCTATTGTGCTTTGGACAAACTCATCACCAAAACTCGATACTGTCACTGTAGAAATTGATCGTTGGTTTTGTGATGTCAAATTGCTTTCTGGGGTAAAAGTAGCTGTAGCCGACCAGTCCAATTTCTCTGTCAACTTACCTTTATAATATGCACCAAAATTAAAGTTAAGACCACTTAGGTCCGATCTATCGTCTTGACGTGTAGCAAACTGAATCAAATTCCCACTTGAATCATAAGTAAATCGTATCGCTTTATTTTCGGTATTACCAAAATTATAGTCTGCATTGACACCTACGGAAAAATTATCAGTTAATGAATAAGCTAATGTTAAAAAGGCTTTATTAAGACCACCTTCGCCTTCATATCTATTGTCAACTCTATTATTCTGTAATGGATCAATATCTTGTAGTTTGTAACCAACCGATGTAAAAGGCAATAAGCCAAATCCTGCACCGAATTTTCCTATTGGAAATGAAAGTGCCAAATAATCAAAACCAGAAGATGTTACACGTTGTGATTCGGCATCCGTCTCTAGATTTGTACTTGTAAAGGTCCCGGCGACTGTAAACTTAACTGGTCTACTTTCTTTATTATATGGTGCCGCTTCTAAATTTTTACCTGTGTAAGAGGCTGGATTTCTTAGATTAATGTGCAGACTATCGATGTATGAACCGATGCCACCCATACCTCGATTTTCGACCGTTCCTCTAAATTTTAAGCTTCCAATACCATAAAAAGAATATGGTGATGCTGTACCTTGTTGTGCATAAGAAACACTGTAAAACATTGCGATAAAGACTATAACAATTTGTCTAATCATTATTACGAATTAAATTCTAAAATATAATTTAGACCTTCAAGCAGAAAATCCGAGGTCGCAAATATGCTACTTTTTAATTGTTTAGACAAAATTTTGGCGTCCCCACCTGTTAAAATAACTGTTAAATCTGCGTATTTTCTTAAGTAACTGTTAATTACACCATCAAGCTCATGTACAACACCCAGCATAACACCAGAATGGATGGATTTATCTGTAGTATCCCCAATTTCGTTTTCAGGTATTTCTGGTTCTAATAGTGGTAGGTTTGCCGTGAGGTCATTGAGCGCTCTATACCTTAAACGAATTCCAGGTGAAATTGCGCCTCCGAGATATACATTGTCTTTTGTAACAAAATCGTAGGTTATACATGTTCCTGCATCTATAATTAAGGCATTTACATCTGAATAATGAAATACAGAACTGCTCACCAATGCAATACGATCTACACCAAGAGTTTTTGGGGTACCGTATTTATTCTCAAAAGGAACTTTAGTTTCTGAATCAAGAATTAAGACTTTTAATTCTTTATCAATAGTTTCGAAGTCTTTTGATTTCAATTTTCCAACAGAAGAAATAATGGCGTTGTCAATTTCTGGAAACTTTTTAATGACGTCTTTAGATTTTTCCTGAAATTTTTTGTGCTTACAACTGGTTTTCCAAGAAAGCTTATTTTCTTGAAAAACTGCGAATTTTACCCTTGTATTTCCAACGTCAACAATAAGATTCATAAACAGATACTTGTGGACAAATTTATAAAATCAATTTTTACAATATTCTTTTTGGTAAAACTAAAAATGAATTTATATTTGCATCCGCTTTTGCAATGAAGCAAACTGGTGCCTTAGCTCAGTTGGTAGAGCAAAGGACTGAAAATCCTTGTGTCCCTGGTTCGATTCCTGGAGGCACCACAGTAGAACCCGCAACCCTTAAAGTTGCGGGTTTATAATTTCAAGTAAATCCTTCTCAAAATTGTTGGATTTTACGCCTTTTGTCTCAATAAAAAAACATAACTAAATAACAATCAATTATTTATGTTTTTTAATTTGTTTAACGATTGTTTAACCAGAAAAGATTTACTGACTCAACAAAATACGTAATATTAAATATTTAAGATTTGAAG
Organism: Winogradskyella sp.; assembly: GCA_965659975.1. Lineage (GTDB taxonomy): Bacteria > Bacteroidota > Bacteroidia > Flavobacteriales > Flavobacteriaceae > Winogradskyella. The sequence continues at coordinate 9,213 of CBFHYD010000035.1, read as the reverse complement.
TAATCTGTTAAATAGTTTAAACTGAAAATTTCATAACCGATTTCTTGACTAATCTTCTCATAAGTTCTCAATGCTGATTTCGGTTTAATATTAAGATGATACTTAAGAATACTTATAAAAATTAGATAAAATGATTGATAACTGTATCTTGGATTGAGTTTTTCTATCGAGCGCAACTGCTCATTAATAAAGGAAAAATTGTTTTTTTTGTAGACCCCTAAAAACAGTTTTACCATACATAATATATTGTAATGCCATTCTTGGTAATACTTTGGTACATTATCCTCTTGTACAAAATTTTCTGTTAACCATTCCATCGAAATAAAATTCTTAGATAGAATTGATATGATCATTAGTTCGTATATGTAGTCTATCGAATCATTTTTGATAAATCGATTTTTGTAGTTTTCTAGTATCTCTACAATTTTATTTTTTGGTGTACAAATTATTTTAATACTTATGTACCTACTCAATAATATAGGGTGTAGTTTTGTTGAAATTAAAGAATCAAAACTATCAGTTGGTGGTTCATTATTTAAAATTTTTTTCAATTGTAACAAAAGACCACTAAATAATACTAATTCCGTATCCTTAGATGTTTTGTGAATTTTATAGACAAAATCACCATAGTTTCTATTTAATGATGAATAGTCAACAAATATTGTAAATATTGTTACTTTGAAGTATTTCGTTTGGATAAAATTTAGATAATCTATTTGTTGTTTTCGTAACAAAAGCCCAATAGAATTGCAAAGATGCAGTAACTCGGAGTATTTGTAATTTATTGGATTTAAGATTTCTAAATCAAAGATTTTTTTCAAAGTTGAAATTTCATTTTTTAATATTAATTCTCTAAGAACTAGAATAACAACATCAAGAGAGTCATTGTTAATCTGTTCTATGGATTTAATGAAATTAACAAGATCTGTTGATTCATTTAGGTTCAATAAATCGTAAGCCACTTCCTTAAGATACCAATTAGATTGTTTAGGAAATAATTGCGAAAAATCTGCAAATGACTCAAATCCATTGAACCTAGCCAAAATATTAAGTGTTTTACTATTGGGTTTGGTCTTTTTATCCAATCCAAAAAACCTTCGCAGTGTGTTATAGCTAATCTCTTCATCTATTGATACAAAGATTTGTTCTGATAGCTTTTGGCAATCCCCACGATTTTTTATTTTAAAACCAATAGTTTTCTCGGTCAAATTTTTTAATTGTTTAATCATTAAAAATAACTATCAATTCTGTAAATTACTTAAATATGTATCAAATATGTATCAAATATGAAAATTTATTTATTTAATTTTAAAATTTCACTACTAGGAATAGTGATAAAGATTAATTAACACTAAAATAATAACTAAAATAATTTAATAAACTATGGCTACAATCAATGTAACAAAAGCTAGCTCTGTTCAGAGCATTAAAAGACAATTTTCAGAAGAATTTAATTGTAATATTCGTATTTACAAAGGTAATAAATTTGCTGATGACAAAACAAAAATTAGTGAACTGTCTAAAACAGATAACCCTGGCGGGAAATTAGAGTTAGGTGCAAGAAGCCGTGTAAATAATGTGGAACGATATTTCATGGAAGAATTTGGAATTAAAGTTCAAATTTCAAATGCTGATGACACCAAACTGGCTGACAACAGTATGACACTAACTCAAGCAGGAAAACTATAATTAACCTATTAATCAGCAGGTTTTAAAAATCTGCTGATTTTTTTTTGAGAAATATTATTATGGCAAGAGAAATTACCACTACAGGTTCAAAAAAAGTTAAAACTCTAATGAAAGAGTTTAATAAAAATTTCCCTTATTTGAGACTAAGAATATATTCCTATGAAACTCCAGAAGAGCGAGGATCAGCTTTAACTAAATACAGGGTAGATATTGAAAAAAAACTATCTCAAGTAAGAACAAAAAAAGGAACAGGAAAAATGTCTTTTACCGGAAGTAAAAATATTTCGACAATAGAAAAAGACTTCGATAAGATTTTTGGCTTAGTTGTTGAAATTTGTTACTCGCCAACTGAAGATCAAAATTTTTATACTCATGGAAGTCAAAACAAAAAATCTTTGACAGCATTTAATAAAGAATGTGAAAATGCTGGTTATGTAAAAGGTAAATGGAATTAAAAATAAAACAAAATGGGACTATTTGATTCAATAAAAGATCATTTTAATAATGCGGAATTTTCAATTGCGCCTAACAAAAAATTAAAAACAATTTCTAAAGATTTTAAATCTTCGTTTAACCTTTCTTTAGTGTTTTACAAAGGAAATATGATTGCTGATGGCGATTTGACCTTAGGTGCACTTAATAAAAAAACGGCAAAAAAAGTCAATACCACATCAAAAGAAGAAGTTAAAATCAAAGGCAGTATGAAAGTTGGAGATGTGGAGAATTTATTTGAAAATACCTATGGTGTTAAAGTACAAATCAAAGATAAATCTGCAAAAACACTTATGGATAATGACTTAACCTTAGGGAAAGCTTCAAGACAACTTTAATAATTCATTAAAAATATCTACAATAGCAATATTTGGAAAGAAAAATAGTGATGGAACCTTTGATATGAGATTTAGTTCAAATAAAGGTAAATCTTCAACAGTTGGAGGAAGAATTGCATCTGGCGTAGTTGGAAGCATAATTGGATCAGTGGTCTCATCTAATAAAGATATTTTTGAAGAAGAAGAAGAAAAAAAAGAAAAGCAAATGGAAAGGCAAAGTTTTTATGATCAAAAAGATGAAGATTTGGTGAACATGGATATTCCTGAGACTGAAAAAGAACTAATAGACTTTATGGACTACCTAATATCGATTGTAGGATTGCATGGGTGGAGTATGTCACAGCAAGATGAACCTAAAAGAAAAAACGCCCTATCAGATGCAGCGATGGCCAAGATTGAAATGAGGCTTTTTAAATTAAACCGATTAGCTTCACCCTATTACCCATTTTATCATAAGAAGTTTAAGGCTTTCAAGAGAAAAAGAGTAGTAAAAACATATGTCACTTGGCTTATTATAGCTGTTATATGGTTGGTTATTACCATGGTGGCTTTGAACCTTGAATAATTCACCAGATGGGATTTTGTACCTCATGCGGTTATAATCTTACAGGTAATGAGAATTTTTGCCCCAGTTGTGGACTAAAACCTTCTGGATCTGATACAAGGAGCCGTTCAAAAGCGTCGTTTTCCTATTCGTTTTCCTCAAAAATTATTTTGGGTGGAAGTATTCTAACCCCCGACAAATTAGTTATTGATCAAGATGGGGTCACCTATCTTAAGCGCAATAAATATCTCATTGGGGTGGATCGATCTTTTTTGGCTTTTAGTGACATTTCATATGTTAAAATCGATAGAAGATTAATTAATTCAACCATCATTATTTCAAGTAAAGGATTAAAAGGTATACGAGCAGAAAATTTTTCTATTTCGGATGCGAAAAAAATTGAATCAATAATAAAAAATAACAGGAATGTTTGATGAAAAAACAATAGCTGAGCTTAAGTATTATGTTTACTTATTGATTAACCCGGAGACCAAAATACCTTTTTATGTTGGAAAAGGGGAAGGTAACCGCGTTTTCGACCATCTAAATGAGGCAAAACAAGGAAAAAAGGGTACTGATAAACTAGATCAAATTCAAACCATTTTAAAAAATAATAAAGCAGTTGAACATGTCATTGTTCGTCATGGGTTAAATGAAAAAACTGCCTATCATATTGAAGCCAGTTTAATTGACACTTTTAGATTTATCTCAACATTTAACGATTTTGTTAGTGGAAATATTCAAGGTGGTATGAATTCTATCGAAAATGGGTTGATGTCTTCAGAAGAAGTTAAACGAAAATATAATGCTCTACCGTTAGATTTTATTCCGAATGATACGATTATTATCAATATTAACAGCTCTTACAAAAGAGCGTCAGGAGAGGATAAATTGTACCAAGCTACCAAGGAACGTTGGCGGATGGATAAACATAGATTAGATGGAATTAAATACGTTTTGAGTGAATATAAAGGCCTAATAGTAGAGGTTTTTGAAGTGGAAAAATGGTATCCAATCAAGCGTCAATATAATCCTGGAACAAAAAAGGCAGGACAAACCTACACAGGTTATGGATTTGACGGCCATGTGGCACCACATTCGGTCAGAAACTTATTTTTTAACAAATCCGTTGCTCATAAAAAAAAGAAAGGGTCTTCTAATCCAATAATGTATAAACTTTAAAAGCAATGTAATATGAGTATTGATAGTGTAAAACGTCAAATTGAGGGCTACAAAAGAGATATCGACCGTGAGAAATCTAGAATTACAGATTACAAAGACGATATGGCTAAAATTCGAATTCGAAAAAGCAGAGATGCCGATCATTATTCACGTCGATTAAAATCGGCTTCCTCCACAGCCAATAAACACAGTATACGCGCTCAAAAAAAAAGAGATTGGGAGCGCTACGCTAGAGAGATTGAAAGAGAAAAAGATAAAATAGCTCGAAGTCGTGAAAAAATTAAAGATATCCGGGAAAAAATCAAGCGTTGTCGTGAACGAATCAAGCGGCTTAGATAGATTAATCACGTAATTTTATCTTTTAAATTAAATTCCTTGCATGAAAGTTTTATCAAAATCACGTTTCAAGGTAGGACTTTCTTGTCCTAATAAACTCTTTTTTTGCGGAGATAAATCTTACAAAAATAAGGAAGACGACAATTCATTTTTAGAATCCTTGGCTGAGGGTGGTTTTCAAGTCGAGGCGTTATCGCGTTTATTGTACCCAGATGGACATTTTATTGATGCGCCTTACGGTGCATACCAACAAGCATTCAATCAAACTTCTGATCTTTTGAAGCTAGACGAGGTGGTTATTTATGAAGCTGCTTTTTTGTATGATGGACTTTTTGTCATGACTGATATTTTGATAAAAAAAGGAAATCGTATAAAACTAATTGAGGTAAAGGCCAAATCATTTGATTCTACAAAAAGTGACACCTTTATTGGTGCTCGAGGTAATATTCGAAGCAGTTGGCGCCCCTACTTATTTGATATAGCATTTCAAACCTATGTTGCCAGTCAATGCTTTCCTCATCTCAATTTTGAAGTCTTTTTTTTAATGACCGATCAATCCAAGGTGGCAACAATTGATGGATTAAATCAGATGTTCAGACTACCAAACGATGGTGATATTCGACAAGATATTGAAGTTCGACTGTCACCAGAAGAGGCTCAAAACACCTCTGTTCTTTCAGAAGTAGAAGTATCTTCTATTGTAACTGCGATTATCAATGATGAATTCAGTTATACAGATGATTTAGTTTTTTCTAAAGCGATACCATTATTTAAGAAGAGTTACCAAAACCAAATTTATTTGAATTGGCCTACCAACTACAGCCGTTGTAAATCTTGTGAGTTTAAAATTGATGATGCCTCAAAAGAAAATGGCTATAAATCTGGATTTGAATATTGTTTTTCAAAACAGCACCATTGGAGTGAAAGTGATTTTGACCGTCCAAATATATTTGAAATATGGAATTTTAGAGGTCAAAAACTCTTAGAACAAAATCGTTTATTTTTAGATGAATTAACTCAAGATGATTTTAAGGTTATTGACGAACCAAATGCTATGAGTTCTAGAGAACGCCGCTGGATACAGGTCCAAAAGGCTATAGACCAACAATCAAATCCATATGTAGAGTTGGATGGTTTAAAAAAAGAAATGGAGTCCTGGACTTTTCCCTTACATTTCATAGATTTTGAAACTAGCGCTGTAGCCTTACCTTTCAACAAAGGAAGACACCCCTACGAACAAGTAGCTTTTCAGTTTTCTCATCATATTTATCACATCGATGGCTCTATCGAGCATTTTTCAGAGTATATAAACACAACTGCAGGTGAATTTCCAAATTTCAAGTTTATTGAAGCTTTAAAAAATTCATTAGAAAATGATAAGGGTACCATTTTTTGTTTTGCAACTCACGAAAATAGTATTTTGAATGCGATAAAAGATCAACTAGAGTCTAGTAATCACCCTAACAAAGCTGATTTCATTGAATTTATTAAAACCATAGCAACCCCACGTAATGATGAAACTGAGCCTTGGGTCACATCCAGGCCTATGGTAGATTTAAGAGTTGTGATAATGGATTATTACTATAACCCACTCACAAAAGGATCAAACTCCATCAAAGCTGTATTACCTGCAATTTTGAATTCTTGTGCTTTTTTAAGACAAAAATACACCAGTCCCATTTCTGAAATCAATATTACAAGTTTAAATTTTGAGGGCCGTCATCGTTGGATTCAATTTGACAATGGAAAAGTCAAAAATCCATATTCGTTATTGCCTCCAATTTTTGTTGAAAATGACCAAGAACAATTGAATCAATTTATTTCTGGTTTAGAAACAATTTCAGATGGAGGTGCTGCATTAACGGCATATTCAAAACTACAATTTGTGGACATGTCTACAGTAGAACGTAAATCCATAGAAAAATCACTTTTAAAGTACTGTGAATTAGATACTTTAGCAATGGTAATGATTTATGAGCATTTAAAAACATTTATATAATTCATTCCTTTTAACCAATTTAACATTTTAATATGTACTTATTTCAAAACCGAAATTATTTTCTTTTCCCTTTTCTTTTTTTTGGTGTATTTGTCTCTTCACAAACGGTCATCAATACTGAAAATATGTTATCTAACCTTGATGGAAGCGTTTCATATAATATGAATTTTCAGGGCGATTTAAATTTTGGAAATATTGACTTGATACAATTTAGTACGGCACAGCAACTTTCAAAAACTGTTGACATCCATTTGTTTCGTTTGCTTTTGAATTATGATTACATTAAGGAAAGTGGTACAGAAATATCCTCAGATTTTACTGGTCAGTTTCGCTACAATTATAAAATTGGATTTCATTCCTTTTTTGGGTTTGTACAAGTTCAGAATATTAAATCCTTACGTATGAACCACCGTTACATTTCTGGTGGTGGCTATCGCCACAGGATTGTAAATCAGAAGCAAAATTACTGGGATTTATCTGCTGGATTATTTTTTGAGGATGAATTATATGACAATAATTTAAGTTCTCAGCAACAAATTTATAATTGGCGATATAGTCTAAGTTCTTTTTTGAAGTATAAATTTTCTAAAGATTTTTTTGTAAACCTCTCGATCTACCATCAAATTAACACCTCCAACACAAAAGATTATCGTCTTTTTATTGAACCTCGGTTATACTACACCCTCAACAAATTTGATTTGTTTTTGGACTGGACATATAGATTTCATTCTACGCCTTATATAGATATTAAACGTACTGATAATAGTATTAATATTGGGATAGAATTCAAATTATTATAAATGAATATTGTGAAAAATTAGAGTATCAAATTAACCAATTTAAAATCAAAAAAATGAGATCAAGTTTAAGGTATTACTTTGAAAATTTTATTGCTAGAAAATCGAATTTTGTTTATTTTCTGATGTTTGCCAGCGCTGTATTTGCTGTCCTCATGATCATTTTAGAGTTTAGTCTTGGAGTTATTGAAAAAGATTCATTGTTCAACCTTTGGTGGAACAGATTAGAACGATTATTAGAAATTGAAGATTCTAGTTCGACCAACAAGGAACGCCTAATTAATATGCTATATTGGGTCTTTAGTGTTGCGTTTTCCGGAACAATTATTGCCTTTCTAGCGGCTAAAGTTTCAAGTTTTATAGAAGATCTAAAAAAAGGTCATTCTGAAGTTATTGATACAAATCATTATGTAATAATAGGTTGGAATTCTACTATTTTTAATGTGTTTAAAGAAATTAAAATTGCCAACGAAAATCAATCCAAACCTACAATTTTATGTTTCAATGGTATGAATAATATTGAAATGAATGCCAAGATTGATCTTGAGTATCCCGATCAAAAAGGTCTTAGGATAATTACTCGATCTGGTGATATTTATAGCTCCCAAGATTTAGCACGAACAAATATGATGAATGCCAAGTCTGTCATTGTGTTAGACGACACTATCGTTCCAAATTTTAATATTGAAACTACCATCTTAGCAGCCAAAATTAATTTAAATCAACGTAACATTCCACTCATTGCCCAGATGCAAAAAGAAGAGAATATTGATTTATTGTTAGAAATTATGGATCATAAAGTGTATCCCATACATAAAGATAAAATTATTTCTAATGTCACGGCTCAGTCTATGAGAAATAAGCATATTTCTGCTGTGGTATTGGATTTTTTAGACTACGATGGAGACGAAATTTACTTTTTCCCTTCCAATGATTTGTCTGGTAAAACATTCAAACAGGCGTTATTAATGCTATCTAATACTACTTTGATAGGCATCAAAACTTCGGACGAAAAAGTTATGCTTAATCCAGATAAAGATTACATCATTCTAGAGGATGATCTTTTGGTCGTTATTTCTGAAGATGATGATATTGATGTTGATCTCGTCACTAGTACTGAGACAGATCAACTGTTAAATGATATCAAAATAGCTACTGATTCTACCTCAAAAAAAGAAAAACTATCTATTTTAGTTTTAGGATGGTCTAAATTAGGCCAATTAATCACAAACAGAACCATCCCTTTTCTATCTGAGGGTTCCAAAATTCATTTTGCCTACAAGGAAGAACTAGTACATCAATCTCCAGAAAGCTTAAACCAACACCATATTGAATTTGTGTCAACCCCTTTGAGCACAGACCAAAAAGCTTCAATTAGCCAAATACTTAGTCAATATCAATTTGATGTTATCTTGATATTGGGACATGACGATGTTCTCTCTAATGAAGTTTCAGATACAAATTCCTTGATGTTGAATCTTTATGTGCAGTCTATTTTAGAGAAGCAAACTAATGCAAATTCTGCTAGGATTATTCTTCAACTAAGTGATGGTTCAAAAGAAGAACTTGTTCAAGATAATAAGTTTAATGAACTCATTGTTAGCGATACACTATCATCTTTAGTTATAACTCAATTAGCCGACAATCCAAAGCTGTGGTATGTTTTTGAGGAACTATTCAGTGAACAAGGATTAAAAATAAGTGTGTCATCAATATTTGATTATTTTGAATACAATCAATCAAATTCATTCAGTGTCAGGGAATTAATTTTAATGGCTCTTGAAAAAAATCAAACTTTTATTGGTTATATCCTAAATGACGAACTTTTTCTTAACC
>CBFHYD010000034.1:21907-22171 GCA_965659975.1 Winogradskyella sp. | reverse complement strand
AATTATCAGCACCATGACCAATTAATTCTTTTTCCCGATTGGCAAGTGCAGTTGGGCCATCTGTTTTAAAGAACACCACATTGTTGTCTTCATCTCTAATCATTTTAGAAAACACACCAGAAATTTGAAGTCCAGTATTCAACTCTATAGTTCCGACTTTTTCAGAGTCAATTAATTTCTGGAGACCGCGCCAACCACCTCTACGAAGTGCCATTGAATTAGCAAATTCGTCGAGTACTTGTATTAAATAAGAAAAATCTGGTG
>CBFHYD010000034.1:0-21897 GCA_965659975.1 Winogradskyella sp. | reverse complement strand
GGTTTTGTTATATCTAATTCTGTCTCAGCCGCTTTAATCGAGTATGGAATTTTTTTTATTTCATCACTTAAGCACCATTTACTTTCACCAATAGATGATAATAAACCTGCACCATACAGTTTTGGTTATCGCCTTAAATATTCGGCATAGTCTGGATTTGCTATAATTGGCGCATGACCAGCAGCTTCATGAATAATATCTGGTGCTGGTGTATATTCAATATTCTCTAATTGCCTAATGTCTGAGGCGATAACCAAAACTTTATAAGCCTGAAATTCCATAAATGCATTTGGAGGAATAAAGCCATCTACAGCAACTGCAGCCCAACCGATTTCCTTTAGAATACGATTCATGCCATACATACTCGGGATCTCATTGATTGAAATACCTGTCATTTCTATGCCTTTCAGGTAGGAATCATGTGCAACCTGACTTATATAAGAAATGTTTTTGCGCATAACATAACGCCACACCGCTTGATTAATTGGTGTGTAATCCTCGTATTCTGAGGCTTAATAAATTGCTTTAAATGCGGTGGCAATCGTTCAATAAGAGGATTGCTTTCAAAAGTTGTATTCATCCTTATATTTGTGGAAAATGTAAAATTATCGATTTTAGTGCATATGTTATAAAGACTTTAATTTTATAATACGCTTAAGTAAAACTGTTTTTTTTGAAAACCGAAACACGAAAAGAAGAAATACTAAGAACTGCTGCACTTTTGTTCAAACAAAAAGGCTACAGCGCCGTCACCATGAGGGATTTGGCAAATGCTATGGGTATCAAGGCCGCAAGTCTTTATAACCACATTTCTTCCAAACAGGATATTTTACAGGCGATCATTATTGCAATTGCAGAAGATTTTACCAACGGAATGGATAGCATTATAGAGGCGAAGGCTTCTACGATTAAGAAGTTAGAAATGGTTATTGCACTGCACGTTAAAATAGCCGCCGAAAACGCAAATGGTCTATCTGCTCTTAACTCGGACTGGATGCATCTTGAAACTAAACTCGATCATTATTTGCGACTTCGTAAGGACTATGAAGATAATTTCAAAAAAATCTTAGAGTTGGGAATTGATAATAAAGAAATCGAACCTATCAATCCAGATATTATTGTTTTTACCATGCTTTCTACTTTACGTTCATTATATCTCTGGATTCCTAAAAAGGGAGACCTGAAAATTGATGAGCTAACAGCTTCACTTTCAACTGTCCTATTGCAAGGAATTAACAAAAATTAAGAAGAATATTTTATATATTTGCTTTCTAAACTAACACTTGTTAGTTTTATGATTCTTAATTATAAGACAGGAATGACAGACTTTTATAACATCAAAATAAAAGATATATCTAAGGTAACAGAAGATACTTCTGTTATCACTTTTGATGTGCCAGAAGAGTTGCACGAGTTGTTCGCATTTCACCAAGGTCAGCATTTAACCCTAAAAACTGATATAAATGGTGAGGATGTGAGACGATCTTATTCATTGTGTTCAAACCCTTTTGAAAATAAATGGCAAGTTGCTGTGAAAGAGATTCCAGGTGGAAAATTTTCAACTTTTGTTAATACGCAATTGAAATCAGGCGATTCACTTGAAGTGATGGCACCAACAGGTGTTTTCGGTGTAGAATGTGAGCCGTCAGCTTCAAAAAATTATATGTTTTTCGCCGCAGGAAGTGGAATTACACCAATTCTGTCTATGATAAAAGCGCATCTGCAAGCAGAACCAAACGCAACTTGCAAACTCTTTTATGTAAATAAAACTGCAAAATCTATTATCTTTAAAGAAGAGTTGGAGCAATTGCGCAATACCTATTTCGGACGATTAGAGATTTATTACTTTCTCACAAAGGAGCGTCGTGATATAGAATTATTCAATGGGCGTTTTGATGATCAGAAAATGGAAATCCTTACCAAAACTTTTATTGATATTCCAGATACCAATGATGTTTTTCTATGTGGTCCTGAGAAAATGGTCAACTATGTAAGCGAATATCTTATAAACGCAGGCTTGCCAAAAGAGTATGTGCATTACGAGTTGTTTGTAAAAGGGTTAACTGAAGAAGATATAAAACGTGCGGAACGTTTAGCAAAGCAAAATGTTGAAGGAACAGAAGTCACAATAGTAGATGGTGGAAAAGAATTCCTATTTACGATGACTGATGAATACGATAATATCTTGGATGCTGCTTTAGGTGCTGGTGCAGATTTGCCGTTTGCATGTAAAGGTGGAGTTTGCAGTACATGCAAATGTGAGGTAAAAAGTGGTTCGGTAGAAATGAAAATAAACTATGCCTTAGATGAAAAAGAGGTATCACAAAATTTAGTATTGAGTTGTCAGGCGGTTCCTACCTCAGATAATGTAGTTGTCGACTTTGATGTCTAAAATATATTGAAAAAGAAAAATCGCAATTGGTGAGCACCAAATGCTAAATAGAAAAAATTATGAGTGAAGATCAAATCAAAAGTTTAGAAAAAGAATTTGAGGCAAAGATTGCTCGTGACGAGAAAATCGAACCAAAAGATTGGATGCCAGAAAAATACCGTCAGACACATATTCGTCAGATGTCACAGCATGCACATTCAGAAATTGTAGGAATGCTACCAGAAGGAAACTGGATTACACGTGCACCTTCATTGAGACGTAAAGTGGCGTTATTAGCAAAAGTACAAGATGAAGCTGGTCACGGTTTATACTTGTACTCTGCAACGGAGACATTAGGGATATCAAGAGAAGAAATGTATGAGCAATTACATACGGGTAAGGCAAAGTATTCAAGCATTTTCAACTACCCAACACTGACATGGGCAGATATGGGTGCTATTGGATGGTTAGTAGACGGCGCTGCTATTATAAACCAAGTGCCACTATGTAATACCTCTTATGGACCATATGCAAGAGCGATGATTCGTGTTTGTAAAGAAGAAAGTTTTCACCAGCGTCAAGGATTTGAGATCATGATGAAATTATGTAATGGAACAAAAGAGCAAAAAGATATGGCTCAGGATGCATTAAATCGTTGGTGGTGGCCAAGTCTTATGATGTTAGGTCCAACGGATGATAAATCTGTACATACAGCACAATCTATGAAATGGAAACTAAAGCGTAAAACTAATGACGAGTTACGTCAGCAATTTATAGATCAAACAGTTCCACAAGCAGATATTTTAGGTATAACCGTTCCTGATCCAGATTTAAAGTGGAATGAAGAACGTCAAAGCTATGATTTCGGAGAAATTGATTGGGACGAATTTTGGCAAGTTGTTAAAGGTCATGGACCAATGAACAAGGAACGAATGAAAGCCAGAGTTGGAGCTTGGGAACGCGGAACTTGGGTTAGAGATGCAGCTATGGCTCATGCTGAGAAAAAGCAAAGTAGAAAAGAGAAACAGGCGATATAAACTTGTCGTCAGTTCGAGTGGTTTTCTTTCGGATTGAGCGTGTCACACTGAGATTGTCGGAGTGTTATCGAAATCAAAGAAAATCGTTTCCAGAACAATAAAATAAAGAATTATGTCAACAAAAAACTGGCCACTTTGGGAAGTTTTCGTAAGAAGTAAAAACGGGTTAGAGCACAGACACTGCGGAAGTCTTCATGCTTCGGACGCAGAAATGGCATTAGAAAATGCAAGAGATGTATACACGAGACGAAATGAAGGTGTAAGTATTTGGGTTGTTGAGTCAAAGCACATAACAGCTTCTAATCCTGATAATAATGGAGAGTTGTTTGAGCCTGCTCAAGATAAAGTTTATCGCCACCCAACATTCTACGACTTACCTGATGACGTAAAACATATGTGACAAATCACTGATTTGTCATCTTGAACTTGTTTCAGGATCTCGCAAAGAATTGTATTAATATGAAAAACGAAAATCTATATAACTATATACTTGGTATCGCAGACAACAGTCTTATTCTTGGTCAAAGAATGGGTGAGTTATGTGGACATGGACCAAGTCTCGAAACAGATATTGCTTGTACAAATATTTCATTAGACCTTTTTGGTCAAGTAAGAAGTTATTTTCAATACGCAGCAAAAATTGCCAATGATGGTCGCACGGAAGATGACATAGCAATGCTTCGTAAGGAAAATGAATACAGAAATGTATTACTAACTGAGCAACCAAACACGGATTTTGCTTATACAATTGGAAGACAATTTTTATTCGATGTCTATCATTATGCATTTCTCACTCAACTTCAAAAAAGTACAGATTTAACTCTATCTGCAATAGCTTCAAAGTCAATTAAAGAAGTGAGCTATCACAAGAGATTTTCATCGGATTGGGTCAGACGATTAGGTGATGGTACAGAAGAAAGTCAAGAGCGAATGCGAAATGCCATCAATGATCTTTGGGCATTCACAGACGAACTATTTCACGTGGTAGATTCTGATAACAAAATGATAGAAGAAGGCATTGGAGTAGATGTCACAAAACTCAAAGAAAACTACTATAATGAAGTGGCGCAAGTGCTGGAAGAAGCAACATTAGAAGTTCCAGATTTAAAGTATTTTCAAAAAGGAGGCAAAAAAGGAGTGCATACAGAACACATGGGCTACTTATTAGCAAACCTACAATATATGCAACGTACCTATCCTAATATGGAGTGGTAAAGCCCACCTAAATCCTCCTAAAAGGAGGACTTCAAAATGAATAATACACAAAACAATATAAGCATGAGTGAAAGTTCTTCCCCTTTGGGGAAGATAGATGGGGCTTTGATACCCATTTTAGAGAAGGTTTCAGATCCTGAAATTCCTGTTCTCTCAATTATGGATATGGGTGTTGTGCGTTCTGCCATAATTGTAGATGGTAAGGTAAAGGTTGAAATAACTCCAACATACAGTGGTTGTCCTGCAATGGATGTGATAAGAGACGATATTAAAAGTGAGCTTAAAGCTGCAGGGTATGAATCCGAAATAGATTTGATTTTATATCCAGCTTGGACAACAGATTGGATAACACCACGTGGACGACAAGCATTAGCGGACTATGGGATTGCGGCACCGTTAGATGCAGAAGCAGATAAAGATGTTCTATTAAACGGAAAGCGGATAGTTAATTGTACTAATTGCGGTTCTACGAATACCAGAATGGTCAGCCAGTTTGGATCTACGGCTTGTAAAGCTCAATTCCAGTGCGATAATTGTCACGAACCTTTTGATTATTTTAAGTGCTTAAAATAAAACTAACTAAATGTTATTCAATATATGAATCAAAGTATTCTACTAAAAATAGAAAATCAAATAGCCACTATTACGCTGAACAGACCTGAAGTATTTAATAGTTTCAATCGTGAAATGGCATTATTACTTCAAAAAACATTGGATGAATGTGAAGTCAATAATGATGTCCGTGCGATAGTTCTAACTGGCAATGGCAATGCATTTTGTGCAGGTCAAGACCTGAAAGAGGTTACTAATCCAGAATTAAATCCTGGATTCAAGAAAATTCTCGAAGAGCATTATAATCCAATAATAACCAAAATAAGACATATAGAAAAGCCAATTATAGCCGCGGTAAATGGTGTTGCGGCTGGTGCAGGAGCAAATATTGCTTTGGCGTGCGATGTTGTCATTGCTCATGAAAATGTGAGCTTTATTCAAGCTTTTAGTCTTATTGGATTAATTCCGGATAGTGCCGGAACCTTTTTTCTACCAAGATTAATTGGTTTTCAAAAAGCATCCGCTTTAGCAATGTTAGGTGATAAAATTTCTGCACAGGAGGCCGAAAGATTGGGTATGATTTATAAGTATGTGCCTTTAGAAGAGTTTGAAGGTTCTGTGGAAAAACTCGCTATAAAAATGGCTAATATGCCAACAAAAGCATTAGGGTTAATTAAGCAATCACTAAATGCATCGATAACAAATAATCTTGAGCAGCAATTGGCTTTAGAATCAAAAAATCAAATAGAAGCTGCCAGCACTAATGATTATGCTGAAGGTGTTGCTGCATTTATAGAAAAACGTAAACCAAACTTTAAGGGTAATTAATTCTTGTGTCACCTTGAGTGCAGTCGAAAGGTCTCTAATATGAATAAACAGACTCTCATAGAAGTTCAAAAAAGAATAAATCCATTTATTCACAGAACACCAGTATTAAGTTCTACATTGATAAATGAAATGGTCGGTGCCGACATTGTTTTCAAATGTGAGAATTTCCAGAAAATGGGTGCTTTTAAAATGCGTGGTGCAGCCAATGCCATTACTTCATTATCTTCTGAAGAACAAAGTAAAGGAGTTGTGACCCATTCGAGTGGGAATTTCGCGCAAGCAGTGTCACTTGCTGCAAATAAAATTGGAGTAAAAGCTTATATCGTGATGCCAGAAAATGCGCCTCAAGTAAAAAAGAATGGTGTAAAAACATATGGTGGTGAAATCATTGAGTGCGAATCAACCCCTCAAGCACGCCAAGAAAATGCGGATAGAATTCGAACAGAAAAAGGGGCGGCCTTCTTACATCCATCAAATCAAGATGAGGTTATTCATGGTAATGCGACTGCTGCTATGGAGTTATTAGAAGATTATAATGACTTAGACGTCATTCTTACACCAATTGGTGGTGGTGGCCTTATCGCAGGAACCGCACTGGCAGCGCATTACTTTTCAAGTAATTGTGATGTCATTGGTGGCGAGCCAATGCAAGCAGATGATGCATATCGTTCAATGCAATCTGGGAAGATAGAATACAATGATAGTTTTCATACGATCGCAGATGGTCTTCGTACACATTTAGGCAATAGAAACTTTCCAATCATTCAAAAGCATGTCAAAAAAATCATCAGAGTAGAAGAAGATGAGATTGTAAATGCAATGCAAATTATTTGGGAGCGCATGAAGATAATCATCGAGCCATCGTGTGCAGTTCCATTTGCAGCTGTATTAAAAAACAAAGAAGAGTTTAAAAACAAAAAAATTGGAATTATCTTGTCAGGTGGAAATGTAGATGTAAAAAATCTTCCTTTTTAAAAATTTGTTTTTACTAATTAGAATTTAAATATGAACTTAGGAATCATCGGTTCTGGAACAATGGGAAGTGGTATTGCACAAGTAGCTGCCACGGCAAATTGTAAAGTAAAATTATATGACACGAATCAAGGTGCTCTGGATAATGCCAAGGCAAGTCTTAAAAAGATTCTTGATAGATTAGTTGAAAAAGGAAGGATAGATTCTGGTGAGAAAGACAGGATTCAATCTAATATCACTTATGTGAATAATTTAAGCGATTTATCAGATGCTCATTTGACAATTGAAGCTATTATTGAAAATCTTGAAATAAAGAAAAAAGTATTTTCAGAATTGGAGACTTACGTTTCAGAAGAATGCATAATCGCTTCGAATACCTCAAGTTTATCCATTGCCTCAATTGCGGCTTCATTAAAAAAACCAGAACGTTGTGTCGGGATACATTTTTTTAATCCAGCGCCATTAATGAAATTGGTTGAGGTCATTCCTGCGGTTCAAACGTCAGATGAGGTGCTTAACCAATCAACCAATATTATTTCAGATTGGGGTAAAGTTGTAGCCGTTGCCAAAGATACACCTGGATTTATCGTTAATCGTGTTGCAAGACCATTTTACGGTGAAGCATTACGTATTTATGAAGAAGGTATCGCTGATTTTGCAACCATCGACTGGAGTTTAAAGTCCTTAGGTGGTTTTAGAATGGGTCCTTTTGAGCTTATGGATTTCATAGGCAATGACGTTAACTACACCGTTACCGAGACCGTATTTAGTGCATTTTATTACGATCCAAGATATAAGCCGTCTTTTACGCAAAAGCGCTTTTTAGAAGCTGGTTATTTAGGGCGTAAATCAGGTAAAGGATATTACGATTATTCTGATGGCGCTGTTAATCCAGAAACATTCATGGATAAGGCCATCGGACAGCATATTATGGATCGTGTTTTAGTAATGCTAATAAATGAAGCTGCAGACGCTTTATTTTTAAATGTTGCTACGGCTGCGGATATAGACAACGCAATGACTAAAGGTGTTAATTACCCAAAAGGATTATTAGCTTGGGCTGATGAAAAAGGCATCAGTTGGTGCGTTGCTCAGATGGATGAACTTTACAACACCTATCGCGAAGATCGATATAGATGTAGTCCATTACTCCGTAAAATGAATGAAGAAGGTCGAACATTTTTTTAATGGAAGGAAAGCAGATACCATATAAAATGTTAAGTCAAGATGCGTTTTCGCAATGGCTCGGTGTTGAGATTTTAGAATGCGAAATTGGTAGATGTAAAGTGGCCTTAACTATAAGGAAAGATATGCTTAATAGTATGGGCAAAGCTCATGGCGGAATTAGTTATTCTCTCGCAGATACTGCTTTTGGTTTTGCAGCAAATACACATGGTAAATTTGCAGTGTCAATAGAAACAAGTATCAATCATATAGAAGCTTTGGAAGAAGGGGATTATCTTGTAGCAGAATCTGTAATTGAAAAAGTAAATACTAAATTAGGCTTCAATATAGTTGAGGTTAAAAGAGGTGATGAACTTGTAGCACTTTTCAAAGGTGTTGTTTATCGAACTCAAAAAGAATGGACGAACTAAAAGAAACTAAATCAATATAATATGAAATGGCAAGGAAGGCGTAAGAGTAGTAATCTCGAAGATCGTCGAGGAATGAGTCGTCGAAGAAAGGCAGTTATTGGCGGTGGCGGTGCTGTAGCAGTAATAGTAATATTACTACAACTTTTTGGTGGTGATACAGGAAAAGCCTTAGCGCCAATAGTTGAACAGGTTGGAAATTCTCAAACAACCCAACAAGTTGAACAAAGAGAATTAACTCAGCAAGAAAAGGTAATGAGCGACTTTATGGGAACCGTTTTGGCCGACACTGAAGATGTGTGGAATCGACTGTTTAGAGAATATGGATTAGGAAATTATAAAGAACCAAACATGGTCTTATTCACAGATGCGGTTTCAACAAGATGTGGAAATGCCACTGCGGCTTCAGGACCATTTTATTGTCCTGGAGATCAGAAAATATATATGGATTTGAGGTTTTTCGATGAGTTAAAAACACGATTTGGTGCCAAAGGTGGAGATTTTGCTATTGCTTATGTTACTGCTCATGAGGTTGGACACCATATTCAAACTATTTTGGGCACTTCGGGTAAAGTAAGACAACTGCAAAGTCAATCTAATAGAACTGAAGCAAACAGATTATCTGTAGCAATGGAGTTACAAGCTGATTTTTATGCAGGCGTTTGGGCACATCATAATAGAAAATATTTGCAAGAAGGCGATATTGAAGAAGCGCTAAGCGCTGCAAATGCGGTAGGCGATGATACCATTCAGCGGAGATCAAGAGGAAGTGTTAATTCAGATAGTTTTACACATGGAACTTCGCAACAGCGCATGCAGTGGTTTATGAAAGGATTTAGATCTGGCGATTTGTGACAGGGAGATACATTCTCAGTGATATTAAATTAAAAATAAGTTTATGAAAAATTGTTTATCAGTCATTTTAATCTGCTTTGGGTTAACTCTATTTGCCCAAGACAAAGAAAAGGTTTCGAGAAGGATTTATTTGATGGAAGAATATACGGCGCCAAACTTTGAAGTACCTCAGAGCATACTTTGGTATACTGGTGGTAATTATTCTATGGAGGAGAATTACAGATCCTTATTTAAAAGATTGGATAAAAAGCTTAAAAAGGAAGAAACAAAACAAGTGTTTAGATATGATAGGGATGCAAGTTTACCAGCTAAATTGGAGTCATTCGATCAGTTGGATTTAAAATTTAACAATAACGATTTTAATGCACTTTGTGTAACCTTGGTAGGCGATTATCGTATGTCTGACCCAGCTTCAAAGAAAGGGAATATGGTTATTTATCAAGATCAAATGCCAGAATACATATACCAGTTTTTTGTGATTTTGATTGAAGCGAACACGAATAAAGTTCTGCTTAAACGAAAGTATGAGGTTCGAGATACTGATATGTTTAAAAAGGATAATAAAGAATTAGTGAAGGTCCTGGCAAAAGAGTTTACAAAATAATGAAAGACGCATATATTATAGACGGCATACGAACACCAATAGGTAACTATAAAGGCACGTTATCTGCTGTCAGAACAGATGATTTAGGTGCATTGGTTATAAAGGAAGTCGTAAAGCGTAATCCAAATATACCAAAAGAAGCTTATGATGATGTGATTATGGGATGTGTTAATCAAGCAGGCGAAGATAACCGTAATGTCGCACGTATGTCATCACTATTAGCAGGATTGCCTTTTACAGTTCCAGGAGAAACGGTCAATCGATTATGTAGTTCAGGATTATCGGCAATCATTCATGCAAACAGAGCCATAAAAGCTGGTGACGGTGATGTATTTATTTCTGGAGGTGTCGAGAATATGACACGCGGACCATATGTCATGGCAAAACCTTCGACTGCTTTTGGTGGCGATTCCAAAATGTACGACTCAACTTTTGGTTGGCGATTTGTAAATCCTAAGATGCATGAGATGTACGGTACCGATGGTATGGGAATTACGGCAGAAAATTTAGTAGATAAATACAATATTTCACGAGAGGATCAGGACAAATTTGCCTATTGGAGTCAAATGAAGGCTTCAAAAGCTCAAGAAAACGGAAGATTGGCAAAGGAGATTGTAACTGTAGAAATCCCTCAAAGAAAGAAAGATCCAATTCAATTTTCAAAAGATGAATTTATAAAACCTAATACATCGATTGAAGCTTTAGGAAAATTAAGAGCTGCATTTAGAAAAGATGGTGGAAGTGTAACTGCAGGTAACGCTTCTGGTCTTAATGATGGAGCTGCAACCACAATTATTGCATCAGAGGATGCAGTTAAAAAGTATAACTTAAAACCATTAGCTCGGATAGTCAGTTCAGCGGTTGTTGGTGTTGAACCAAGAATAATGGGAATTGGTCCAGTACAAGCTTCGTATAAAGCTTTGGCTAAAGCTGGATTGACAATGGATGATATGGATGTGATTGAACTCAATGAAGCATTTGCTGCGCAAGCATTAGCATGCACAAGAGCTTGGGGATTAGCGGATGATGATCCTCGAATAAACCCAAATGGAGGCTCTATCGCAATTGGTCATCCTTTAGGTGTAACAGGAGCGAGAATTGCTTATTCTGCGGCATTAGAATTACAGGAACAAAATAAAAAATATGCACTAGTAACCATGTGTGTTGGTGTTGGGCAAGGTTATGCTGCAATTTTAGAACGTATCTAATATGAAAAAAATCGAACACTACGTCCAAGGACAATGGACGACAGGAACAGAAGAAGGCGTGCCAGTTTTGGATGCAGTTACTGGTGAAGCATTTTCGTCTATTGCAATAGAAGGTTTGGATGTTCCAGAAATATTAAACTACGGACGAACAAAAGGTGGTGCCATTTTACGCAAAATGACCTTTCAAGAACGAGGGAACATGCTGAAAAAATTAGCACTCTATCTCACCAAAAGAAAGGAAGATTTTTACGACTTAAGTTACAGAACAGGTGCAACGAGAATTGACAGTTGGATAGATATTGAAGGTGGATTTGGTAATCTATTCGCCAATGCGTCGTTGAGAAAATTATTCCCAAACAAACCATTTCATGTCGAAGGTGATCCAATAGATTTATCCAGAGGAGGACGATTTATGGCACATCACATAATGGTACCAAAAAAAGGTGTTGCAGTACATATAAATGCTTTTAATTTTCCTGTTTGGGGCATGTTAGAAAAATGTGCAGTAAACTGGATGGCAGGGATGCCAGCAGTTGTTTTACCAGCACCTTCATCATCATACTTGGCAGAAGCAGTAGCAAGAACCATTATAGATTCGGGAATTTTACCAGAAGGCGCGTTACAGATTATAAACGGTACAGTCAAATCAATATTGGATACCGTGGAATCACAAGATGCGGTGACATTTACAGGTTCAGCACAAACAGGTAGATTATTAAAAGCACATCCAAGGCTCATCCAAGAGTCAGTGCCGTTTACTATGGAAGCTGATTCTTTAAATGCCTCAATTCTTGGTGAAGATGCAATTCCAGGAACACCAGAGTTTGATTTGTTTATCAAGGAAGTGCGTAAAGAAATGACCGTCAAGGCGGGACAAAAATGTACAGCCATACGTCGAATCATTGTTCCGGAGAATCTGGTTGAGGATGTTCAAATAGCATTGGCGAAAGCTTTGGATAAGGTTACTATTGGTGATCCAAGACTTAAAGAAGTGAGAATGGGATCTTTAGTGAGTCGACAACAAGTGCAAGCTGTTAAAGATTCTGTAAACGATTTATCGAAAGAAGCTGAGATTGTATATGGTCATCTTGATAAAATTGAGACTATTGGCGCAGATGCTAACAAAGGCGCTTTTATTAGTCCAATTGTGTTAAGAGCCGATCATCCATTTGATAATACCGTAATTCACGAACGTGAGGCTTTTGGCCCCGTAAGTACTATAATGCCTTATAAAGCATTAGATGAAGCTATACAATTAGCTCAAATGGGTAAAGGTTCGTTAGTATCATCTATCGCAACATTCGACGATAAAATTGCTACGGATTACGTGATTAATGCAGCGAGTCACCATGGTCGTATTTTGGTTCTTAATCGTGAAAGTGCAAAAGAAAGTACTGGTCACGGTTCACCATTGCCATATTTAGTTCATGGTGGTCCAGGACGTGCAGGTGGTGGTGAAGAAATGGGTGGATTACGTGGTATTAAACATTATTTGCAACGTACTGCAATTCAAGGTTCGCCATCAACCATTACTGAAATTACTGGAATCTATCAGCAGAATGCCAAGTACAAGGAAGCTGAAAAACACCCTTTCCAGTACCATTGGGAAGACATTGAGCCTGGCATGTCCTTGAAAACACATAACCGTACAATTACGGATTCAGATATTCAAAATTTTGCCAATCTCACTTGGGATCACTTCTATGCCCATACAGATATTACCTCATTAGATGGTAGTATTTTTGAGAAGAGAACTGCTCATGGATATTTCATTATTTCAGCCGCAGCAGGATTGTTTGTTTATCCAAATAAAGGACCAGTCGCTGCAAATTATGGATTGGACAGTATCCGTTTTTTAAGACCAATGTACCATAACGACACTATTTGTGTAAGATTAACTTGTAGAGAAAAAGTGGACAGAGACGTAGCGACTGCCGAGCATCCAAATGGAATAGTTAAGTGGCATGTTGAGGTGTTTGATGCCAATTTTGACGACAGACCAGAAAGTCAAAAAATAGATAAAGATAGTCCGTTAGTTGCTGTAGCAACAATACTGACAATGGTTCAGAAGAAACAGGAGACTTTTGTGGAAATGACTGATGAAAAGATTGATGAATGCTTAACTAAGTTAACAGAAACTACAAAACCAAAATGGGGAATCATGACACCTCAGCACATGATTGAGCATTTAGAATACACTTATAAAATAGCTGCTGGTGAAATTCAAGATTTTGAAATCTCGACACCAGAAAAGATTTTAGAAAAAGTAAAAAATAGCCTTTGGAATTATAGAAAGTTTCCTCAAAACTCACAATTCCCACAATTAGAAAAAGACAAACTTAATGATCTAAAGCATGAGGATTTTGCTACTGCTATTTCAAAATTTAAGGAACAACGTAAGAAGTATTTAGAGTACTTTAAAGAAAATCCAGATGCAGTATTAAAGAATATAGTTTTTGGTGAATTAAATAGATACGAGTGGTATCTGCTTGAAAGGAAGCATTTAAACCATCATTTTGAACAATTCGGATTATTATAAACATGACACAACCATACGTAAAACAAACCATAGAAAACGGAGTAGGATATATCGAGTTTTTTCATCCTGCACATAATTCCTTGCCAGGAGATATATTAGCCAAGCTTGCACAAACCATTACAGACGCAGGAAATAACGGCGAGATTAAAGTCATCGTTCTTAAAAGTGGAGGAGATCGTACATTCTGTGCTGGAGCAAGCTTTAAGGAATTAATAAATATTAATGATGAAGCAACAGGGAAAGTATTCTTTTCTGGTTTTGCAAATGTGATTAACGCCATGCGTAAATGCCCGAAATTCATAATTGGCCGTGTTCAAGGTAAAACTGTTGGTGGTGGTGTTGGATTAGCATCAGCCACAGATTACTGTATGGCGACAAAATTTGCTGCGATTAAACTTAGCGAACTAAATGTAGGTATCGGACCATTTGTTGTTGGACCTGCTGTGGAGCGTAAGCTTGGACTAAGCGGTATGTCGCAAATTGCTATCGATGCAAATAGTTTTTATCCTGCTGAATGGGCGGAGCAAAAAGGACTGTTCACTCAGGTTTTTGGGTCTACTGAAGAATTAGATGAGGCTGTAAAATCTTTTACAGAGAATCTTTGCAATTACAACACAGAAGCCATGAAAGAGATGAAGCAAATGTTTTGGAAAGGTACAGAAGATTGGGATGACTTATTAGCAGAGCGTGCAGCTATAAGTGGTCGATTGGTTTTAAGTGATTTTACTAAGGAGACACTGAAACGATTTAAATAATGATCTACGAATTCCAAGGCTATATTCCGGTAGTTCACAAAAGTAGTTTTGTGCATCCGCTTGCCGCTGTAACAGGAAATGTTATCATCGGTAAAAACTGTTATATAGGTCCAGGTGCAGCAATTCGCGGAGATTGGGGACAAATCATTTTAGAAGATGGTGTTAATGTGCAAGAAAATTGTACAGTTCATATGTTTCCAGGAAAATCAATAGTCCTCAAAGAGAGTTCGCATGTAGGTCATGGCGCTATCATTCATGGTGCAAACTTGGGTAAAAATTGTCTGATTGGTATGAATTCTGTGATTATGGATGACGCTGAGATTGGAGATGAATCTATTGTTGGTGCTATGGTATTTATCAAAGCAGAAACAATAATTCCTAAACGTAGTTTAGTGGTTGGTAATCCCGCAAAAGTTATAAGAGAGGTGAGCGATGACATGATTACATGGAAAACTAAAGGTACCCAACTCTATCAACAATTACCAATAGAGTGTCAAGATACATTGCGAGAAGTAGAGCCATTGCGCAAGATTCCTTCAGACAGAAAACTACAAAAAGACACTTACAAAACGTTAAGAGAAACTTTTAAGAATTAGGAAGTTATTGCGAGGATGGAGTTACATGGCAATTTAAACTCGACTCAAATCAATCTCGTTAGTTTCTTTTCCTGTAGATAGGGTTATTAAACTCTGAACGTTTCCTAAATAGGGTAGAAGCGTCAATTTTGATATAATAAATGTTTCGTAAGCCTCAATATCTTCCACTACCAATTTGAGTAGATAATCAAAGTTTCCACTTACACGATGGCATTCGACGATTTCAGGAAAATTATTGATTTCTTTTACGAACTTTTCCAAATAACTTCTGGTATGTCCTTGTAAGGTGATGCCTATAAATACCGTGAGTTTCAATCCAATTTTCCTGTTGTCAAGAACAGCAACATACTTTTTGATGTAACCTTCTTTTTCAAGCTTTTTAATACGCTCAAAAACCGGTGAAGTAGTCATCCCTAATTCTTCGGCAATACTTTTTGTAGTGCGGTTGCTATTCTTTTGTAAAATCGAAAGAATCTTGGTATCTGTTTGATCTAATTGATATCCCATCAGAAAAAAAATATACTAAGTTAAAGTTTTAGTATAATTAAAAGAATAAATTACTTGTATAATGTAAAAATAAAGAAAAAATTTCTTAAATTATTAGTTTTATAAGTTATTAACATTGGTAAATATGAGTAATCATTAATTTTATGCTTCCTAAAATTAGCGATCACAATTGGATTTATTTGAATTTAAAATGCCCAAAATAGGCGAGAGTATTACCGAGGGAACTATCATTAATTGGTTAGTAAATGTTGGTGACAGTTTTGATGAAGGTGATATCATTCTCGAAGTCGCAACAGATAAGGTAGATAACGAAGTTCCTGCTCCTTCTTCGGGTGTTTTAAAAGAAATAAAGTTTAGCGCTAAAGATGTCGTTCCTGTTGGAGAGACCATCGCTATTTTAGAGGTTTCAGAAAGTATTGGTACAAAGAAAGATACCAAAGTAGATGAACCTCAAACTAAAAAAATAGATAAGCCTAAACCTAAACGAGTAAAACCAACAACAGCCGTTCAGGCATCTAATAGTTTTAGTGTTTCAAATCCCAATACATTCTTTTCGCCTTTAGTTTTAGAAATAGCAAAAACTCATCATATCAGTTTTGAAGAATTGGCAAGAATTCCTGCAACTGGTCATGAAGGTAGATTGAGAAAGAGTGATGTATTTCAATATATCGAAGACGGAAGACCTTATAAATTCGCTCAGCCAGTTTCCCAAGATCCAACAGCATATCGTATTCCACCATTAACTTTTGATAAAGGAAAAGGAAAGGTTGTTGAAATGGACCGCATGCGCCAAATGATTGCAGATCATATGGTGTATTCTAAACATACATCGCCACATGTTACGGCCTATGCAGAAGCAGATTTGACGAACATGGTTCAGTGGCGCAATGCCAATAAAAAAGCTTTCCAAGAAAAGTACGGTGAGCGTCTCACATTTACACCACTTTTTGTTGAAGCAGTTGCAAAAGCTGTAAAGGATTTTCCAAATATTAACGCTTCAGTCGATGGTACTAATATCATCGTCAAAGAAGATATAAATATTGGAATGGCGACAGCGCTCCCAAGTGGAAATCTAATAGTGCCAGTTGTAAAAAATGCACATACTAAAGACTTAAAAGCGCTTGCTGCCGATGTTAACGATTTAGCAGGAAAAGCAAGAGAGAATAAGTTATCTGGAGATGATATCAAAGGAAGTACGTTTACCATTTCTAACGTGGGTACCTTCGGAAGTGTCATGGGAACTCCGATTATCAATCAACCAGAAGTTGCAATTCTTGCACTTGGAATTATCAAGAAGCGTCCTGAAGTTATTGAGACAGAAAATGGTGACGAAATAGCAATTAGAAGTATGATGTATCTGTCCCTTTCTTTTGATCATAGAGTAGTGGATGGATTTTTAGGCGGAAGTTTTGTGCGACGCGTAGCAGATTATTTTGAACAGTTTGACATTAATAGAAAAATATAATATATGTCTTATACTATAGATATTACCAAAGTAAAAGAATCGAAAGTTAATACTTTAGATTTCGATAATATTCCATTAGGTACAACCTTTACAGATCATATGTTCATCTGTGATTATGAGAATGGAGCTTGGCTTAATCCAAGAATTGTTCCTATGGGTTTAATCCCAACACATCCTGCGGCCATGGCTTTGCATTATGGTCAAGCTATTTTCGAAGGCATGAAAGCTTATAAAAACACAAATAGTGAACCAATGCTATTTAGACCTGAGCAAAATGCCAAGCGTCTAAACTTAAGTGCTGAGCGTATGGGAATGCCGCATTTCCCTGAGGAGCTGTTTGTAGAAGGATTAAAGGAATTAGTGAATTTAGAACATAATTGGATTCCTCCACAAGATGGTAGTGCTTTATACTTAAGACCATTTATGTATGCAGATGAGCCATTCATAGGCATGCGTGCTGCAAAACACTATAAGTTTATAATTATGGCTTCACCTGCAGGACCATTTTTTAGCAAACGCATAAAGCTTTGGGCCGAAAAACAATTCATCAGAGCCGCACATGGTGGAACTGGAGAAGCGAAGGCAGCCGGTAATTATGCAGCTGCTATTAGACCAACAGAGTTTGCAAAAGCCAAAGGTTACGACCAAGTTTTATGGTTAGATGCTCAAGAGCATAAGTACATTCAGGAAGTTGGTACGATGAATATCTTTTTCAAATTAGATGGAGAGTTTATAACTCCAGAATTGGATGGTTCGGTACTTCATGGAATTACCCGCGCAAGTGTTATTGATCTATTACGATCAATGAATTTTAATGTAGTAGAGCGTAAAATCACCTTAGATGAAATCCGCGAAGCTTCTCAAAATGGTAAATTAGAAGAAGCTTTTGGAACTGGAACTGCCGTTGGTATAGCGTATATTCAGGAGATAGGATTAAATGGTGATACCATTCATGTGTCTGATGAAAGTCCTGTTGGCTTAAAGGTAAATAACACATTAAATGCTATAAAAACTGGTAAGATAAAAGATGAATTTAGTTGGATGCTTAAAACAAGAAAAGAATTAGCGTAGATGAACAATGATATCCTAAAAAAAGGTTTTTATAAACTCTGCACGGCAAAATCAATGGCAGAGTTATATGAAGAAAACTTCAAACAAGTTTCAAAATATGTTCATGCAACCTCTCGTGGTCATGAGGCGATTCAAGTAGCTTTGGGAATGCAGTTGTTGCCTCAAGATTATGCGTTTCCTTATTACAGAGATGATGCCATGTTATTGGCATTGGGAATGGAGCCTTACGATTTAATGCTTCAACTATTGGCAAAAAAAGACGATCCATTTTCTGGAGGTCGCACCTATTATTCACATCCAAGTCTAAAAGACGACGACAAACCTAAGATACCACATCAATCTTCCGCTACTGGGATGCAGGCTATTCCAGCTACTGGTGTAGCAATGGGAATGCAGTACAAAGAATTGCAAGGATTAAATGATACTGCATTAGAAAATCCGATTTCTGTTTGTTCACTTGGTGATGCCTCAGTAACAGAAGGCGAAATAGCTGAAGCTTTTCAAATGGCTGCACTCAAGCAAATGCCTATTCTTTACTTAGTTCAAGATAATGGTTGGGACATTTCAGCTAATGCAGCCGAAACTCGAGCTCAGAACGCAGCTGAATATGCAGCTGGTTTTCATGGGTTAGAGGCTGTAAGTATAGATGGGGCAAATTTTATTGAAAGTTATAAAACCATTGAAAAAGTTATAAAAACAATAAGAGAAGAACGCCGCCCATTTTTAGTGCACGCGAAAGTACCGTTGTTAAATCATCATACTTCTGGTGTACGTATGGAATGGTATCGCGACGATTTGGATGAAGCCCGTTCTCGTGATCCATATCCTGTTTTGAGGCAGCAATTATTAGATAATGATATATCTGAAGCTGAAGTGGATACTATAGAAAATGAAGCAAAAGAAAAAGTTTCCTCAGATTTTAAGGAAGCCTTAAAAGCAGAAGACCCAAAGCCTGAAGATTTATTTACCAACGATTTTGCACCAACACCAATAACAGAAGAAAAAGGTACACGCGAACCGGAAGGCGCAGACAAAGTGGTGATGGTAGATTGTGCATTATTTGCTGTAGAAGAGTTGATGCGAGAACATAAAGAATGCTTGCTATACGGGCAAGATGTTGGAGGTCGATTAGGTGGTGTGTTTAGAGAAGCAGCAACCTTAGCCCAAAAATTTGGTGATGATCGTGTATTCAATACACCTATTCAAGAAGCATTTATCGTCGGTTCTACTGTAGGTATGTCGGCTGTAGGATTAAAACCAATTGTCGAGGTACAGTTTGCGGATTATATCTGGCCTGGCCTTAATCAATTATTCACTGAAGTAAGTCGTAGTTGTTACCTTTCTAATGGTAAATGGCCAGTGAGTATGATTCTCCGCGTTCCAATAGGAGCTTATGGTAGTGGTGGACCATACCACTCATCTTCTGTAGAAAGTGTAGTGACCAATATCAGAGGAATAAAAATTGCATATCCAAGTAATGGAGCCGATTTAAAAGGACTAATGAAAGCAGCCTATCATGATCCAAATCCTGTTGTTATGTTAGAACATAAAGGCTTGTATTGGTCGAAAGTTCCAGGCACACAAGGTGCAACATCTGTAGAACCGTCAGATGATTATGTCTTACCATTTGGGAAAGCGTGGGTTTTACAGGAAATATGGAAACAAGATGATGTTGAAACATTGACTGTAGTTACTTACGGTATGGGCGTGCATTGGGCATATAATGCTTCTGGTGAATTAGGTCTTAGAGACCAAATAGAAATCATTGATTTAAGAACATTGTATCCTTTAGATGAGGAAACGATAATGAAATCAGTGAAGAAAACAGGTAAATGTTTAGTAGTTACTGAAGAGCCATCCAATAATAGTTTTGCAAGAGCCTTAGCAGGTAAAATCCAAGAAGAATGTTTTCGATATTTAGACGCACCAGTAATGACCATTGGTAGTGAAAATATGCCAGCTATTCCTTTAAACTCAAACTTAGAGCAAACAATGATCCCATCAACTGATAAGGTGAAAGCTAAGATTGAGGAGCTTTTAAAATATTAGATTCCGTATTCTGATAAAGGCTCTGTAAACTTCTCTGGATCTGCGGCTAAATGATAACGTGGGTCATCAATATCTTCAACTATCACTTCTTTGAATTTTGGACTAGCTTTATACATTAAGTTCTTACAGTCTTGGCTCAAGTGCTTAAGCTTTATTGATTTGCCAGCGGCTTCATATTTATTAACCAAATTGAAAATGGCTTCTAATGCCGAATGATCACTAACCCGTGATTCGACAAAATCGATTTCAACATTCTTTGGATCATTTTTTATATCAAACTTAGAGTTGAAATTTTGGATAGACCCAAAGAATAATGGTCCCCAAATCTCGTAGGTTTTTGTTCCATCTTCTTGAATACGTTTACGTGCTCTAATCATTGTTGCATTTTTCCAAGCGAACACTAAAGCAGAAATAATAACACCTGCAATAACAGCTACAGCAAGATCCTTCCACACTGTAATTGCAGAAACTGCTATCAAAACAATTGCATCAGATAATGGAATTTTTCTGATAATTCTAAAGCTTGACCAAGCAAAGGTTCCGATAACCACCATAAACATAACACCAACTAAAGCGGCGATTGGTATTTGTTCAATTAACGGTGCACCGAATAATACAAAACATAACAATGCAATTGCTGCAACAGCTCCTGAAAGTCTGCCACGTCCTCCAGAATCCACATTAATAATAGATTGGCCAATCATGGCACAACCACCCATGCCTCCAAAAAGACCATTTAGAATGTTTGCGCTTCCTTGAGCGATACATTCTCTGTTACCACTACCTCGAGTTTCAGTAATCTCATCTACAAGATTTAAGGTCATTAAGGATTCAATTAATCCTATAGCCGCTAAAATAAAAGCGGTGGAAAGGATAGTATCCCAATGTCCGCTTAATGTTGAGAATAAACCAAATATCTGATCTTGAACGGTCGGTAAGCTTCCCTGTAAGCCTTGACCACCACCATCTCTGATAAAAGAACCAACTGTACTTACATCTATTTTACCTAAAATGGTAATAGCAGCAACCACAATTATCGCTACTAATGCAGCGGGAATTTTTTTAGTCAACTTAGGTAATCCAAACATTATACCCATAGTCAGTGCCACCAATCCTAACATTGTCCATAGATCTTGTCCAGTCATAAATACCTTTTCTCCATCTACAGTTTCTTTAAATAAGCCAAGTTGAGACAAGAAAATTACTATGGCCAAACCGTTAACGAAGCCCATCATTACGGGATGAGGGATCAAACGAACAAATTTTCCAAGTTTAAAAATACCAGATAATATTTGAATAACACCAACAAATAGCAGAGTTATAAACAGCCATTGTAATCCTAAATTTTCAATTGGTGTATCAAGACTTAAGCCTACATCATTTCCTTTACTTACAAGATGTACCATAACAACTGCCATAGCACCAGTTGCTCCAGAGATCATACCTGGCCTGCCACCAAAAAGTGCAGTGACAATTCCCATCATAAACGCACCATATAACCCAACTAATGGATCGACACCTGCGACAAATGCAAACGCAACAGCTTCTGGGACTAATGCTAATGCAACAGTAAGACCAGAAAGGATGTCGTTTTTCGGGTTTTGAGTAAAATTCTTACGTGTTGTATGGCCTAAAATCATAGTGTAAACTTTAAAAGTGGGCAAAGATACACTTTTGATTA
>CBFHYD010000033.1:0-22194 GCA_965659975.1 Winogradskyella sp. | reverse complement strand
AAAAGAGTTTTAAATCTTAGTCCTAATAGTCAGCAAGTAACAATTGATGGTTCAGGACTTAAAACAGGTATATATTTAGCTAGATTGTCTTCTAATGGATTGACAAAAACAATCAAATTAGTTAAAAATTAAAACTTAAGATTTATAAGTATTTTTAAAGCCACACTTTTATTAAGTGTGGCTTCCTATTCTTAGAGTATGGTAACATTAAAAGAATTAGCGAGACTACTTAACGTATCAGTTTCAACAGTATCAAAAGCATTGAGTGATAGCCCAGAGATTGGAGAAGACACAAAACGTCGAGTTACGGAATTAGCAAATGAACTTAATTATAAGCCTAATCGAATAGCACAACAACTAAAATCCAGCCAAACGAAAGTCATTGGCGTTGTTGTTCCTAGTCTTATGAATCCATTTTTTGCTGAAGTTGTTCATGGCATCGAAACCACACTAACAGAGAATGATTACGATATGACCATATGTATCTCTAATGAAAAGGTTGAAAAGGAGAAAAGAAGTTTTGATTTACTCTCTACTGGAAGTGTAGATGGTTTTATTGTCGCAGTGGCTCGAGAAACACAAACTACTTACGATATTGGCCATTACGAATCTGTTAGCAAATCTACACCACTAGTGATGTTTGATCGTGTATTGAATGATATTAAATGTAATAAAGTTGTAGTTGACGATTTTAATACTGTATATGAAGCAACAAAACATTTTATTAAAGTAGAAAATAGAAAGAATATTCTTTTAATAAGTAATATCGAAGAGCTAAGTGTAGGGAAACATAGAATTAACGGATATAGAAAGGCAATAGAAGAAGCTGGCTACAATACCAATATTCTAAAATTAGGTAATGAGGAAAATCCTAAAAAAGAAATTTATGATTACCTGCAGGACAACTCACATATTGATGCTATTATTTCTATAGATCACATTACCGGAATTATGGCTTTAAATAAGTCGAAAATTTTAGGAAAAAGTATACCAAAAGATATCTCTGTAATTGGTTTTGGTTATACAGATGCTGAGTCGGTTTCTAGTCCTAAAATTTCTGTAATCGATCAGAAGGGGTTTGAGATTGGTAAAAAATCGGCCAGCATATTATTGGGTCAAATAAAGAGCAGTACAAAGTTAGATTTCAAAACTGAGATGGTAAAAAGTGAATTAATATTCAGGGATACTACAAATAATCAATAAAGACTAAACTGAGCGATTTAGTTGGCCTATTTATCGATATTTAAATTGTCAATAAAAGAAACAACACTTTTAACCGCACCGGTGTTATCATTGATAAAGTTAGAGTTTATTTCACCAACACCTTTTCTTTCGTCTTTATTAGTAATAAAATTTTCAACGAGTTCCTGAAATTCAGTAGTCTTTTCGATTGAAAATAGACCACCTTTTTCAATTAAGAGTTTTGCCTCTGGGAATTTTGAATAATTCTTCCCAATAATTATTGGCACTCCAAAAACAGCTGGTTCTAAAATATTATGTAGTCCAGTACTGCCAGCTGCACCTCCAACATATGTAATATCGGCATAAGAATATACCATCGACAAATAACCTATAATATCTAATATAAAGACATCTTGATTTGCAAGATTTGTGTCTTTCATTTCGGAAAAGCAAACAGTCTTTCGTGTTATTTGCTTTTTAAGACTTTCAATGTAATTAGGTTTAATATTGTGCGGGGCAATCACAAATTTTACATCATGACCACAGGAATTTATATAAGCGATAAATAAGTCATCATCAGCTGGCCACGTACTGCCAAAAACAACAGTTAATTTATCATCAATAAATTCCTCTATAAAAACAACTTTATTATTTGCGCTCAATTGATCATTGACGCGGTCAAACCGAGTGTCTCCTACGATACTGACATTGTTGTAGTTGTTTTGCTCTAATAACTTTTTTGAGGCAGAATCCTGTGTGAAAATATGAGTGAATGTAAATAGAGCCTTTCTCAACAGAGTTCCATGCCATTTGAAATAGGCTTGCTCTTTTCTAAATGTTGCTGAAACTAAAAGCGAAGGAATGTTTCTGTTTTTTGCCTCAAGAAGTATATTTGGCCATATTTCATATTTTACAAATAGGATAAGTTTGGGATTAATTAAATCTAAAAATTGCTTCGCATTTGATGTTGTATCTAATGGCAGATATAAGGCCACATCAATGTCTTTACTATCTTTTTTTATCTCGTAACCTGAAGGTGAGAAGAACGTTACAACAGATTTATGCTTCGGAAACTTCACTTTTAATGACTTTAATACAGGCAAACCTTGTTCGTATTCGCCCAAAGAAGCACAATGCATCCAAATAGTTTTATCTTTTTTTGAGATGGATTTGTTTAGGATGTTAAATGAATTCTTCCTGCCATCAACCCCAAGTTTTATCTTCTCATTAAATAATGACAAGACTTGTAAACCAAAACCCAACAGATGAATACCAGTATTATATATCAATTTCAAAAAAATCACTTTGTGCTAAAATACATTTCTTTGTAGGAATTACGTTGACGAGACGTTACAATTTTGTAATTTCGTGTGAGCGAATGAGCTCCCTATTTTATATGTTTTTAAGATGAAAAAGATTCAAATGGTAGACCTTCAAGGTCAGTATTCAAGAATAAAAGATGAAATTAATTCTTCGTTCACTGAAATTTTAGACAGTGCAGCTTTTGTAAATGGACCTATGGTCCATCAGTTTCAAAAAAATCTTGAAGACTATTTAGGGGTTAAACATGTCATCCCGTGTGCAAATGGAACAGATGCATTGCAAATAGCGATGATGGGATTAGGTTTAGAACAAGGAGATGAAGTAATTACCGCAGATTTCACATTTGCCGCAACTGTAGAAGTAATTGCACTTCTTAAGTTAACCCCTGTTTTGGTTGATGTAGATCCTATTACTTTTAATATAGATATAGATGCGGTAAGAAAAGCCATTACGCCAAAAACAAAAGCAATTGTACCTGTACATCTTTTTGGTCTCGCTGCTAATATGGATGAATTAATGGATTTAGCTAAAGAGCACAATCTTTATGTGATTGAAGATAATGCTCAAGGCATAGGTGCAAATTACACCCATAGAGATGGTTCTAAGACAAAAACTGGTGTCATTGGTCATATAGCGAGTACATCTTTTTTCCCTTCAAAAAACTTGGGATGCTATGGCGATGGTGGTGCAATCTTTACCAACGATGATGATTTGGCTCATACGATAAGAGGTATTGTTAATCATGGTATGTACAAGCGATATCACCACGATGTTGTTGGTGTCAATAGTAGATTAGACTCCTTACAAGCAGCGGTATTAGATGCCAAATTACCGCACTTGGACAGCTACAATTCTGCTCGTAGAAATACCGCTAGAAAATATAACGAAGCTTTTAGTAATCATCCTAAAATTACTACACCAAGTGGACGAAACGAGTGCGGTGGGATCTGCGATTCATGTGATTGTCATGTGTTTCATCAATATACATTAAAATTGGAAGGTGTAGATAGAGATGCTTTAGTCAAGCATATGAATGACCATGGTATTCCATGTGGTGTTTACTATCCAATTCCGCTACACAAGCAAAAAGCATATGTAGATGAGCGCTATAATGAAGCTGATTTTACTGTAACCAATGCCCTTGTTAAATCGGTAATTTCATTGCCAATGCATACCGAATTGGATGATGAGCAAATAGACTTCATAACGTCAACAGTACTGCGATTCATTGACGCATAATAAAATATGAAGGTTTTAGTCACAGGCGGACTTGGTTATATTGGCTCACACACAGTTGTAGAGTTGCAAAACGAAGGTTACGAAGTGATTGTTATTGATAACCTTTCTAATTCTTCTTTGGATGTATTGGATGGAATTCAAAGAATTACTAGTAAAAAGCCTGAATTCTATAAGTCAGACTTAAGAGATAAATCTTCCATCAGTTCCTTTTTTGAGACTAATAAGAGTATTCGTGGTGTTATTCATTTTGCTGCCAGTAAAGCAGTAGGTGAAAGTGTCGAACGGCCATTACATTATTATGAGAATAATGTAACTACCTTGATTAATCTTTTGTCAGAATATGAAAAGCTTGAGAACAAAAATTTTATTTTTAGTTCCTCTTGTACTGTTTATGGTGAAGCTGATGACTTGCCAATTACAGAAGAATCACCTGTAAAGCCTGCTAAATCACCTTATGGCAACACTAAACAAATCGGTGAAGAGATTATAAAAGATCTCACAAATAGGTCTGAGGAGTTTAAAAGTATTGCTCTACGATATTTTAATCCTATTGGAGCGCATGAATCATCACACATTGGTGAGTTGCCAAAGGGAATACCTCAAAATTTAGTGCCTTACATAACGCAAACAGCAATTGGTTTGCGACAAGAGTTGTCAGTTTTTGGAGATGATTACTCTACGTCTGACGGTACTTGTATTCGTGATTACATTCATGTAGTTGATGTAGCCAAAGCACATGTAAATGCTTTGCAGCGTTTATTGTTCAATAAGCAATCATCTAATTATGAAATTTACAATATCGGCACTGGAATAGGGAGTTCTGTCCTTGATGTGATTAATTCCTTTGAACGCGTTTCAGGTACTAAACTCAATTATAAAATAGTTGAGCGTCGTCCTGGTGATGTAATTGCTGCTTATGCCGATACCTCCAAAGTTAATAAAATACTTGGTTGGAAGTCAGAGTTAACTTTAGATGATGCCATACGAGATGCATGGAATTGGGAACAGAAAATTAGAAGCTAAATTAACAGCAACCAATTAGGCTACCTTTTTATTTTTATTGATGATAAAATTACTGAAGACTAGGATTATCATTCCTGTAGTCACGGAAATATCTGCGATATTGAATATTCCTGTTTTAAAGATCCCGCCCAAATCTATAAATAGGAAATCGGTAACCTTGCCAAAGGCAAATCTGTCAAAAACATTAGATAAACCACCACCAACAATACAACAGAATGCAATCAAACTAAGTCTGTCTAACTCTTTATTATTTAAAATATAGTAGATTACATATGCCAATACTAAGAGTGGCAATAGCTTAAGGAATATAAAATGAAGTGTCGGGTTCATATTGCTTCCCATGCCTAAAAACGCGCCCTCATTTTCAACAAATTGAAAAATAAATTTATCACCAATAATTTCTTCGGGTTTTTGATAAACGAGATTTGCTCTAACCCAAATTTTAGATAATTGATCAATAAGGGCGTTAAAAATTACCAGAAGTGCTATAAAAAGTGGTTTTTTCAAATCAATAGTAATTAAGCGTTAGTATCTAAAGTTGCAGATAAAGTCTCTGCTTCACGATTAATTTTTCGAACTAACCCTTGTAAGACTTTTCCTGGACCAACCTCTGTAAAATATGTAGCTCCATCTTTAATCATCTGTTGTACTGATTGTGTCCAACGTACAGGTGCTGTTAATTGCGAAATTAAATTAGTTTTAATCTCATTTTCATCAGTTACAGCAGATGCCGTTACATTCTGATAAATTGGACAAGTCGGTGCATTAAATGCGGTATTCTCTATTGCAGCAGCTAGTTCCTCTCTCGCTGGCTCCATTAATGGTGAATGAAATGCTCCACCAACAGGAAGCACCAATGCACGTCTTGCGCCTTCTTCTTTCAGAGTTTCACAAGCTTTATTTATGGCATCAATCTCTCCGGAAATGACCAATTGACCAGGGCAATTATAGTTTGCTGCTACAACAATTCCTTCTGTGATAGCACATACTTTTTCTACAATATCGTCATCTAATCCTAAAACCGCGGCCATTGTGCTGGGTTGTAATTCGCATGCCTTTTGCATAGCTTGAGCGCGTTGAGAGACTAATTTTAAACCATCTTCAAAATTTAATCCTCCTGCAGCTACCAATGCAGAAAATTCTCCTAAAGAATGTCCTGCGACCATATCTGGACGAAATTTTTCTCCTAAAGTTTTTGCTAAAATTACAGAGTGAAGAAAGATCGCAGGTTGTGTAACCCTAGTCTGCTTAAGGTCTTCTGCCGAACCTTCGAACATGATGTCTGTGATAGGAAAACCTAAAATATCGTTAGCTATTTCAAAATGCTCTTGAGCAAGAGCCGAACCTTCATATAGGTCAAGACCCATACCTGTGAATTGAGCACCTTGGCCTGGAAAAATATATGATTGCATCTTAATTTAATTAGTGCTGCAAAAATAGGAATTTATTAGATTTAGCTAACTTAAGTAGAAAATTAATTAATCTACCTTTTCACATAAGTTATAAATGAGAAAGCATATTTATGCTTATCATCTGCAGGGTGTTTAGACCTGCTTGTTTCTACCCATTTTAAGGCGTCAATAGATGGGAAAAAGGTATCTGCATCCTTGAAAGTAGAATGTACACGGGTCAACTCAATCTTATCGGCCAAAGCCATACTTTGTTTATAGATTTCACCACCACCAATAATGAATAGTTGTTTGTCACTTTTTGCAGCATCGATGGCGTCTTCTAATGAGTTTACAACAATTACTCCATCTGGAACTTCGTATTCACGCTGTCTTGTAATGACAATGTGAGTTCTATTAGGTAGCGGCTTTGGAAAACTCTCAAAGGTTTTTCTTCCCATAATTATATGGTGTCCATTGGTTAACTGTTTGAATCGCTTCAAGTCATTACTTAGATGCCAAATTAGGTCGTTGTCTTTACCAATGGCATTTAGCTCACCTGCAGCAACTATTATGGTAAGCTCAGTTTTTTTTTTGGATGTTGTCGGAGTTTGGACGTCATTCTCCTTTTGTTCAATTACAGCAGTTACTCCAGAATCTTTTTCAAGCTTTTCTTCAAGCTTATTAATTCGGGCTTGTTGTTTGGCAACTAATTTTTCAATTTGCTGCTTTTCCCAATCTTTACCCATAAACTTATGAGTGATGAAGACATTTATAAAATGATAAATAAAGAAGAATAGCCAAGCTAAAATCGCATATACAAACCAATTAATACCGGCAATTGTAAAATCTTTACCAATGCCTAAGACTGTATTGGCAATGATTAAAAAAACAGCACCTATTAGAAAAATTACAAAATGGACATAAAGACGTTTTTTCGCTCTAATACGTTTTTGGGCGTTTTCGATGAGTTCTAATTGGTCTTTATCTATAGTTGGTTTAGATGATTTCTTTTTGCCGAACATAAAATCGATTTTAGGTAAATATACCAATTAAACCGCTACAACACCTTTAATATGCGGATGAGGATCATAGTTTTCTAATGTGAAATCTTCGAATTTGAAATCGAAAATATCTTTCACATAAGGATTAAGCGTCATTATTGGCAAAGGACGTATGTCTCGTGATAACTGTAGCTCTAATTGTTCCATATGATTATTGTAGATATGAGCGTCTCCGAACGTATGGATAAAATCTCCAGCTTCATAGCCGCAAACTTGAGCCATCATCATGGTAAATAGTGCATAAGACGCAATATTAAAAGGAACACCAAGAAAAATATCTGCACTGCGTTGATATAGCTGACACGATAATTTTCCATCTGCAACATAAAATTGGAAAAACGCATGACAAGGTGGTAAGGCTGCTTTGCCGTTTGCTACATTCTCTGAGAACGAGACCGAAGTATCTGGCATTACGGAAGGATTCCATGCCGAGACTAACATTCTACGGCTATTTGGATTGGTTTTAAGCGTTTCAACAATATCTTTAATTTGGTCAATTTCATCATTGTTCCAATTGCGCCATTGGTGCCCATAAACTGGACCTAAATCTCCATTCTCGTCTGCCCATTCGTTCCAAATGCGTACACCATTTTCAGTTAAATAATTAATGTTTGTATCACCATTTAAAAACCAAAGCAGTTCGTAAATTATCGATTTTAGATGTAGTTTTTTGGTGGTTACCATAGGAAAACCCTCGCTTAAATCAAAACGCATTTGATAGCCAAAAACACTTTTTGTGCCTGTGCCCGTTCTATCACCTTTTTGGTTTCCGTTCTCTAAAATATGCTTTACAAGGTCATGATATTGCTTCATAAATCTTCATCAATTATTTGGATTTAAAAATAGAAAAAAGCCTTAAAGGAAAAAGTCTAAGGCTTTTAATGATATTAAAAGTTATTAACGAATTACCCAATAATCATCCCAGCGATTGTTGCCGAAATTAAAGATGCAATAGTACCGCCAAGAAGTGCTTTCATTCCAAACTTGGATAATAGTTTACGCTGACCTGGAGCTAATGATCCAATACCACCAATTTGAATGCCTATTGAAGCAAAATTTGCGAATCCACATAACATATAGGTTGCCATAATCACAGACTTATTGTAATTGAGGTGTGTGGCATTAGCCACATTTTTTAAGTCTGCGAGTTGTATATATCCGATAAACTCACTTGCTGCTAATTTAACTCCGAGAAGTTGTCCCATCAGAGCCATATCTTCTTTTGCCACGCCGATAAGCCACATTAATGGTGCGAAGGTGTAGCCCAAGATTAATTCTAAGGATAAGCTTTGGTACGGTGTATTGGCTATTACCCATTTATTAATAGTTGTAATTTCTCCAACCCAATCTAACAAACCATTTATCATTGCTATGAAAGCCACAAATACTAATAGCATTGCACCAACATTAACAGCTAATTTTAATCCTTCTGTTGTACCGTTAGAAATGGCATCTAATAGGTTTGATCCAATTTTTTCTTGAGAGACATGAACGTCTGTATTTATGTTTTCCGTTTGCGGGTATAATATTTTTGAAATAACTATAGCGCCAGGTGCTGCCATTACTGAAGCTGCTAATAGGTGTTTTGCATAAAACCTCTGAAGCTCTAAATCATCACCACCTAAGAACCCAATATAAGCGGCCAACACAGCTCCTGCCACAGTGGCCATACCACCAATCATCACCAATAGAATTTCTGACTTATTCATCTTTTCGAGATAAGCCTTAATTAATAATGGCGCTTCAGTTTGTCCTAAGAAAATATTACCAGCCACGCTCAAGCTTTCTGCACCAGAAATTTGTAAGAGTTTAGATAATAACCAGCCAAACGCTTTTACGACTTTTTGTATGATCCCTAAATAGAATAAAACAGATGTTAAGGCCGAAAAGAAGAGAATTGTTGGAAGTACTTGAAAAGCAAAGATGAATCCGAAGGTATCCATATCTACAACCAATCCTTCAAATAAGAACTTACTTCCGGCTTTGGTAAAATTGAGAAGTTCTATAAATCCGTCTCCAACCCACTCAAATGCAGTTTTTACAAAGCCAACTTTGAGAACACCTATAGCGATTACTAATTGAAATACTAAACCAATACCAACAGTTTTCCAGTTAATAGCTCTACGATTACTGCTAAATAAGAATGCGATAAATACTAAGGTGACCATTCCTAAAACACCACGCCAAAGACTCTGAAAAGAAAAACCTTGACTTGGAATAATACCCTTTTCTGTGTCATCAGTTTGTGCTAATTTGTCTGTAATCTCAACTGAAATTTTGAGAGAAAATGCTTTTAACTTATTGTTGAATACGAGCGTACTATCTGTGAGTTCCGTAATTTTATAACGTTCAATACTGTTAATTGAGTCATTGACATAGAAAACTAGTAGGTTGTTTTGCCTCATGTAGTCTCCTTCTCCTTCATTAGAGTTAAAACTTCCATTATTAAACTCAATGAAATCACCCGAATCAGATTGCCATTTCTTCTCTATGTCTTGAGCTTGGATTTGGACTCCAAGACATATAGATACAAAAACAAGTAAAAAATACTTCATATGTAAGATTGATTTAGCGTTTAGAGATTTCATCTCTAATTTTTGCTGCGGCTTCATAGTCTTCGTTAGCCACAGCTTCGTCCAATAGTGTGTTAAGTTCTTCTATAGACTTGTCTTTATATAGGTCTTCACCAAATGCAGTGCTTTCTATTTCTTCTGCAATAAGTTCATCCATTAAAATACTACCTTCATCCTGATCTTCCTTTTTAGGATTAACCTTGAGATAAATCCCTGCTTTGTCCAATATATTTTTATAGGTGAAAATTGGCGCTTGAAATCTTAGGGCTAAAGCAATGGCGTCACTCGTGCGTGCATCAATAATTTCTTCAATATTGTCTCGTTCGCAAATAAGGCTTGAGTAAAACACACCATCAACTAATTTGTGGATGATTACTTGTTTGATTACAATTTCGAAACGGTCAGAGAAATTCTTGAATAAGTCATGAGTCAAAGGTCTTGGAGGACGAATCTCTTTTTCTAAGGCAATTGCAATGGATTGTGCTTCAA
This sequence comes from Winogradskyella sp., assembly GCA_965659975.1. Lineage (GTDB taxonomy): Bacteria > Bacteroidota > Bacteroidia > Flavobacteriales > Flavobacteriaceae > Winogradskyella. Next base: position 11,913 of record CBFHYD010000033.1, on the reverse strand, counting down.
ACGCACCAATAACAATTGGTAGTTTTCTGTCGCCATCTACCTCATTCAGTATTAGTGCATAAGCACTATTTTGGGTTTGGCTATAAGAGATTCCTTTGATATTTAAGCGAACTAAACTCATAGATTCTAAAACACAAAGAACCGTTTAAATTTTGAATTTACCAACTGTAGGCAAAAAATCTAAACGGTTCTTAAATATTACTAAGCTAAGCTGTTTTAAGCATTTTGAGCTTTAAACGCTTTTAGTTTTTCGGTTAAAACAGGAACAACTTCGAAAGCGTCACCTACAATACCGTAGTCTGCAGCCTTAAAGAAAGGTGCTTCTGGGTCGGTGTTAATAACAACTTTTACTTTAGATGCACTAATACCTGCAAGGTGCTGTATTGCTCCTGAGATGCCTATGGCTATATATAAATTTGTAGCAACAGGTTTTCCTGTTTGTCCAACGTGCTCACTATGCGAACGCCATCCTAAATCACTCACTGGTTTAGAACAAGCAGTTGCAGCTCCAAGTACATCAGCCAAATCTTCTACTAAGCCCCAATTTTCTGGACCTTTAAGACCACGTCCTCCAGATACTACAACATCAGCATCTGCAATCGTTACTTTTCCAACAGCCTTATCAACAGATTCAACAGCTACGCCAGAATCAGGTAATGATGGCGAAAAGTCTTCAACATTAGCAGAACCACCTGATTCTACTAACCCGAATGAATTGTTAGAAAGACCAATTAATTTTACATCTGTATTTATCTCTGTATTAGCGAATGCTTTATTCGTAAATGCCGTACGCTTTACAGTAAAAGGAGCAAGGTTAGATGGTTTTTCAACTACATTAGATACGTATCCTGCATTTAAGCCTACAGCTAACATAGGTGCCAAATACTTACTATCTGCACTTGAACTTACAACAACTACTTTAGCATCTTCTTGTTTAGCTGCATTTTCTATAGCTGCAGCATATTTCTTGGCGTTGAATGTATGAAGATCACTATTTTTGATAGATAATACTTTTGATGCACCATAATTGCCTAAACTGTCGGCGTCATCTGCATTTACTGCAACAGCTGTTACAGTCGTGCCCATATCATTAGCAATTGCTTTGGCGTAAGAAACGCACTCAAAAGCTACCTTTTTTAATTTTCCGTTTTCAGATTCTGTATATACTAAAACTGACATATTCTTTCTTTAGATTTTAATTCTTAAATAACTTTTGCTTCGTTGTGTAGTAAGCTGATTAATTCATCAATGTTATCAGCATCAACTAATTTCACATCACCTTTAGGAGCAGGTTTTTGGAAATTGTTTACTGAAGTTTCAGCATTTGCACCAACTGGTTCTACAACGTTTAGTGGCTTTTTACGCGCCATCATAATCCCTCTCATATTAGGAATACGTAAGTCACTTTCTTCAACTAAACCTTTTTGCCCACCTATAACTAATGGCAATGAAGTGTTAACTGTTTCTTTACCACCATCAAACTCTCGGACTGCTCTGGCATTTGTACCGTCTACTTCTAATCCAATACAATTTGTCACAAAATTAGCTCCTGTTAATGCAGATAACATTCCAGGTACCATACCACCATTGTAATCAATTGATTCACGACCAGCAATAACCAAATCATATCCACCATCATTAACCACTTTCGCTAACTCATTTGCTACAGCGAAACCGTCATTAGCAGATATGTTAACTCTAATTGCAGCATCTGCACCGATAGCTAATGCTTTACGTAGTGTTGGTTCAGTTTCTGGGCCTCCAACATTGACAACATCTACAGACGCACCTTGCTTTTCTTTGAACCACATTGCGCGTGTTAAACCAAACTCGTCATTTGGATTAATTACATATTGAACACCATTTGTGTCAAATTTTGTATCACCTTCGGTGAAATTAATTTTTGAAGTGGTGTCTGGCACATGACTAATGCACACTAAAATCTTCATAATTTCAAATTTTTAATGTTTTTTAAAATATATTTTATTAACGATAACGTTATCGTAAATTTTTCTGAAACACTCTATTTTATTGATGTTTTCGCTCAAAACGCCCTTCAAATAAAGCGGTTACGAAGATAAGGACATTTTTCCGAATATATACTATGCACGCATAATAAATTTTAAACTTTTTTCATTTATTTAATTTTTGTTTTATTCCTATTTTTGCTTTCCTATTAATAGTAGTGGATATGAAGACAATTCAATTTAGAGAAGCAATAGCTGAAGCGATGAGTGAAGAAATGCGGAGAGATGAGAGCATTTATTTGATGGGTGAAGAAGTGGCAGAATATAATGGTGCTTACAAGGCGTCTAAAGGTATGTTGGATGAATTTGGACCTAAACGTGTTATAGATACACCTATTGCTGAGCTTGGATTTGCAGGTGTAGCAATTGGTTCTACGATGACTGGCAATAGACCAATCGTTGAGTACATGACTTTTAACTTCTCTCTTGTTGGTATTGATCAGATTATAAATAACGCAGCTAAAATTAGACAAATGTCTGGTGGGCAATTTAAGTGTCCTATAGTATTTAGAGGTCCAACAGCTTCTGCAGGTCAATTAGCGGCAACACACTCACAGGCATTCGAAAATTGGTTTGCAAATACACCAGGATTAAAAGTTGTTGTACCATCTAATCCCTATGATGCAAAAGGTTTACTTAAATCTGCTATAAGAGATGACGATCCAGTAATTTTCATGGAAAGTGAGCAGATGTATGGTGATAAAGGAGAAGTGCCAGAAGGTGAATATACTATTCCATTAGGAGTAGCAGACATTAAGCGTGATGGTACAGATGTTACTATCGTTTCTTTTGGTAAGATCATAAAAGAAGCTTACAAGGCTGCAGACGAACTGGAAAAGGAAGGGATTTCCTGTGAAATTATAGATTTAAGAACAGTACGTCCGATGGATCGAAAAACTGTTGTAGAATCTGTAAAAAAGACAAACCGTTTGGTAGTTCTTGAAGAGGCTTGGCCATTTGGCAATGTAGCAACTGAAATCACATATTTGGTGCAATCTGAAGCTTTTGATTTCTTAGATGCACCAATTGTAAAATTGAATACTGCTGATACACCAGCTCCTTACTCACCAGTTTTATTAGCCGAATGGTTGCCTAACCACGAAGATGTTATTAAAGCGGTAAAAAAAGTAATGTATAAATAAATAATTCGCAATTTTTTGCGTTTAATGAACTTCATTGGCTTCCTAGTCCATGAAGTTTTTTATTTTAGATGCTCCCATAATTTATGAAGCAAAACTTACTTTTCTTTTTTTTAGCCTTAAGCACCATTCTATTTGCTCAAACAAAAGTTAGTGGCTATGTCTTTGATGAAAACAATGAGCCTGTTGCATTTGCAAACATAATTTTCAAAGGTTCTACTGTTGGTACTATCACAAACGAGGATGGGCGCTTCTATTTAGAATCAGATGAAGATTGGGATACTTTAGAAGTGTCTTTTTTAGGTTACGAATTATTGACCTTTGATTTACCTCAGCGTATTAATTACGATTTGAAATTTACACTTAAAGAAGAGGCTGCAGCACTTGATGCCGTTGTTATTGTCACTGGTAAACAATCGAAAAAAGCATCTGAGAACCCTGCAATTAGGATTCTCAAAAAGATCTGGGAACGTAAACGCCAAAATGGGCTAAACCAATTTAAACAATACGAATACGACCAATATGAGAAGGTAGAGTTTGATATTAATACCATCGATTCTGCACTTATAAAGAGTAAGTTGTTTAAAGGTATGGAGTTTGTTTTTGAAGAAGTAGATACGTCTCGTGTTACAGGAAAAACATATCTCCCAATATTTATAAATGAATCGTTTAAGAAGATATCTGGTGATAATATTCTCAATAAAAAACGAGAAGATTTAGAAGGTAATAAAAACTCAGGTTTTAGTAATAATCAAGTCATTATTGATTTTGTTGATGATTTGTATTCGGACTATAATATATATGACAATTATTTAAAGTTTTTTGACAAGAGTTTTGTTAGTCCTTTAAGTCGTGCAGGTATTCAGACCTATAATTATGTTTTATCCGATAGTGCCTTTATAGATAATAAATGGTGCTACAACATTATTTATTACCCAAGACGTAAAAACGAATTAACATTTAAAGGCGACTTTTGGGTCAATGACTCGACCTATGCTATTAAAGAAATTAATCTTCAAGCTTCAAAAAGTGCAAATATCAATTGGGTTAAGGAAATATATATCGAACAGGAATTTCATGTTTTAAACGATTCAGTATTCTTAGTGAAACGTGACTACTTCTTATCGGATTTTACATTCAATAAAAAAGAAGAGTCAAGAGGAATTTACGGGAAGCGTACCACACTTTATGATAACTATAAGTTCGATATACCTAAAGACGAAAAGTTTTATAACAAACGTGTTTACGATTTTGATGTCGATGTGTATAATCGCGATGACGAATTCTGGGAGAAAAACAGATTAGAGCAGTTAAATAAATACGAAAGAGGTGTTTACAAGATGTTGGACACTTTGAAAACAGTAAAAAAATTCAAACGACTGTATAATTTAGGAAGTATTCTCGCATCTGGTTATGTGGAGTTTCCGAGTATTAACTTTGATTATGGTCCAATCTTCTCAACCTTTGGTTTTAACGATGTCGAAGGTTTACGAATTCGTGCTGGTGGACGTACCTATTTTGGGCAAAATGATCCATGGCGCTTAGAAGGATTTGTAGCCTATGGTTTTAGAGATGATAAGTTCAAGTATGGTATTTCTGGTAAATGGTTATTGGATAAACGAAGTCGATTAACAGTTTTTGGTGGCAAACGCCATGATATAGAACAGTTGGGCGCAAGTCTTACCAGTTCTACTGATGTTCTGGGTCGCAGCTTAGCATCCTCTGCTTTGGTAACTGTGGGCGCAAATGATAAACTGAGTAACATTGATCTCACTAATGCTGGATTTTCAATTGAACCCGCACGGAATTTTATTGTCCGTTTCGATGGTAGCTATCGCGAGTTGAGTTCAGCATCACCAACTTTTAGCTTGGATTATAACGATCCTGATAGTCCGACTGGAATTTCATCTGAAGTCAAACAATTTGAAAGTCGACTCTCGCTCACCTATTTACCAAATCGTGAAATGACAGGTTATGGCGTTGAACGCAAGAATAAAAACGATGATTTTGCACGTTTATTTGCGCAAATAAGTCGTGGTGATGAAGGCTTTATTAATAGTGATTTTGATTATACGAAATTACAGTTTAGCTATTTCCAGCCATGGCAAATAGGAGGTTTTGGTCGTTTAACCACATCAATAGAAGTTGGTAAAACATTTGGAGAAGTTCCTTTAGGTCTTCTTAATGTTGTTCCTGGTAACCAGACTTTGTTCTCGATTTATAATACGTTTCCTCAGTTAGATTTCTATGAGTTTGTAACAGATACCTACTCGTCTATGCATATTGAGCACAATTTTAACGGTCGCTTATTCTCACGGATTCCATTTTTAAAGAAGTACAATCTTAGAGCAATTGTTGGATTACGAGGTGTTTGGGGTGAATTGTCAGATGAGAATCGTCTTCTAAATACGACTGGAAACCCTAATGAAATTCTACTTCGTGCGCCAGATTCACAGGTATATTACGAATACAGTATTGGTGTTGCTAATATTTTTAAAGTGCTGAGAATTGACTTCAACTTTAGAGGAAATTACTTAGACATTCCTGAAGCAAGACGTTTTGGAATTACTGGGAGTTTTGGGTTTTTCTTTTAACCCTATTAATATTGGCAAAAGGTTTTTGTATTCATAATCAATTCACTACTTTTGCCCAGCTAAAAACTAAACAGAATTAATATAAAATTAATATGGAATCATTTATGATTTATATGCCAATTGTAATGGCAGTATTGGGCCTTATATACATGGCTATTAAGCGTTCTTCAATTATGAAGCAAGATGCAGGTGATGGTAAAATGAAAGAAATTTCAGATCACATCTATGTTGGTGCATTAGCATTTTTAAAAGCTGAATATCGTTTATTAACGTTTTTCGTTATCGGTGCTAGTATAGCGCTTGCAGGTGTTGCTTACATTGTTCCTACAACAAGTTATTTAATTATTGTTGCCTTTATTATAGGTGCAGTATTCTCTGCAGTTGCTGGAAATATAGGGATGCGTATTGCTACAAAGACCAACGTACGTACAACGCAGGCGGCAAAAACAAGTTTACCAAAAGCATTAAACATTTCTTTTGGTGGTGGTACTGTAATGGGACTTGGTGTTGCAGGATTGGCAGTTTTAGGTCTTACAGCATTCTTTATCTTATTCTTCCACATGTTTATGGATGGTGCTTGGACAAGTACAGATGACATGACATTGGTATTAGAAACCTTAGCTGGTTTCTCATTAGGTGCTGAGTCAATCGCACTTTTCGCGCGTGTTGGTGGTGGTATTTACACAAAGGCGGCTGATGTTGGTGCAGATTTAGTAGGTAAGGTTGAGGCTGGTATTCCAGAAGATGATCCTCGAAACCCTGCGACAATTGCAGATAACGTTGGTGACAATGTTGGTGATGTTGCCGGAATGGGAGCAGATTTATTTGGTTCTTATGTGGCCACTGTATTAGCTGCTATGGTATTAGGTAACTACATCATTAAAGATATGGGTGGTGCCATAGAAGATGCTTTTGGAGGTATCGGTACTATTTTATTACCAATGGCCATAGCTGGTGCCGGAATCATAATTTCAATTATAGGAACATTCTTAGTTAAGATTTCTTCTAACGATGCAAAAGAAGCGCAAGTTCAGAAGGCATTAAATATTGGAAACTGGACATCTATTGCTTTAGTAGCATTAGCATGTTTTGGTTTAGTAACTTGGATGTTACCGGAAACTATGAAGATGGAATTCTTTGGCGAAGGTCTTAAAGAGATTTCTTCAATGCGAGTTTTCTATGCAACTTTAGTAGGTTTAGTAGTAGGTGGTGCAATTTCGTCATTCACTGAATATTATACAGGTTTAGGTAAAAAACCAATTTTAAATATTGTACAACAATCAAGTACAGGTTCTGCAACAAACATTATTGCAGGTTTAGCAACTGGTATGATATCTACATTCAGTTCGGTATTATTATTTGCTATAGCTATCTGGGCATCTTATGCCTTTGCAGGTTTCTATGGTGTAGCAATGGCTGCTTCTGCAATGATGGCTACAACGGCGATGCAATTAGCTATTGATGCATTTGGTCCAATTGCAGATAATGCTGGTGGTATTGCAGAAATGAGTGAACAAGAACCTATAGTACGCGAGCGTACAGATATTTTAGATTCTGTAGGTAACACAACAGCAGCTACTGGTAAAGGATTTGCTATTGCTTCTGCTGCATTAACAGCATTAGCTTTATTTGCAGCTTACGTAACATTTACAGGTATAGATGGTATAAACATTTTTAAAGCACCAGTATTATCAATGTTATTTGTTGGTGGTATGGTGCCTGTAGTATTCTCTGCTTTAGCTATGAGTTCGGTTGGTAAAGCCGCTATGGAAATGGTAGAAGAAGTAAGACGTCAGTTTAGAGACATTCCTGGTATCATGGAAGGAACTGGTAAACCAGAATACGATAAGTGTGTTGATATTTCTACAAAGGCATCTTTAAGACAAATGTTAATGCCAGGGCTTTTAACTATTGGCTTCCCAATTGTTATTGTTTTAATAGGTATTTTAATCTACCCAGATAATCACAAATTAGTAGCAGAAATGCTTGGTGGTTATATGGCTGGTGTTTCTGTTAGTGGTGTGCTTTGGGCAATCTTCCAAAATAATGCAGGTGGTGCATGGGATAATGCTAAAAAATCGTTTGAAGCTGGTGTAGAAATTAACGGAGAAATGACTTATAAAGGTTCAGACGCTCACAAGGCTGCTGTAACTGGAGATACTGTTGGAGATCCATTTAAAGACACATCAGGACCTTCTATGAACATCTTAATTAAGTTAACGTGTTTAATTGGTTTGGTTATCGCTCCGATTTTAGGAGGTCATTCAGAAACAGCATTAGCAACAAATGAAGTTCGTAAAGAAATAAGAGTAGAAGTTAACTCTGATGATACTGATAAGGCTACTGCAGTTATAAAAACGGTAGTTACTGAGAATGGAGAAATAAAAACAGATGAAAAAATCATTGAAGGAACTCCAGAAGAGGTAGAAGCTAAGGTAGAAGCTTTAGAGGAGGATATAAAAATTGAAGTAAATAAAAACTAAAAGTTCTTCTTGTAATATTGAAAACCCTGACAGATATGTCAGGGTTTTTTTATTTTTACGTGATGCTGAAAAAAGATCCCCTACAGATTATTGCTTTTCAAAGCTATGGTACAAGTTCACATTTGTATATACGTGGTCGAGCTTTAGAAGATGAAACCATTAATCTTGAAGACAAAAGTCTTTGGAGTCTCATTGTAAATACTTGGAAACGTTTTGAAACCGATGAAATAAAGCATGTTTGGGTTGATGTACGTTTGCCAGATGGTAAGATTTTTAAAACCAAGACAGATAATCACGGGTGTTTTAAAATCGATGCTCAAGTTGATGATTTAGATAAAATGGCTAATGCCCAAGGTTGGGTGTCGTATGAAGTGTCTTATTCAAATACGGAATGCAAACGTAAAATTCAGAATAACAACTGTTTTAAAGGTGAGTTGTTGATAGTGCCTACTAACGTAGAATATGGTGTTATTAGTGATGTAGATGATACAATATTACACACAGGTGTGACGTCTTACTTAAAATGGCGTTTAATTATTAATACTATTTTTAGACATGCTAAAAATAGATTGCCTCTTAAAGGCGCATCAGAATTCTATCAGATGTTATATCGCGGATCATCTGGAGAGCAAACAAATCCTATATTTTATGTAAGTCATAGTCCATGGAACTTATACCGATATTTAGATTTATTTTTAAGACAAAATAGTTTTCCAAAAGGACCAATATTGCTACGAAGTTTTGCTAAAATTTTTAAACGAAACAAAGGTGAAAAGCCTCAAAAGCAAAAAGAGATCATCAACTTATTAAACACCTATCCTGAATTGCAATTTATTCTCATTGGCGATAGTGGTGAGCACGATCCAGACATCTATATAGAAATTGCAAAAACTTTTCCTGATAGAATAAAAGCCATTTATTTAAGAAGTGTAAATCATAACAAAAAACAAAGACGCGTAAAGAGTTTGTTACAAAATTATAATTCTACACTTGCACTTTTGGTAGAAAGTAGTGGAGAAGCCATTGCTCATGCTAGAGTAAATGGATTTATTGTTTAAAAAAGCGAAGATGCTGTTGTTCACGCTAAACAACAAGGTTTCATAGAATAGTAATCAATAAAATAAATGTTGTTTAGACTTATTTTTCCACCCACTTTGCGATTCGTATTCCACAAAAAAGATTTTTAAATCGCTTTGCGACGCATAATCAACAAAAAATATTTTCTTTTTGGCTTGTGAGGCATATTCAACAAAGTGCCATAACCCTTTATTATCTTTTGCCTGAGATGCATATTTTGTTTTATAGACTTTTAAATCGCATTGCGATTCATAATCCACTACAAAAACTTTAATATCTGCTCGCGAGGCATATTTTACGGAATGTACCTTTTGTGAAAAACAAAAAGTAGGAATAAGCAGAAAGAAAAAAAATAAACGCATTTTATTGGGTGTTTGTGAGTTTTAAAAGAAAAATAGGATCGTATAAATTATCTAAATATAAATGGAATTTAGAGAATTGGTCTTTTTTTCTGGCCATATACACCTGATTATTGTCATAAGTTCTAAACTTACTTAGTAGAGTTGTGGGACGATATTCCCAATATAGATTTTGCAACTCTTTCAGACCAAAAGTCTTTAAAGTATCTATTTTGGTATTTGAGCGAGAGTTTTCTTTAATTATTGGCAAGTTGTCGTTGGTAAAACTAACATTTACATTTAAACGTTGAAGTTGGCTAAAGTTAATTGCAAAATAGATATCATTATCAATGGCAAAAGCCGTTAAGGTTATGTCTTTACTATTTTCTCTGTAATAATCATCATTTTCTGTTTCTTCTGCTTCAAGCTTCCATTCCGTAATTTGTCTATTATTATTATCAGTTTCAGGAATGTTTATGTTTAACAAAAAGGATTCTTTTGTGCCATCTTCATAAGTCATGGTTAAAAATCGATTTCTTAACACTTCTATTTTTGGAAGTTTAGTATTAAATTAATTTAAACCTTTAAGTTGAAAAATTTCGTCTTTAGTAGTGTTTTTAGTAATACTTGTTGGCTTAATGGAATAATATTAAAAGCTGAAGCACTAATAATTTTTGGCACTTTTACAACATCTTTTCTTGAACTGTAATGGTTAAGATTTGGCTCTTTTTTTCCTAAGATTATCTTTTCTAATGACAAGATAAAATTAGCATCTTGTAGTTCTAGCTTATTTAAATAGTATGCTTTTAAAAAACTTTCACCTTGGTCCGTGTCGTAATCTAACCTGTAATTTAAATTGGCAATATTATTTTGTAATTGCAATATGGAATCCCTTGCATTGTTCAATTCCAAAAGCTGATTGTCTATTGCTTTTTGATTGTTTTCATTCTCAAGCTTAAGCGTTTGTATATTTTTAATAAGTTGGGTTAAAGAATCTCTTGCAATACGCATTTGGGCTAAGTAATAAGAAACCTTGGCCTCAAGGGCATTGTTATTTTTTCTTTGATAGCTTTCAATGGCCAAAATTGAATCAATTTGCCTGTCTTTTTCATAAGCCAATGCTTTTAGCTCTTTCTTTTTTAGCTTTTCATAATCTTGAGAATAGCTTTTGGAGCAGCATATAAGAAGGAATAAAAAAAATATAAAAAGCAATTTGGTTTTCATAAATGTGAAGATTAAAATAAACCGTTAATCTCAGCATCAATTTTATTGATAATGCCACCCAAATCTTCTGGGTTAGATACAAAATCCAAATCGTCCACATCTATAATGAGCAAGTTACCTTTGTCGTATTTGGTAATCCAAGCTTCGTAACGCTCATTTAAACGGCTTAGGTAATCGATGCTAATTGAGTTTTCATAGTCACGACCGCGTTTGTGAATTTGAGCTACTAAGTTCTGTATACTACTTCGCAGATAAATTAATAAATCTGGACCTTTTACAAAAGATTCCATCAATTCAAAAAGTGAAGAGTAATTTTCAAAATCACGATTAGTCATTAAACCCATTGCATGTAAGTTGGGAGCAAAAATATAGGCATCCTCGTATATAGTTCGGTCTTGAATAATATTTTTACCGCTCTGTTGAATCTGGTTAACTTGGCGGAATCTACTATTTAAAAAATACACTTGTAAATTAAAACTCCAACGCTCCATCTGATTGTAAAAATCATCTAAATAAGGATTGTCTACAACGTCTTCTAATTGCGCTTCCCATTTATAGTGCTTGGCTAATAATTTAGTGAGCGTAGTTTTTCCAGCGCCGATATTTCCCGCGATTGCAACATGCATAATTTACTGTGATTTTAGTTGGTAACGACGTAGCTTTTCGTCGTTGTAAATATACAAGGTTTCGTTGGTTACCAAAAACTGATTTATTAACAAATCTTCTGTTTCTAAAGCCAATAATTCTTTAGAGTTTTTGGCTAGTAAAAACAGTTTGTTTTCAGATTTTAAAACCAAATACGCCTTGCTAAAAGCCATTTCTGTAAAGCCTGTATTTTCTATTTTGTGGATGAGGCTACCAAAGTAGCTGTAAACATAGAGATAGTTTTCTGTAAGAAGATATACGTAGTTGTAATCGCTTTTTAGATCTAACGCTTGAGATTGTACAGGAACTGTTTTTACACGTGTATTTTTATTTATAAAGTCGTACAATTCCAGTAGTTGTAAATCTTGGTTAAAAAGCCATAAGGT
>CBFHYD010000032.1:0-22616 GCA_965659975.1 Winogradskyella sp. | reverse complement strand
TTTATTTCGTTCTCTTAATTCTTCTACCACTTTTATTCGGTCTGCAAAGAAAGTACTTTTTTCTGGATATTTCAAACTTAAAATTCGATAAGATTTTATAGCCTTTTCGTAGTTCTTCTGCTCCAAATAAATCTGCGCTAAAGTCTCTGTCATAAGGCTGTCTTCGATAGAATCTGTGTTAGCTACAAGCTTTGGTTTTGGCGCATTTATAGTTGGCTTTATCTTTGGATTTTCTTCAATAAATTTATCAATGACATCAATTTTACCTAATAATGGTGCTTCAGCTTTAGGTTTTTCATTATGACGATTAATAGGTTTGAAACGGGTAATTTTTAACCATTCAGAAAAGGAATGTGTTTCAGTCGAAGAAAACTCTAAGGGTTTTCCTATCTGTAATTTATCTTCTAACTCAGAAGACTTTTTAATTATTTCTGGTTTTGGTTCTTCTTTTTGCTTAAACAAATGTGGATCTAAAACACCTTCTGTAGCTTCTACCTGAGCTTTGAAATTATCGTCAATAGTTACACTGCGGTTTACTGTAATATCTACAATCCCATTGACATCAATAGCTTTAATGTATTCTGAGTTTTGTTTTATTTCTTCAGATATTTCATTTTGATTGAAAACCTCCGAGGTAATAAAATCAAATAGGATGCTTCTGTCAGTTGTGTGAGCAGCTGTTACTTTCAACGTGTTATTATACTTGTAACTTTCCTTATTCTTTAAGGCTTTAAGGTACAAGGCATGTGCAGACTGAAAGTAAGGGTATTTGTCAATAAGAGATTTAAGTCCAAAAATTTGTTCTGGTCTTAAATGCTCTGGATATTTTAATATGTCCGAAAATTCTTGTGTTTGCATATTACCAATCGGCAAAGGCAGCCTGAAAAATATCTTGTGTTATACGTTCAAAAATTGCTTCCCATGCTGAGTCTCGTTGACTGCCTGAAAGTAAAGCATCACCGTCGTAATCAAAGAAGAATGAAAAGCGCTGATCGAAACTTTTTTCATCATCTGTGGTGTCGGTATATCTGACTTGTACAGCGATGGTTAAACGGTTTTGCGAAGCCCTGTTATTGGCATTAGCCGTCGTAGGGCTAATTCTATATTCGACAATTTCACCTTCAAAAATAACTTTAGCTCCGGTTTTTACCAGTTCGGATTTTGTCTGATTAACAATTAAATCTTGTAAGGCATTAGTAAATTGGATATCTAATCCAGGTTCTATCAATGCCGCATTATTCTGAAAGAAATTTACCTGAAATGATTCTGGTGTATCTGTCGCTCCCGTAAATGAATAGAACTTGCAAGAGTTAAAACAGAGGCATAATAACAGAATCGCTAAATATTTTAAAATCTTCATGAATTACTTTTCTGTAGAACGAATATACTATAAATCGTATTGTTTTATTTTTCTGTAAAGTGTGCGCTCGCTAATACCTAATTCGGCAGCCGCTAACTTACGTTTTCCGTTGTGACGTTCTAAGGACTTTTTAATTAACTCCAATTCTTTATCATGAAGTGAAAGTGTTTCTTCTTCCTGAATTTCCTCGGCAAAATGATATTTGTCTTCTGTTTCAGATACTATTTTCGGTGTGTTCTCCTTGGCTTCAGGAATTGCTAAAACAGATAATTCTTCTACTGTTTCTTCAAAATCATTAGCATCTTCATTACCATAAATTTTCTTTATAAGACCTTCATTATCTTTTTGCACATCTGAAACATTACCATTTTTCATGAGCTCCATAGTCAGTTTCTTTAGGTCATTAAGATCACTTTTCATGTCAAACAGTACTTTGTAAAGTATCTCACGTTCTGTACTGAAATCACTCTTGGATTTTGATTCTTTTATTACGGCAGGTAAATTTTGACCGGCTCCGGATGGTAAATAGGATTGTAATGTCGATCCGCTAATCGTTCGGTTATGTTCTAAAACTGAAACTTGCTCCGCAACATTTCGCAACTGACGTATATTTCCATTCCAACGATAGCGTAATAATAATTGAATAGCATCATCAGTTAATTTTACAGTTGGCATTTTATATTTCAGAGCAAAATCACTCGCAAATTTTCTGAACAATAAATGGATATCATCTTTACGCTCACGCAATGCAGGTAAGTTTATTTCAACAGTACTTAAACGGTAATATAGATCTTCACGAAACTTTTCTTTTTCTATCGCTTCGAACATATTCACGTTTGTTGCCGCAACTATTCTTACATCGGTTTTTTGAACCTTACTCGACCCAACTTTTAGAAATTCTCCATTTTCTAATACACGAAGTAAACGTACCTGAGTTGTCAATGGAAGTTCACCAACTTCATCTAAGAATATGGTTCCGCCATCGGCAACTTCAAAATAACCTGAACGCGTTTGTGTAGCTCCTGTAAAAGCTCCTTTTTCGTGACCAAAAAGTTCACTATCAATTGTTCCTTCTGGAATGGCACCACAGTTTACTGCGATATATTTGCCGTGTTTACGATGTGATAATTGATGGATGATTTTTGGAATACTTTCTTTACCAACACCACTTTCTCCAGTCACTAAAATGGAAATATCTGTTGGTGCGACCTGTATTGCTTTTTCGATAGCACGATTAAGCTTGGGGTCATTACCAATGATTCCAAAACGTTGTTTTATGGCTTGTACTGATTCCATATTAATTGTTATCTGAGTACCCAACTACTTCTCCTAAAAGGGTTGCCGAGGTACAATCAATGATTTTTACATTTACAAATTCACCTACTTTATAAGTTTCTTTTGGGAATACAACTACTGCGTTTTGCGAATTACGACCAGACCAATGTGCATCGGATTTCTTCGAGGCTTTTTCGATAAGAACTTCAAAAGTTTTACCAACCTTGGCCTTCATGTGCTCATGGCTGTGCTTGCGTTGTAAGTCTTGTATTTCGTTAAGACGTCGTTTCTTTACATCTGCAGGAATATCATCTTCCATGCGACGTCCAGCCAATGTTCCGGGTCTTTCAGAATAGGCAAACATAAAACCGTAATCATACTTCACATACTCCATAAGACTTAGCGTGTCTTGGTGTTCTTCCTCAGTTTCGGTTGGAAAACCGGCTATCATATCTTGGCTAATTGCAATATCCGGAATACGTACTTTGATATTATCGATAAGCTCAAAGTACTCCTCGCGAGTATGTAATCGATTCATAGCCTTGAGTATGCGATTATTACCACTTTGTACAGGTAAATGAATGTAATTACAAATATTTCTATGCTTGGCCATTGTATCAATTACATCCATTGTCATATCCTGAGGATTAGATGTGGAAAAACGGAAACGCATTTTTGGTTGTGCTTTTGCACACATATCCAATAGCATGGCAAAATTTACTGCTGTCGCTTTTTGCATTTCTGTAGCTTTCTTGAAGTCTTTTTTAAGGCCACCACCATACCATAAATAACTATCGACATTTTGGCCTAAAAGGGTAACCTCTTTATAACCTTTATTCCATAAATCATTTACTTCTTCAATTATAGATTGTGGTTCTCGACTACGTTCCCGACCTCGTGTAAATGGAACAACGCAAAATGTGCACATATTGTCACAACCTCGTGTTATCGATACAAATGCGGTTACACCATTTGAGTTTAGTCTTACCGGAGCAATATCTCCATAGGTTTCCTCTTTAGAAAGGATGACATTAATAGCATTACGACCATCGTCTACTTCACTTATAAGATTTGGTAGATCTTTGTAAGCATCAGGACCAACAACAAGATCAACTATTTTTTCTTCTTCGAGGAATTTACTTTTCAAACGTTCTGCCATACAACCTAAAACACCAACTTTCATTTTTGGGTTTAGCTTTTCCTTTACGGCGTTATATTTTTCAAGGCGCTTACGCACAGTTTGCTCGGCCTTGTCTCTGATAGAGCAGGTGTTAACCAAAACCAAATCAGCATCTTCTAATTTGTCAGTTGTATTGAAACCCTCTTTAGATAATATGGAGGCTACAATTTCACTGTCGCTAAAGTTCATCTGGCATCCATAACTTTCAATAAAAACTTTTCTTGTATTGCCTTCTTTAGCGTCTAAAGTAAGATGTTCTCCTTGTTTATTTTCGTCTATAATTTTTTCCATATTCTTTTTCCGAACGCTAAAAATTCTGTTCTCTTTTCAATTTCAATAAGCATGCAAAGATAAAAATAAAACAACGTTTATGACAAACTGGCAGTATCAAATTTAATCATGTTAAATACCTTCTTTGCCTTATTAATTCATCCGAAAAGTGTAGTCCATAAATTTATTCATTAGGACAATGAATTTTTTTTGCTATACCTTTGCGTTCTCAAAAAAGCAAAAGCATGCCGAAGAATTTAGTCATAGTTGAGTCGCCAGCAAAGGCGAAAACCATAGAAAAATTTCTTGGAGAAGATTTTAAAGTCGAGTCCAGTTACGGACACATTGCTGACTTACCTTCCAAGGAATTGGGTGTTGATGTTGAAGGCGATTTTAAACCTAAATATCAAGTTTCTAAGGACAAGAAAGATGTTGTAAAGAAACTTAAAGATTTAGCCAAAAAGGCAGAAATGGTTTGGCTAGCGAGTGATGAGGATCGAGAAGGAGAGGCTATTTCTTGGCATTTGGCTGAAACACTTGGTTTGGATTTAGAGAAGACAAAACGAATTGTTTTTCATGAAATCACAAAGTCAGCTATAAAGAAAGCGATTGAGAATCCGCGTTCTATTGATTATAATTTGGTAGATGCTCAGCAAGCAAGACGTGTATTAGATAGAATAGTAGGATACGAATTGTCCCCAGTTTTATGGCGTAAAGTAAAAGGTGGATTATCTGCAGGACGCGTGCAATCGGTTTCTGTAAGACTTATTGTAGAACGTGAACGTGAAATTCAAGCCTTTAATGCAGAAGCATCCTATCGCATTGATGCAGAATTTAAAACTGTAGATGGTTCAAGTTTTAAGGCTAAGCTCACTAAAAATTTCAGTACTAAGGATGAAGCTCAAGACTTTTTAAATAAAAATATCTCAGCAACTTATGAAGTCGCAGACCTCCAAAAGAAACCAGTAAAAAAATCACCAGCACCACCATTTACAACTTCAACATTACAACAGGAAGCTTCTCGTAAATTAGGTTTTACAGTAGGACGAACTATGAGTAATGCACAGCGACTTTACGAAGCCGGACTTATTACTTATATGAGAACAGATAGTGTTAATCTATCTGATGAAGCAAAGAATGGCGCAAAGCAGGAAATTGTTAGTGCTTATGGTGAAGCCTACAGCAAACCGCGTAATTATAAAGGTAAATCTAAAGGTGCTCAAGAAGCACACGAAGCGATTAGGCCAACGAATTTTGCAAACCACAGTGTTAGTGCCGAACGTGATCAAGCACGATTATACGAATTGATTTGGAAGCGAGCGATTGCTTCTCAAATGAGTGAAGCAAACTTAGAACGCACCAATGTTAGAATTAAAGTAAATAGTTCTCATAACGTTCAAGAACAATTTAGCGCTAACGGTGAAATCATAACATTCGATGGTTTTCTCAAAGTTTATCTTGAAGGTACAGATGATGAAAATGTAGAACAAGATGGATTATTACCATATTTAAAAGTTTCGGATAAACTCGATAACAATTATATAACTGCGACAGAACGTTTTACACGTCCGCCAGCGCGTTTTACAGAAGCCTCTTTGGTTAAGAAGTTGGAAGAGTTAGGCATTGGTAGACCATCTACGTACGCTCCGACAATTTCTACAATTCAGAATAGAAATTATATTGAAAAAGGAACTGTTGATGGTACAGAACGAAACTATGTACAATTGGTATTAGAAAATAGTGTTGTGTATGAAAAGCAACTTACTGAAAAAGTAGGTTCTGATAAAGGAAAGCTCGTTCCAACAGATATTGGTATGATAGTTACGGATTTCTTAGTGAATCATTTCGAGAGTATCCTTGATTATAATTTTACGGCAAGAGTTGAGGAAAGTTTTGATGATATAGCAGAAGGCAAAGAAGATTGGCGTGCCATGATGAAAGACTTTTATAAAGGATTTCACCCACAAGTACAGGATGTGCAGGAAAATGCTGAGCGTGAATCTGGTGAGCGAATTCTCGGTTTACATCCAGATACAGGACGACAAGTCAGTGTGCGTTTAGGTAAGTTTGGACCAATGGTTCAGATTGGTACTGTTGATGATGAAGAAAAGCCAGAATTTGCGAGCTTATCACCAGATCAACAATTAAGTTCTATAACTTTCGAGGAAGCAATGGACTTGTTTAAACTTCCAAAATCATTAGGACATTATAATGAGGAAGAAGTCCAAGTTAATAATGGTAGATATGGACCATATGTTCGTTATGGTAAAAAGTTTGTCTCCTTACCGAAAGGTGAAGATCCATTAAGTGTAGATTACGATCAAGCTGTCATATATATTAAGGAGAAAGAAAAAGCAGATGCATCGATATATATCTATCAAGGATTGGATGTTATAAAAGGTAAAGGACGTTTTGGACCATTCATTAAATGGAACAATATGTTCATCAATGTTAATAAAAAGTACGATTGGGATAATTTGTCTGACGATGATATTGTAACTTTAATTGAAGATAAGATTCAAAAAGAAAAAGACAAGCTTATCCATAATTGGGAAGAAGAAGGCATTCGTGTTGAAAAGGCACGTTGGGGAAGACATAACGTGATAAAAGGTAAAGTCAAAGTAGAATTACCGAAAACACATGATGTGTCCAAGATGACCTTGGAAGAAGCTCAAGCACTTATTGAGAAAAAAGCACCTAAGAAAAAAGCGACTAAAAAGAAAACTACTCGTAAAAAGACCACTGCAAAAAAGTAATTCTTAATGACATTTAATTTTTTATCTCCAGTTTCAGATTCGGTATTAGCACATTGCGAATTATTATCCCAACAAACTATAGGTAAAAAAGTAAAAGTCCACTCCGAGCAGAATGGTATTCCAGATTTAGAAGGTGTTCAATTAGCTATCATTGGAGTTAAGGAAAACCGAAACGATGTCAATTACATAGGCGCAAATTTAAATTTTGATGGAATTCGTCAAACACTTTACAGTCTATTTCCTGGTAATTGGCATACCACATTGGCTGACCTTGGAGATATTGAGGCTGGCGCTTCTGTGGAGGATACGTATTTTGCCTTAAGAACAACGATTGAAGTTCTGGTCGAAAAAAAGATTATTCCTATAATATTAGGCGGTAGCCAAGACTTAACCTATTCAAATTATCGCGCTTATGATAATTTGCAACCGATGGTTAACATTGTTAACGTCGATACAAACTTTGATTTAGGAGATACGTCTCAACCAATTAAAAACAATAGCTACGTTGGTAAAATAATATTGGAAGAGCCATTTAATCTTTTTAATTACTCTACGGTTGGCTTTCAGACTTATTTCAATAGTCAAGAAGAAATTAATCTCATGGATAAACTTTACTTTGAGGCTTACAGGCTCGGAGAAGTTTCCAATAATATCAATAGTGTAGAACCTGTGATGCGAGATGCGCATATTGTTACGGTTGATTTAAAGGCTGTACGTTCTGCTGAGGTAGGAGAAAAATTAAAATTTACACCAAACGGTCTTGATGGTAAAGAAATCTGTGCAATTACGAGATACGCTGGTATTAGTAATAAAGTATCATCCTTTGGTATCTATGAATATCACTATTCACCAAAGGATACCATTACAGCAATGCTTGTTGCTCAAATGGTTTGGTATTTTATAGAAGGTGTTAACTGTAGAGTAAACGATGACGATTTCTTGGATAATGACAATTATCAAAAATACAACGTACTTGTTGAGGATGAGGAACTTATATTCTTCAAAAGTATTAAAACTGGACGTTGGTGGATAGAAATTCCTTTTTTAGAAAATCTTAATAATAAATTAAAAAAGCATACGTTATTACCATGCGCACTCGAAGATTATCAAGATGCGACCACTGGAAAGATTCCAGAAAGATGGTATAAGGCGTACAGGAAGAATAACTTCTAAAGTATCCAGTTAATCGAATATTAAGATAATTTTTATCGATGAAATGTATATTATTAGGGATGAAATGCAAAAAAATTCGAAAAAAAGTTGTTTTTTCCGATTAAATGAGATATGTTTACCGTCTCAAAATTTAAAGACACTAATTTAACCTATAGTTGTATGAAAATTAAGAAGCTTATTTTACTAATCACAGTTGTGGCTTTTATGGTAAGTTGTAACTCTGGAGATCGCGGACAAGTTGTCGGCGTAAAAGGTAAAAGATGGCACCCAGAAAAGCCTTATGGAATGACGCTTATTCCAGGAGGAGCTTTTATTATGGGTAAATCAGATGATGATTTAGCTGGTATGCAAGATGCCCCAACTAAAACTGCAACAGTTAGAGCATTCTACATGGACGAGACTGAAATTACGAATAGCGAGTACAGACAATTTGTACAAGATGTCCGTGATAAAATTATCCGTCAGAA
Source organism: Winogradskyella sp. (assembly GCA_965659975.1). Taxonomy (GTDB): domain Bacteria; phylum Bacteroidota; class Bacteroidia; order Flavobacteriales; family Flavobacteriaceae; genus Winogradskyella. Next base: position 14,135 of record CBFHYD010000032.1, on the reverse strand, counting down.
TTTAGCTGAAATGGCTGATTTAGAAGGAAAGGTTCCTGGAGATGGAGGAATAGGTGAATACGCATATACAGATGCAGATACTACCGATCTTACACCATATCAAAAGTACATGATTAATACTTATGGAAACGACCAAAGATTAATCAATGAAGATATTGATTTGGAATTTGCTACGGAAGATTATCCAGACGAATTATATTCTGAAGTAATGGATAACATGTACTTGCCGTTAGAAGAATCGTATAATGGACAACGTACTTGGGATGTTTCGCAGTTTATATTTAAATATTCAAAAATGGATATTCAAGCAGCTGCTAAAGACAGAACCCTTAAACGCTCTGACGTAATTGAGCAAAAGGAAGTTATGGTATATCCAGATACTACGGTTTGGATACGCGATTTCGCTTATTCTTATAATGAGCCTATGCACAATGACTACTTTTGGCATGATGCCTACGGAGATTATCCAGTTGTTGGTGTGTCTTGGGAGCAAGCAAAAGCATTTTGCCAGTGGCGTACGATATATCATAACGACTACCAGAAGTCACGAAAAAGACAATCTGTAAACATCTATAGATTACCAAACGAAGCTGAGTGGGAATATGCTGCTCGCGGTGGATTACAAGGAGCAACTTATCCTTGGGGTAACAACTATACTTTAAATGATAGAGGATGTTTTATGGCAAACTTTAAACCATTAAGAGGAGATTATGCCGCGGATCAGGCTTTATATACTGTAGAAGCAGATGCATATGAGCCAAATGACTTTAACTTATACAATATGGCGGGTAACGTTTCTGAATGGGTTAATGGTTCTTATTCAACATCATCTTATGAGTTTATGTCAAGCATAAATCCTAACGTTAATGATCCAAATAACCAACGTAAAGTCGTACGTGGTGGTTCATGGAAAGACGTTGCATATTACTTACAGGTGAGCTCACGTGATTATGAGTATGCAGATTCTGCAAGAAGTTATATCGGATTCAGAACAGTACAAGACTACATGGGAACCGAAGTAACCAAAAACGCAAAAAATAATTAAACCTAACTTCTCTAATAAGAAGAACAATAAATAACTATAAACTTAAACAACTAATATTGTGTTGATACCACATTAACACAAGAAAACTTAAAACTAAAATTATGGCACAAAAAGGTAAAATGACAGTAACAAATATGATCTACGGATTAGGTGCAGCAATTGTAATTGTTGGAGCATTATTCAAAATTCAGCACTGGCCTTACGGATCTGAGATCTTAACTATAGGTATGATTGTAGAAGCCTTAGTATTTGCTTACTCGGCCTTCGAAAGACAAAGTGAAGAATTAGACTGGTCTTTAGTATATCCTGAATTAGATGGTGGTGTAGCTAAAGCTAAGAAAGGTGAAAACCCTAAAGATGCTGAAGGTATATTGTCTAAAAAATTAGATAACTTATTAAAAGAAGCTAAGATTGACGGAGAGTTAATGGCAAGCTTAGGTGATAGTATCAAAAACTTTGAAGGTGCAGCGAAGAGTCTTAACCCAACCGTAGATTCTATGGCAGCACAGAAGAAATATAGTGAAGAAATGTCTTTAGCGGCTGCTCAAATGGAGTCATTAAACAGTCTTTACAAAGTACAAATGGAGTCTGCAAACAGACAAGCTGCTATAAATGAAGAAGCAGTTGAGAACGCAGCGAAATTAAAAGAACAAATGCAATCATTAGCATCTAACCTTTCATCATTAAATGGTGTTTATGGTGGTATGTTATCTGCGATGAATAAGAACTAATTAGTTTTTCAATATTAATTATTAACACTCTAAAAACTAATTAAAATGGCAGGAGGAAAATTATCTGCAAGGCAGAAAATGATTAACTTAATGTACTTAGTATTCATTGCTATGATCGCAATGACTATGGACAAAGAAGTATTAACAGCTTTTGCTTCAATGGATGCTAAATTCGAATCTACGAATGCATTCACTGCAAGAGCAAACGAAAATCTACTTAAAGGTTTGGGTCAAAAAGCTGAGGAAAAAGCTGAGTTTAAATTACCAGCAGCTAAGGCTCAGCAAATAAAAGCAATTTCAGATAAATTCAACACTTATATTGGTGGTCTTAAGCAAGACATCCTTAAAGGTGGTGGATATGAAATGGAGAATGGTCAGTTACCAGCTGAGAAAATGGATAAAGGTGATTACTTAGACGAAAAGTGGTTTACTGGAGATCGATTAACCAAAGCAGGTCAGAAAGTTATGGAGACATTCGAAAAGTACAAAGCGGACATTAAAGCTGTTCTTGGTGAGGATGTAACTTATGAGACTGCGCTTGCAAACTTTGATAAGCGTTTTGACTTTAGTGAGGTTAAACCTGAGGAAGGTGCTAAGCTAAGTTACTTAGATTATAATTTTAAAGGATTCCCAGCGATTGCATCATTTGCAAAATTGACATCGATTCAGAACGATGTTAAGACTACTGAGGCAAACCTCTATAATGTATTCTTAGGAAATTCATTAGAAGAAGCTATTACTTTAAAGAACTATCAAGCCATAGTTATTCCGGATAAGAATGCATTTTTCGCAGGAGAGAAATTCCAAGGAAAAGTTGTATTAGGTAAATATGCTAATGTAACTCCAATAAAACTTAATATTAACGGTAACGAAGTAGCATTATCAGAAGAAGGTGCAATAGATTCTTTAGGTAACGCAAGATTAAACTTCACAACAGGTAATGTTGGTGAAAATGAAGTTAAGGGTACATTTACTTTTATGGAAAAAGGCGAAGAATTACCTATAGAATTTACAGGAAACTATGTAGTTGTTCCTAAGCCAAATTCAGCAACAATTTCAGCTGATAAGATGAATGTTGTTTATCGTGGTGTAGTAAATCCAATGACAATTTCGTTTGCCGGTATTCCTTCGAACAAAGTAGTGGCTAATGCAACTGGTTTAAATAAGGTAGGAACAGATAAATACGAAATGCGTCCAGCTTCTGGTCGAGAAGTAACGATTAATGTTACTGGTACTTTAGATGACGGTCAAAGAGTTTCAGACAAAAAGACTTTCAGAATTAAAGATTTACCAAAACCAGAAGGTGCATTTAACGGTCAAAACGGAACAAAATTACCTCGTAATAATGTAGAAATCGGTAAGCTTACAGCAGATTTTGGAGATGACTTTGATTTTAAGTTACCACTAACAATTCAGTCATTTACAATGAAAGTACCTGGTAAGCCATCAGTAAACTGTACAGGTAACAGATTAAGTCCGGCAGCTAAAACGGCTTTACGTTCTGCGAGACGTGGTGACATTGTTCAGTTTATTAACATAAAAGCGAAAGCACAAGGTACAAACGTAAGAATCAAAACTGTTTCTCCGGTAGTAATAGAATTATCGAACTAATAAGTTTTTGAAGCAAATACGTTTTAAAAAAGCCTCAAACGTTTAAAACATAAAAGCATGAAATTAAAGCAATTATTATTTACAACATTAGGTGTTATTGCGGTTAATGGAATGTTTGCGCAAGCGAATATTCTAAACGCACAAATTCCGGAAGAAATTGGTGTAAAAACAGAAGAGCAGTTGCTTATGGACAATGACGAACCATTAGAATATGGTTATGTCGATGATAGAGATATACTATTCTCTAAAATGACTTGGGAAAAAATCGTCTTAGATGAGCGTGTCAATTTTCCACTTTATTATCCAGTAGATACAAATAATATTGGTCCAGATCGTCGTTCCTTATTTCACGTATTATGGAAGGCAGTAAAACAAGGAGATATACCAAGAGTATATGCCGATTCTTATTTTGCTCAAGAAAAAACGTTTGAAGAACTTCAACAGTCAATGACTAAAACGGATACTTTAGATATTGGTTTCGATCAATTCAACGCCGATGGTTATGTAGATCCAGAGTATATTATCCGTCGTGATATTGAGGCTTTTGATATCAAAGCTTATTTGGTAAAAGGCTTATGGTATTTCGATAAGCGTCAAGGTGAGTTAAAGTACAGACTTTTAGGTATTGGCCCTGCTGCACCAGATGTTAATTTCATTGATTCAGATGACGAAGCAAATAATGAACCTATTCCATTGTTCTGGGTATTCTATCCTGAGGCACGTGGGATTTTACACGAGGCAAAAGCGTTCAATAATAAAAATAGTGCTATGCCATTTTCCTTTGATCATATTCTAAATTCAAGACGATATAATGGGTACATGTATAAGGAAGAGAATGTTTACGGAGATAGAGAGGTTAAAGAATACATTAAAGAAAATGCTTTAATGCAGTTGATGGAATCTGAACGTATCAAGGATAAAATCCGAAATTTTGAACAAGACATGTGGAATTACTAAATCCAATGCTATAATAAATAAAGCGTCTGCATTTATGCAGGCGCTTTTTTATTGGTTAATTTTGAACTGTGAAAAATGTCGAATATATAGTTGTTGGATGTGGCCTTGCAGGCATTGCAATGGTTGAGGTATTAAATACGAATAAAAAGAGCTTTAAAGTATTTGATAATGCCTCTCAGAAATCTTCACTCGTTGCTGCAGGTCTATATAATCCTGTGGTCCTAAAACGATTCACAAAAGTATGGAAAGCTCAAGAACAGCTTAATTGTGCGTTACCTTCATACAAAGAAATAGAAAATGTACTGGATACAAAGTTTGATTTCCAACATCCTATTTATAGACGGTTTAATTCTATTGAAGAACAAAATATGTGGTTTACTGCAGCAGATAAACCAAGCTTAGAACTGTTCCTTTCAACAACTATTGTAAAGAATAAAAATCCATTTGTCGATGCAGAGCTTGGTTTAGGTGAAGTATATCAAACAGGTCATTTAGATACTAAAAAATTAATAGATACTTATAAAGCACACCTACGATCCAGTTCTAATCTGATGGAAGATACTTTTGATTATTCAGCATTAGAAATACATTCAGATTATATTATTTATAATAATCTAAAGGCCAATGCTATAATTTTTGCTGAAGGATTTGGTGTCAAGAACAATCCATTTTTTTCTAATATACCATTATCAGGAACCAAAGGAGAAGTACTAACTATTAAGGCGCCAGCTTTGCAATTAACAGAGGCAATAAAGTCTTCGGTTTTTATTATACCAATCGGAGATGATTATTATAGAGTAGGAGCTACATATGAGTGGGCAGACAAAACAAATACACCTACAGAAAAAGCAAAATCCAAATTAATTTCAAAATTAAAAGCATTTATAAAATGTGATTTTGAAATTGTTGATCATAAAGCTGGCGTAAGGCCAACTACAAAGGATAGAAGACCAATCGTAGGTCAACATCATACTTTCAAACCATTGTATGTTTTGAATGGGTTAGGTTCTCGCGGAGTAATGGTTGGACCATATGTCGCTAGGCAACTCTATAATCTTATCAATAATGAATCATCATTAGAGCCAGAAATAGACATTAAGAGATTTTAGTCGTAGCGGATGTTTTGGCCAATTCTTTATCGTAACTCATAAATAAGTTAATCCATATATTCCTGGACAAACGCATAATTACAGGCATAAGGCCAATTAATGTAGCTACGATGACAATGAAACCAGTCATCAAAGAGCTTTCAAAAATCACATAGCTAATTATAAAAGCAGCAACAGCAAAAGCAACACCTACACCATAACTCACATACATAGAACCATAAAAAAATGAAGGTTCCATACTGTATTTTGTTTTACAATTTGAGCAATGATCATGCATTTTTAGAGTTTCTGAAATGCGGTAGGGATTTTTTTCAACATACATAGATTCGTGATGGCATTTCGGACATGCACCTGTAATTATGCTATAAATTTTAGTTCCTTTTCCAATCATTAGATAAAAGATTATTTTTGCTCCTCAACTGAGAATACAAAGTTAATTTTTTAGTATTTAATTTGGTGTAACATTTGTCACCTTCATTCAATAATAAACGAAGTTTTAATGCTTAATATTCATAATCTATCAATTTCATTTCAAGGCGAATTCCTTTTTGAAGATATCACCTTTAAGCTTGGATATGGCGATAGAATTGGACTCATAGGTAAGAATGGGGCAGGCAAATCTACTTTACTTCGAATACTCTCAAAAGAACAAGAATCAGATACTGGACAAATAGCTGCTGACAAAGATTTAAAAATTGGATTTTTAAAACAGGATATAGATTTCGATTTTGGTAAGACCGTTATAGAGGAATCGTACGAGGCATTTCAGGAAATTAAAAAGCTCGAAAAGCAACTCGAAACTATAAATACACAATTAGCTGAGCGTACTGATTATGAGAGTGATTCGTATAACCAGCTAATGATTGATTTGAATGATATTCAACATCAATACGAAATATTGGGTGGTTATAACTACCAAGGTGAAACAGAAAAGATTCTTCAAGGTTTAGGATTCAAAAGAGAAGATTTTAATAAGTTGACAGATACCTTTTCTGGTGGTTGGCGCATGCGAATCGAATTGGCAAAGCTATTACTTCAAAATAATGACTTGTTGTTATTAGATGAGCCTACTAATCATTTGGATATAGAATCTATTATTTGGTTAGAAAATTTTTTAAAGAATTATCCAGGTGCAGTTGTTATTGTTTCTCACGACAAAATGTTTTTGGATAATGTAACAAATAGAACCATTGAGATTTCGTTGGGGCGAATTTACGATTACAAAAAGCCATATACTCAATTCTTAGCACTACGCCGAGAAATAAAAGAGCAGCAATTGGCCACCCAAAAGAACCAAGAAAAGCAAATACAGCAAACCGAAAAACTCATTGAAAAATTTCGGGCGAAGGCTTCCAAGGCCACAATGGCGCAATCGCTAATTAAGAAGTTAGATCGTATGGAGCGTATTACTGTTGATGAAGATGATAATGCCGTAATGACGGTTAATTTTCCAATTTCGGTAGTACCTGGCAAAGTAGTGGTAGAAATTGATAACGTCTCAAAAAATTATGGTGAATTAAAAGTCCTAAATAACGTTGATTTGGCCATTGCAAGAGATAGCAAAACAGCATTTGTTGGGCAAAATGGACAAGGAAAATCTACATTGGCAAAAATCATAGTTGGAGAAATTCCTTATGATGGACAAGTGCAATTAGGGCACAATGTACAAATAGGGTATTTTGCCCAAAACCAAGCTGAATATCTTGATGGCAATAAGACCGTTTTAGATACCATGATTGATGCGGCTAATGAAACCAATCGCAGTAAGGTTAGGGATATTTTGGGAGCCTTTTTATTTAGAGGTGAAGAGGTAGATAAATATGTGAAAGTTCTCTCAGGAGGCGAGCGCAACAGATTGGCTTTGGCAAAATTATTACTTCAGCCATTGAACGTACTAATAATGGATGAGCCAACAAACCATTTAGATATTCAATCTAAGAATGTTCTTAAAGATGCTCTAATCAAGTTCGAAGGAACGCTTATTTTGGTGTCTCACGACCGTGATTTTTTACAAGGATTAACCCAAACAGTTTACGAGTTTAAGGATCAAAAAATCAAAGAATATTTAGGTGATATTGATTTTTATCTTGAGCAACGCAATTTGGAAAACCTCCGTGAGGCAGAAAAGCGAACTGTAGTGGCAAAAGCTGAAAAAACGTCTAACAACAAACAGAGCTACGAGGATCAAAAGAAGCTAAAATCCCTTAATAATAAACTGAGTAATATTGAATCGAAAATTAATGAATTAGAAAAATCAATTAAGAATGATGATGTTGCTTTAGCTACTAATTACGATAAGACTGCAGCCGACCCGAGTTTTTTTGATAATTATCAAAACAAAAAGCAGCAATTAGAGCAGCTAATGGAAGACTGGGAAACTACTCAGGAGTCTATTGAAGATTTTGACAGCTAATTTCCATATTACATCTATTACCCTGTCAAATTGAAGGACATTTCGTACCTGTAAATTTCAATTTTAACAATTAAGATTATTTTAACGACAGTCGTATAGGCTTATAGGTACTTTTGTAGTTTAAACAACCTAACCATCCATGCGTAATATTGTTTTATCCTTATTAGGTCTTCTACTAATTGTCGGTGCTTATTTTATAGGTCAAAAGATTGCCAATGGCAATAAAAAGCAAAGGCCAGCTCCTGCAAAAGTTGTGAAGACTGTATTCACTGACACTGTTCAAAATGGTGTTGTACAAATTGTTATACCCGCAAATGGAAATCTTATTGCTAAACGTCGTGTAGAGCTATATTCTGAAGTTCAAGGTGTTTTTAGAGGTACCGGAAAATTATTTAGGCCAGGCCAAACCTACAATAATGGACAAACTATCATTAGGGTAGACGCTGCAGAGTATTATGCAAGTGTGCAATCTGCTAAGAGTAATCTATACAATTCTATTGCGGCTATAATGCCCGATTTAAGATTAGATTTTCCCGATATTTTCCCAAAATGGCAGTCTTATCTTAATGGATTTGATCTTGAAAAAAGCACACCAAAACTTCCTGAAATGACCTCTGAGAAAGAGAATTTCTTTATTACAGGTAGAGGAATAGTAAGTAGCTATTATAATGTAAAGAATTTGGAACAACGCTTGGGTAAATTCAATATTAGAGCACCATTCACTGGGATATTGACTGAGGCATTGGTTACAGAAGGATCCTTAATCCGTAATGGACAAAAGTTGGGTGAATTTATTGACCCATCAGTTTACGAAATGGAAGTAGCATTAGGTAAACGCTATGCAAATCTGTTAAAAGTTGGAGAAACGGTTGTATTAAATACATTAGATAAGTCAAAAACATATTCTGGTCGAGTATCGAGAGTCAATGGAAGTATAGACGCAACAACACAAACCATTAATGCTTATATAGAGGTAATAGATAACGACCTTAAAGAAGGGATGTATTTGGAAGCCAATCTTAATGCAAAATCAGAATCAGACGCTATAGAAGTATCACGAAGTTTAATATCTGATCAAAACCAAATGTTTGTTGTTAAGGATAGCTTATTAGATCTTATCGATGTAAATCCGGTCTATTTTTCAAATACCAAGGCAGTTGTTAAAGGTATTCCTAACGGTACCGTGATTATATCCAAGCCAACACCTGGCGCTTATGCTGGTATGTTAGTACAGGCTTACAGTCCAACAAGTGATACTTCGGATAACAAGAAACCAAAAGCGAATTAATGAGACAGTTAATTTCTTTTTTTATAAAGCACAGTGTTGCTGTAAACGTAGTTGTTTTAGCATTTTTTGTTTTCGGATTTCTCGGTGCGTCCAAACTTAACTCATCATTTTTTCCACTCGTAGATTCCAAAAATATAAGTATCGCGGTTACTTATCCAGGCGCATCGCCTCAAGAAGTGGAAGAAGGTATTGTACTTAAAATTGAAGATAACCTTAAAGGTTTGGCTGGTGTAGCACGTGTTACGTCCACATCAAGAGAAAATAGTGGTACTATAAATGTAGAAATTGAAAAAGGGGAAAATATCGATTTTATGCTTCTCGAGGTAAAGAATGCTGTAGATCGTGTACCTTCTTTTCCTGTTGGGATGGAACCATTAGTTGTTGCAAAACAAGAGGCACTTAGACCAACAATTACTTTTGCCATAAGTGGTAAAAATATTCCGCTAAAAACCTTAAAGCAAATTGGCCGACAGGTAGAAAATGACTTACGTGGCATTGATGGAATATCGCAAATTAGTATTTCTGGTTATCCTGAAGAAGAAATAGAGATTGCAGTTGATGAAGCTAATCTGTTAGCCTATAATCTCACATTTGCTGAAGTTGCTCAAGCGGTTAACCAAAGCAGTTTGACTACAACTGGTGGTACGGTAAAAACAAGTGCCGAAGAGTATTTAATCCGCGCGAACAACAGAAGTTACTATGCAGATGAGTTATCTAATCTTACCATTAAATCAGACATATCAGGTAGACGTATTCAGTTGAAGGATGTTGCTACTGTAAAAGATCAATTTTCGGAGACACCAAATGCAAGTCTTTTTGATGGTAATCTATCCATTAATATAACTATCACGAGTACCAATAATGAGGACTTAATAACTTCAGCTGATAAGACTAAAGCATATATTGAGGAGTTCAATCAAAAGTATGATAATGTAAAGCTTAGTGTCGTTAGAGATTTATCGACAACATTAGTTCAGCGGACCGAGTTACTTACCGAAAATGCCATTGTTGGGATGATTTTGGTATTAATATTTTTATCGCTCTTCTTGAATACCAGATTAGCTTTTTGGGTAGCCTTTGGTTTACCAGTTGCATTTTTAGGAATGTTTATGTTCGCAGGCTATTTCAATGTGACCATAAACGTATTGTCCTTATTCGGGATGATTATTGTTATCGGTATTTTGGTGGATGATGGTATTGTAATAGCCGAAAACATATATCAACAATACGAAAAAGGTAAATCACCAGAACAAGCAGCTATCGATGGTGTTATGGAAGTAATGCCGGCCATTATTTCGGCGATATTAACCACAATTTTAGCTTTTGGTATTTTTCTGTTTTTAGATGGAAGAATCGGTGAATTTTTTGGAGAAGTTTCTGTTATTGTTATACTAACGCTGGTTGTGTCATTGGTTGAAGCCTTAATTATTCTACCTGCGCATTTGGCACACAGTAAAGCACTGCGACCGCCATCGACAAAAGAGAAACAAGGTTTAGCAGGATTTTTTCAAAAGGTGTTTTCAAAATTAAGATACCTGAATACTTTCGGTGACTTCATAATGCGCTGGCTTCGCGATAATATGTATAGCCCATTTTTGCGTTTTGTGCTTAACCAAAAATTCTTAACCTTTTCACTATTTGTAGTATTCATGATCTTGACCTTTTCAAGCATTGGAGGTGGAATTATTAGAGTTACCTTTTTTCCAAGAATAGCAAGTGATCAGGTTTCTATAGAGCTTAATATGCCAAATGGAACTAATGAAATGGTTACCGATAGTATAATTTCCTTTATAGAAGAAAAAGCTAAAAAGGTTACAAAAGAAATTCATAATGAATATTTGGGAGAAGATGCCGAGAAGTATTTGGTTGAAAATATGATAACTACTTTAGGTCCTGGATCTTCAGCAGCAAGATTGCAGATAAATTTATTACCAGGTGAAGAACGTCCAAATGAAATAAACACAGGATTAGTAACTAATCGAATCCAGGAACGCGTTGGTCCAGTTTATGGTGTGGAGAGTTTAGTTTACGGTAGTGGAGGGAATTTTGGAGGTACACCTGTAGCGGTATCACTTTTAGGTAATAATATCAGTGAACTAAAGGCAGCAAAGACTGAACTCAAACAATATTTAGAAGGTAATGTTTTATTAAAGGATGTCACAGATAACGATCCTGCTGGTATTAAAGAAATCCGATTAGAATTAAAGGATAATGCTTACGCCTTAGGTTTAGATTTGCGGACTGTAATGACTCAAGTACGTTCAGCCTTTTTTGGTGCGCAGGCGCAACGTTTTCAGCGAGGACAAGATGAAATACGTGTTTGGGTGCGTTACAACAGAGAGAATCGATCGTCCATCAATAATCTTGAGGATATGCGGATTGTAACACCTAATGGTGGTCGTGTGCCTTTGAAAGAAATAGCTACATATTCTATTGACCGTGGAGATGTTGCAATAAACCACTTAGAAGGGAGACGTGAAATTCAGATTTCTGCAGATGTAAAAAATCAAAAAGAAACCAGTCCTACAGATATAATGGCAGAAATTCAATCTGAAGTCATGCCAGATATTTTATCTAAATATCCAACGGTAACACCTTTGTACGAAGGTCAGAATAGAGAAAGACTAAAATTAACCAACTCCTTAGCACCTGTAGGTACTGTAATACTCATTCTTATTTATGTAGTGATTGCGTTTACATTTAGAAGTTACAGTCAGCCATTACTGCTATTACTCATTATACCATTGAGTTTACCTGCAGTAGCTTGGGGACATTGGATTCACGATTTTCCTTTAAATATTTTATCGCTCTTAGGGATCATTGCCCTCATTGGAATTATGGTGAATGACGGATTGGTACTTATAAGTAAATTCAATACTAACCTAAAAGATGGGATGAGCTTTGACGATGCTTTGTACGAAGCTGGACGATCTCGTTTTAGAGCTATTTTCTTGACGTCTATAACTACGGTTGCGGGATTAGCACCGCTAATTTTCGAGGAAAGCAGACAAGCGCAGTTCCTAATTCCAATGGCTGTATCCATCGCTTACGGTATTGGTTTTGCTACAGTATTAACCTTAATTGTATTGCCAATCTTTTTATCCTTTGGCAACTTTATAAAACGTAATGCAAAGTGGTTATATACTAACAAAAATGTTACTAAAGAAGAAGTTGAGCGTGCAATTAAGGAACAAAATGAGTTGCAGCATACCAATCATTTAAATAGCAATACAACAAACACTGTATAAGATGAAATACAATTTGAAACATATACTATACTTTGCTTTATGTTGCGTTGCCAATCAAGTTGTATCGCAACAAGTCATAACACCAAATGATGCAATTGCATTGGCTTTGGAAAATAATTATGGTGTCAAAATTGCCAATAATAATGTTGAAGTTGCTGAGAACAATAAAAGCATTCTTAATTCAGGATATCTACCAACCTTAACGGGAAATGCCGGAGGAAATATAGATAGACAAAATACAGAAGGACAATTGGCTAATGGCGAAGTTCGAGTTGCCGATGGGGCCGAAACACGGCGTTATAATGCGTCCATAAATCTGAACTATACCTTGTTTGATGGTTTAGGTCGATACTATGATTATAAGCGTTTAAAGGAAGAATACAATCTTTCAGAATTGCAAGCACGTGAAACTATAGAAAATACCATGCTACAATTATTAACTGTGTATTATAATGTGGCACAACAACGCGAAAATCTCAGAGCACTTGAAGTAACGTTAGATATTTCCAAAGACCGTTTAAAGCGAAGTTCCTATCAGTTTGACTATGGTCAAAACACAAAGCTCGATGTGCTAAATGCTGAGGTAGATATCAATAACGATAGTATCAATATTATTTCTGAAAAACAGAATTTAATCAATGCCAAGCGTGACTTGAATGTCGTAACTGGTAATGCTATTAGCAGCGAGTTTGACGTAGATACCACCATTACGTTTTTAATGCAGCTGAAAAAAGCCGAATTACTTCAAAAAATGAGAAGTAATAATGTGATACTTGTTCAGAATGAGAAAAATATTTCCATTAACGAGTTTATTGTAAAAAGTAGTCGTTCAGGATATTTACCTACCATTGGTCTCACAGGTAGTTACGGATGGAATGAGTCAAATAACAATAGTCCATTGGCTTTTGTTTTGCAAAACACAACCAATAACGTTTCTGCAGGAGTCACCTTAACCTGGAATTTGTTTGATGGTGGTGCAACAATAACCAGAGTTCAAAACGCAAAGATAAACCTGGAAAACCAGAAACTTCAGAAAGAACAGCTTAAGCAAGACATTGAGCGTAACTTTAATAATGCTTGGGATGATTACCAAAATAGGTTGGTCATTTATGAAGTTCAGAAAAAAAATATTCAAACGGCGCAAAATAATTTTGAACGTACACAGGAGAAATTTAAACTCGGTCAAGTGACTTCAATAGAATTTAGACAAGCTCAGCTCAATCTTTTAAACGCAGAGATGAGTAAGAATAATGCTAAGTATGAAGCAAAGCTCGCAGAAATTTTGGTGCTTCAAATCAGCGGAGAATTACTAAATGTAGAGTTGTAGAGGTGGAAGAGTACTTTTTTCAATGTCCGCATTGCATTGTTGGTCAGAGATATCAATGCTTATCGATGTTTCCGTAGCAAAACAAACCTATATAGAGGATTGAGAAGTCTGTTGTAATCCAATAGAAATTACTGCTTATTGTGATGGAACTTCGATAGAATCAGTAGCGATAAATAGTATCGAGCAATAAGGTAGAGTATTTCTTTAAATGCATTTCGTCGAAAAAATATAAGTTTTTATCGATGATATTCAATTTTCTTCTATATTTGAAATGTTAAAAAGGTTCCCTCGCCCCAAAACCAACACTAATGAAATCGCTATTTACCTTAATTTTTTATGCACTTTTAAGTGTTTCTTCGGTTGCACAGGTATCTATTATTGAAAAAAATGCATTATTAGATTTATA